>CAYYSX010000615.1:646-1512 GCA_964474315.1 uncultured Verrucomicrobiota bacterium | reverse complement strand
GGCGGCACCCGGTCCCAAGCAAACCGGCCTTCCGGGTCGGTTACCACGCGATAGCCCTCCAACGAGAGCATGGGTGAGCCGCCCGAAGTGAGCCGCAATTCGACGTCCGCGGCAGGACGGCCTTCCGACCAGACCACTCCTTCGATCCGTCCCCAGGGTTGCAGGACTAGAGTCCCGGTAGCACGAAGCGCCGCTGGGCTCGTTTCGGCGTAACCGTTCGCGTTCACCGCGATGATCCGATCTGCATTGGGCAGAGAGCGAAGCTTGAAGCGTCCATCGGCTCCCGTGGTGGCCGATGGACGTCCGAAGTCGCCGAGGTCATTCTCAATGCGACCCCGGTCGAGGATCACCAAACCGTTTCCGTTGTTCCCACACAGGGCCACGACCGCGCCCGCCACCGGCTCTCCATTCGGTGTCACCACGATCCCCGTCAGGCCCGGATCCGGCTTGAGTTCGATGGTCATTTCGATCACCGGGGATTCCTCCTCGGGGATCACCACCAGCCGCGGTTCGTGGTCTTCCGCTTCGACGCGTAGTACGTTGTGTTCCTCCTCACCCAGGGTTAGCTCGAACCGACCTTCGGAATCCTGGAAAGACCTCTGGTCGATGGCCGACCAACGGTGAAAGCGCTCGGCATCGCCCTGCGCGGGATGAACCTTGAACTCCAGGATGGGCTGGCCTTCTTCAGTGTCCACGACCCGTCCCACGATCCGGCGCGGCGGTTGCAGCGTGATGACATGTTCTTCGGCTTGGGGAGCCAATTTCACGCCGCGCCGCTGGGTCCAACCCGGCGCACCGAAATAGAATTCGAGGGTCTCCTCCGGCGCGGAATCCCACTCGAACCGGCCTTCGGCGTCGGTCACGGT
>CAYYSX010000615.1:0-636 GCA_964474315.1 uncultured Verrucomicrobiota bacterium | reverse complement strand
AAGCTGCCGAGTTCCCGGGCTGAACCGATCCGTTTCATGCGCTACCCGCACCGCGGGAATGGGGACGCCATTGGGGTCCACCACCCGCCCGCGGAGCGCCTGGCCCGGCTCGAGGATGAAGTGGATCTCCATTTCGTTGGTGGCGGAAACCTCGGTCGTATGGGCGGCCGCCTTGAATCCCTTGGCCTGCACCGAAACGAGCTGCGCACCCGCCTCGACACTTCGGATCAGGAACCGACCATCCGGCCCGGTTTCTGTGCTCTTGGTGTTGGAATGATAGGGCCGGCCCACCGTTACCCGGGCTTGGGCCAACGGTTGGTTCTGGGCGTCGGTGACCTGTCCTTTGACCGTCAGACCGGACTGAAGGGTCCACACATGCGTGCCGGCCCTTAACTCGGTCAGGACCTGGGGATCCTGATCCACCGGGTGCAACCTCCCGGGCAGGTAGTCGGGATGCTTCAGTTCGATTCCAGTCCGTTCCAGCACCTCCGCCGGTGCATCGTGGCTCTGCCAGCGTCCTTCGGAGTCGGTGGTGTATTTCGCAGAAAAGGCCAGCAACTCCTTGCCACCCGTGGGTCGCCCGTCGGCATCGCCTCCCCTCCAGCAGCGGTGCCACGGTGCAGGTGTACCGCTTCT
>CAYYSX010000614.1:0-1514 GCA_964474315.1 uncultured Verrucomicrobiota bacterium | reverse complement strand
GCCCCTTCCCCGCTCTTACCGCTTTCCCCTTTACCTCCTGCCCAGGCACTCTGGTCGCCACGATGAGCCGTAACCCACCGCGCGTGATCGTCCTGGGCGCCGGATTCGGCGGACTGACCTTCTGCAAGTCGTTCCGGCATCCCACGGCCGAAATCCTCCTGGTGGATCGGCAAAATCATCACCTGTTCCAACCGCTGCTGTATCAGGTCGCCACCGCGGGTTTGTCGGCGCCGGAAATTGCCCAGCCTATCCGCTGCATCTTGCGCGACCGGCCCAATCTGCAAGTCCGCTTGGGCAACGTCGAAGACATCCTCCCGGCGGATCGAGTCGTGCTCGTCGATGGGGAACGCCTCTCCTACGACTACCTGGTGTTCGCCTTGGGAGGCCGGACGAGCTACTTCAACCATCCGGAATGGGAAGCCATGGCCCCGGGCTTGAAGTCATTGGAAGACGCACAACGCATCCGGCGGGAAGTCCTCCTCGCCTTCGAACACGCGGAGAATTCGCCGGACCCGGTGGAACAAGCCCGGCTGACCACCATCGTGGTGATTGGCGGCGGCCCCACCGGGGTGGAACTCGCCGGGGCCTGTGCGGAACTCGCTCGTCACGTGCTGCGGCGCGACTTCCGTCGCATCGATCCGTCCCGGGCGCGGATCATCCTGATCGAAGGCGGGGCGCACATTCTTGGACAGTTTCCTCCGTCGCTCGGCATCAGCGGTGAGGAACAACTGGCAGCGCTGGGAGTGGAGATTCGTTGTGGTGTTTTGGTGAAGGATCTCGCTCCCGGCCAAGTGACCCTGAACACCGGTGAAGTCATCCAGGCGGGCAACATCCTGTGGGCCGCCGGGGTGGCGGCCTCCCCGCTGACCGCCCGCTTGGGAGCACCGACCGACCGGACCGGGCGGGTCCAGGTCAACCCCGACCTGAGTGTTCCCGGTCACCCGGAGATTTTCGTCATTGGCGACGCCGCTCTGGTCCGGAACGCCGACGGCGAGCTGGTACCCGGGGTGTCCCCGGCAGCGATGCAAGGCGGTGCCCATGTGGCCCGACTCATGGAAGACGAACTGGACGGACGCCCATCAAGAAAACCCTTTGCTTATTGGGACAAAGGCTCCATGGCCACGATTGGTCGATCCGCCGCCGTCGCTAAAATCGGCTCGTTGGAGTTTTCCGGTTATCCCGCCTGGTTGGCGTGGCTGTTCGTCCATCTGCTGTTCCTCATCGGCTTCCGCAACCGCGTGGCGGTGCTCTGGCAGTGGTTTTACAGCTACCTCACCTACAAGCGCGGGGCGCGGATCATTACCGGGCTGAAGTGGTAAGCGGTCGGACGTTGGGGAACCAGGCGAAAGCTCCAAAAGCCAAGTTCCAAGCTCCAAATAAGCTCCAGGGGTCAACGTCCAAGCTCCCCCCTCACCATTCCCCGGCTCGTGGTGTAGCTTGGCTGGAAGGGAGGCGACCGAAGCTCTTTTCTCCAACGCCCTGTTCTGGCTGGGAACCGGGAACTTGGAGCTTTC
>CAYYSX010000613.1:0-1523 GCA_964474315.1 uncultured Verrucomicrobiota bacterium | reverse complement strand
TGGCGGACGGCAAAATCCTGATCGGCGATGGCAGTTGGAGCACGGCGTTGTCCGAAGCGCCCAAAGTCATGCTCGCCCGGCTGGACCAGGACGGCCGGCTGGATCCGACCTTTGGCGATCAGGGGGTGATCCGAGGCAATGGCCAAGTGGAGAGGTTGCGACTCCTGCCGGGAGGCGGCGTGCTGGTGGCCGGTCATTTCTCCCAATTCGCCGACGAACCGGCTTCCGGCTGTACGGAACTGGATGCGCAAGGTCGAACGGTGGCCCGCAACTTTCCCACCTTGGACACGCCCCATCTGAGCGCGGTGCTGCCGCTGCCCGAAGGGGGATACCTGATCGGGGGAGCGTTTACCCAGGTGGGCGACTTCACCACCTTCAATCTAGCGAGGCTCAAGCCGGATCTCACGGTCGATCTGACGTTTCAATCCCCCTTGGAAAACTGGCAGGGGGTGGATGCCCTCGCGCTGGATGAGGAAGGACGCGTGCTGGTCGCCGGGGGACGCGTCTGGAATCGGTCCGGGGAAGTGTTGACCAATCCACCGCTGACGGGGCTGTTGCGTCTGCGCGACGATGGCTCGCTGGACCCCGAGTTTCAGGTGTCCGTGGGCTCGGTTCGGGAGATATTCGTCGAGCCGGGGAACACCTTGCTAACCGGCTTGCCTCTGTTGCGAATGGACGCCGACGGCCGGCCCTTGACGACGTTCGAGAGGCGGAACGGTGACAATCACTACCTGTTCGGCGGGCTTTTGGACCACCGCTTTATTCGCCTTCCCTCCGGTGGTGCGATTTCGTTGCGGGACGCGAGCTTGGGTGGCGCGCAGGAACTGGTCCGCTGGAATCCCGATGGAACCCGCGACGACTATTTTTCCGCGCTCCTCTGGGACCGCAGTTCGCCGACCCAGATTCGAGCCCTGGCGTTGGCGCCGGATGGAGCGGTGCTGATGGCCACTTCAAGTCCTGAAGGGAGCCATCTGCATCGGCTCCTTCCGGATTCGGATCAACGCCTCCAGAATCTCCGGGTGGTCGAGGGTCGCTTTGAGGCGGAGCTGGCCTCCCAGCCAGAACGCTCCTACCAGATCCACCAGCGTCCGGCCTTGGGCGCGGAGGGGGACGAGTCACTGCTGGAAATCGAAGGTGACGGCTATGTGCGGCGGATCTCCGTGCCCGCGCCAGGAGACCAGCTCTTCCTCGAAACCCGGATCCGATGAGGACGGGAAGGGGAACGTGAGCCCCTGGGCCAGCTATAGCCGTGGACGGCCGGACGCGCTGACTTGAGGGGGCGCGAGTAGAGTCGCCGGAGGGCAGGAGCGCGGGTCTGTGACCCGCAGCAACGTAGCCACCTGGAAGGCAATGGAATCCACTCGATCGATGCCCTGCCCCTGGGGTTCGGGTGAGCCGGAACGAGCAGGCGTGGCGAGAAGAGTGCGCCTCGGGGCGCATCTCAGTTTATTGCAGTTCTGTCAGGGATTTTTCGGGAATAGCCCAGCGTTTCAACGCTGGGTGGAGCGAAAGAGGTGTCGAGT
>CAYYSX010000612.1:0-1556 GCA_964474315.1 uncultured Verrucomicrobiota bacterium | reverse complement strand
GGGAGGGCACCACATCGTTGGCGCCGGGTCGGGTGCCCACGCGGAGATTGTACGTTAGCGGTACGGTCTGGTTCGGATCGTGCGCCTCGTTCCAGAAAAAGAACACCTGAGTATCGAAGGCCCAGGCCTGCAACGTCAGGGGGATCTCCGGCGGGGGATTGATCACGCGCAGCGCGTTGGTGAACACCCGGCCCGGCGCGCCCAGCACGCCGGGAGTCCACAGATCCATCAGTCCATCGCAGTTGAAGTCGCCGGCGGCGGCGATGCCGGAGGTGGCGGGAAATAGGTAGCCGCCCGGGAGGAAGCCGCCCTCGCCCAGATTGCGATGGAGCGCGAAGTAAGGCTCCTGCCCGTAGCCGGGCCAATAGTCGCGCACGAACAGCTCGGGACCGAGGCGCGGAAACACAAAATCCAACCGCCCGTCTGCATCGAAGTCGGCCCAGGCGGGCGCGTCGGCGTCGCGAACATCCTCCGACTCCAGTTTGAGGTGGAGTTCCAGCCGTCCGGAACGCTGTCGCCAGAGCAACAGCTCACGATAGCGGGGGAAAGCGGAGCTCTTCTGCACGGCCCAGACATCGAGCCAGCCGTCACCATCGAAATCCAGCGCTCCCGCGCTGTGAATCCAGTCGAGGCGGAGGGATTCGTTGGCGGTGGTGAGCGTGAGCCGCGAAGGGGTGAAGGTCCCGTTGCCCTGGTTGAGCCAAACCCCGCCCTCGGTCGAGCCACCAACGTTGAAGAGCAGCACGTCGGGCCGTCCGTCGTTGTCGAAGTCGCCCACCACCGGCCGTTCCCGAGTCATCGGCAAGGTGGTATTCACCGGCACCAGTTCCGTGCCCCGGTTATTTCGGAGCAGTGAGACCGGCAACGGTTGTCCCAACGATTGTCCCTCCTGGGCATAACCGGTCATCACCAAATCCTCGTCGCCGTCGCCATCGAAATCGCCCCACGCCGCGCCGACGAAATATTGGAATGGCCAAGCGTTGGTGATTTCGACGAAACGATGATGTCCCCGGGCTTCGGTGCGGAACAGGCCGGCCTTGTTCCTTCCCACCACCAGGACCTCCAGCGCGCCGTCGCCGTCGAAGTCGGTCCAGGCCACGGTGTGGACTTCGGTGGGGCTGTTGGGCGGCAGCCCGGGGTGAAAAGCCAGTTGGCGGCCGCCGGAGTTCCGGTAAGGGGTCAAGCCGCCTTGTGCCCGGCGGTAGGTGAGGAGGTCCGGATAGCCATCGGAAGTGAAGTCGGCCCAGGAGGCAGAATTCAACGCCGAGGCCGCTCGTATGTTAGTCGGGGTAAACTCGCTTGGCTGGACCGTCAGCACAAAGCTGGTGCGGTTGGTGGCCTCCTGGTCGTAGGCCTGCAGGGTGAACGTGACGTTGCCAATCCCCGCCAACGGCGACGGGTGAATGCGCAACTGGCGCTCGGTGCCCGTGCCGAGGATCTGCACGGCCTGGGAGAAGAATTCGGGTCGGGAACTCGCGATGCTGAACTGGAGACCCTGCGACGTCGGGGTTGGCAGGGTAAAGGGCACGATCAGCGGCGGTGCGCCTTGGGTGATG
>CAYYSX010000611.1:0-1576 GCA_964474315.1 uncultured Verrucomicrobiota bacterium | reverse complement strand
TGGAGCGGGTGGAGGGAAGCGAACCTTCGTTTCCATGCCGCGAATACTATAGAAATTAGAGCATAGAACGGTTGCCAAAAATCATTTCCGAATAGCACAGATCGAGGCGGTTTTTTCCGGGCTGTCAATAAAGGAGCGCAGGGCATTACAAAGCCGGTCGGTGAGTTCCCCATCGGTGCGGGCGATGAAGTCCCAGAACCAGTCGGCCTTGAGGCGCAGCCACAATCGCTCAATCGGGTTGAAGTCTGGAGAGTAGCCCGGCAGATACTTGGGCGTGAAGTGGTGCCAGTTGAGCCGCTTGACCTTGTGCCACGAGGCGTTGTCCATGATGAATAACCGACGGAGGCCCTCGACCTTGGGAACGGTTTCAGCCAGTTGGTCCAGGAAGAACTGAAACACGTCGGTGTCCACCCCGTCCATGATGAGGCTGAAGAGTTCGCCCGTCTGCGGACTGACCGCACCCACCACGTTCTGGCGGATGTGATCTCCCAGGCAGGGAACGGTGCGGGATTGTCCGGGTTGAACCCAGCGTCGTCTCGGACGCGGGTCGCCTTCCACACCGCATTCATCGCAAAACCACAATTTCACGGAAGGATCTTGGGTCCACTCCTTGAGACGTTCGAGAAAGGACCGGCGTTGCTGCTCGTTTTGACGTTCGGGCTAGGGCCGGGGAAAGCGCAGGTTATAGTTGAGTTCGTGCAGCCAACGTACGGCGGTGCGGTAGCCCAGGTCCACGCAGAGTTGTTCCTTCAGGAAGCCGTGAAGTTTGACACCCGTCCAGTGGACGACGCCGGCTTGGGCGGGGTTTTCGAGCACCGGCACGAGCAGGTCGCCAACGCGCTCCAGCTTGACCTTGCGGTGACGCCCCTTGGGCTTGCGGGTGCGCAGGGCATCAATGCCGCCGCGATTGTAGAGTTCAATCCACAAGCGCACCATGCGATCGGAACGGGCGCACAGGACGCAGACTTGGGCGCGGGTAAATCCCAGCAACAGGGCCCGGATAACCTGGAGGCGGATGTAGCTGCGCCGATTGGGTACGGCCTCCATCGCCACGCGCAGTTCCTCCTGCGTGGCGTTCTCGGGGTTGGGTTGAACTTCGGCTCTTCGCAACACCTCTGTTCAACCAAAAACAGCTCTTGGGACCCAGCTTTTTCTTCAACTATTTCGGAAATTGTTTTTGGCAACCGTTATAGTCATCCCCCGAACGCAGTGTCGGAGCGAGCACCGCTTGCACATAGGTCTGGAACACCTCCGTGTCCGTCGCGCCTTCCATCGTCATGCAGACGGTCGAGCCGTCCAGTCGCAACGCAGCCAGCATGGTGGTACTCTGCCAGCGCCCGGCGGGAGCGTGGGCATGGACCCGTTGGCCGCGCGCCGCGCGCCCGCGCGGCCGGGTCATGTTCGTTTTCGCGCCCGATTCGTCGAGGAAGACCAGCCGAGCCGGATCCCAGCGGACTTGTTCTCGCTGCCAGTGTCGGCGTGCCCGCCGGATGTCCGCCCGGTTTTGTTCGCTGGCCCGGAGTGTCTTTTTTTGGTTCTCTGACGTTTTCGGTGGGTAGTTAAATGGCTGGGAGGT
>CAYYSX010000610.1:0-1583 GCA_964474315.1 uncultured Verrucomicrobiota bacterium | reverse complement strand
CGCCACAATCAGATTTTTCATGCGCCGCCACCGTGACAAATCCCCCACTGGCTGGCAAGTGGAAACTATGCGGTTCGACTCCTGCTCGGGCGCCTCGGGAGAATCGGCAACTGGGCCGCCCCGAGGACACGCCAACCGCTGACGCGCCCGGAGGATCGCGTCCCACCCCGAAGCTTCGCTTTCATGTCTGTGCCGCCATAGGGCGACAGACAAATTGTGGAGGCTCCCGCCGCTGGGTGGCAGTCGAATTATGCGGGTTCCGTGGATCGCCTCGCGCTCCGTCCCGGGCGCAGTATCAACCCGGAGGCGGGCCAAGCCGTCGCATGATTTCGGTGTGCGGAAGACCTTCGAAGGTCGCTGCGCGCTTCGTGGCCTCTTTTTCCCGATCCGGGTCCGGGGTTTTGTCGGTTTCGGGGTTTCCCTTGCCGAGGAACTTGATGGTGAAAGCATCGATCTCTGATTCCGCCTTGACCGCCAATTTGACCCGGGCGTCGCCGGCCAGGCGCGCGGCCAGTGATCGGGCATCCGACTGGTTCTGGGTGCCCCCAGGAAACTTGCCGAGGTAGACTGCCCAGCGATGGGCGGTCCAGGGGGACGACGTCTGGTCCGCAACGACCATGGCGAGCCTGCGTTTGGCAAAGTCGGCCCGGCGGGCGTCAAGATCCTTCGCTTTACTGGAGCTGAGGATTTCACCCAGCACATGCGCCATGCCCTCGAGAATGACATCGGAGGGAGCCCAGTCGTGATTTCCGGGAAACCAGATCAGGCGTGAATCTTTCTTGTAGGTGAGGTACGAGCGCACGGCCTCGCGGCGATTGTAGTCGTTTGTCCCCATCAGGCTGCAAATGACCGTGCCCCGTGGAACCTTGGCGGGACGATACGTGGTGATATCGATGCCTTTGTACACACCGTCACCGGCGCCGCAGGCCAGGATGCCTCCGATGGGCGGGGACAACTCCGAAAGCAGGTAAGCCATTCGGCAGCCGCCGGACATGCCTGAGGCGATGACGAGTTTGCGATCGACAGGGACGCGGGCGTAAACGTCCTTGACCATGGCGAGAATGGCGTCGGCGGATTCGGCGAGTTGATTGCTCGACTCCTTCGAAACCGCGAGCACCACGCCGAGGTGGTCGGCGGCAGGCAAGTACCGTCCGAGGGTGTCGGCATTGCCTCCGCTCGGGTCCATCACGAAGCAGACCGGCCACGCTTGATCGGTCCGAAATTCCTTGGGCAGATAAAGGTGGTAGTGCCATTGAGGATCGGCCTGACAGGCGATCTCACCCGAAACCTGGCCGGGCGCGGCGTCCAGGCCGTCGATCGTGGCCGCTCCGTCCGCTGCCGGAGTGGGAGCCGTTGTAGAGTCGGGGCCACTGGTGGACTTGAGATACTCCTGGTCGTCCGCGGACAACTGATTCAAGCGGACGGTGATTTGATCCCCACCGCGCTTTTCGAGTACTACCCCGGTGTCGTCATGGGACACGAGGCGGGCTTCCAGTTCGGTTCCGGCCGCACTTTTCCAGATGCGCCAGTCGGCTGGCTCCTCAGCGCCGACGAGCGAAAGACCGGCGAAAAGGAGAGTCAGC
>CAYYSX010000609.1:0-1588 GCA_964474315.1 uncultured Verrucomicrobiota bacterium | reverse complement strand
ATGCCCACCGGTGCGCTCAACGCTACCGCCGGAGCCGTGACGCTCATCCGGCACCTGGGCTTTCCGGTGAACGCCCGGGTCGGGGAATGGTTGATCGCCCAGGCGCATCCCCAAGGTGGATTCTGCGCCGTCCCCAAGGCGCCGTTGCCGGACCTCCTGTCCACTGCGACCGCGCTGCATGCCTTGGCAGCGTTGGATTGGCGGATTCCCAGCGGCTTGCATGAACGCTGCCTCGACTTCGTCGATACCTTGTGGTCCGCGGAAGGGGGATTCCACGGGCATTGGGCCGATGACCATCTGGACGCGGAATATACGTTCTATGGTCTGCTCGCCTTGGGGCATCTCAGCCTGTGAACGAATCCATTCGACAGGAGATTCGGGTGGCGAGGGAAACCGTCACAGCGGCGCTGCTCCGCGAGCTGGGACCGGCCGGGCACTGGGTGGGCGAGTTGAGCGGCAGCGCCTTGTCCACGGCGACGGCCACGATTGCCCTGGCCACAGTCGATCCGAAACGCCACGCCGATCTCATCCTTCGCGGCCTGCAATGGCTTTCCCAAAACGCCAATCCGGATGGCGGCTGGGGCGATACGGTCCGAAGCCGAAGCAACCTAAGCACCACCGCGCTGGCCTGGGCGGCCTTTGGCGTGGCGCGAGCGGACGAAGCGTTTTCCACGACGGTTTCCGCCGCCGTGGATTGGCTGACCCGGGCGGCTGGATCGTTGGATCGCTTGGTTCCCGCCGTCGAATCCCGCTACGGGAAGGATCGGACCTTCAGCGTTCCCATTGTCATGACGCTGGCGCTAAGCGGACGGCTGGGCGCGAACGGCTGGAAGCAAGTCCGACCGCTGCCCTTCGAACTGGCGGCTTTACCCCGGGGCTTGTTTGGAGCGCTTCGCCTGCCCGTTGTTAGTTATGCCTTGCCGGCGCTGATTGCCATCGGGCAGGTCATTCATCATCACGCGCCCCGGTTCAATCCGCTGCGCACGCTCTCTCGCCGGCGCACCCTGGACCGACTAACAACCCTGCAACCCGAGAATGGCGGTTTTCTGGAAGCCACCCCGCTAACGAGTTTCGTGACGATGAGCTTGGCCAGCATGGGCCAGGCTGAGCATCAGGTTGCTCGACGCGGCGCGGAGTTTCTTCGGCAATCGGCCCGTCCCGATGGCAGTTGGCCGATTGATACGAATCTGGCGACGTGGGTGACCACGCTGGCCATCAAGGCGCTTCATCCGTCACCCGGCGGCTTGGATTCGACCGCGCGCCTCACGTTGCGGAACTGGTTGTTGGGGCAACAACATCGGGTCGAGCATCCTTACACTGGAGCGGCGCCCGGAGGATGGGCCTGGACCGACCTGCCGGGAGGGGTGCCCGACGCCGACGACACCGCCGGCGCCCTCATTGCCCTCCGTTACCTCAGTGATCCCCATGACGCACCCGAGGCGACTCTCCGGGAAGCGGCCGGTCTGGGGACGACCTGGTTGCTGGATCTACAGAATGGCGACGGCGGCATTCCCACCTTTTGCCGCGGCTGGGGCGCTTTGCCCTTCGACCGAAGTACTCCCGAGATAACCGCCCATGCGCTACGGGC
>CAYYSX010000608.1:0-1594 GCA_964474315.1 uncultured Verrucomicrobiota bacterium | reverse complement strand
CCAGCTCATTCGACCCGCCACGGCACCCGAGGCGGGCGTGCTCCCCAGACGGGCCGGTTGAAAACCGGCGAAACAGCAGACCGGAAGGTCTGCGGTACGAGGACCAAGCGCCAGGTCACCGATCCTGGTCCCGACCCCAAACGGATATTTTTCCCCATTCGCCGGTAACCTTGGCCTCCAACTTCTTTGGAACTGGGTGAGCGAGGAAGACCCGCTCGCCCAGTTCCATGAAGAATCTGACCATCACCCGCCTAGCAAGCCCGGGAGCCCTGTTGACAGGACTGATGCTGACGGGGCTGCCCGCCCCCGCCCAAACCGCCGTCACCAAGGCCTGGGTTCATCGTGACTCGCAAGTCAAGAATCATAAGAATCATGGATCGCCATTCCTTCGGAACCGGACGAATGCTCCGTGATCAGTGGTCTTAGACAACATTAAGCTAGGCAACCTTCCATCCCAGCCCAGACTCGAAACCAATGTCAGCCCCGTTTAACAACCCGTGCCCGGAGTGCGGCAAGCCCAGGCCCGCCAACGCCGCGGACGGCCTTTGCCCCAACTGCTTGTTGCGCCTCGGCGAATTAGATGCCGGCGAAGCGGAGCCCCACCAGGAGTTCGTTCAGTCCTTTAGCGAAGAGAGGGTGGGCGAGCGCATCGGCCGCTACCGCTTATTGGAGCAAATCGGTGAAGGCGGCTATGGCACAGTGTGGATGGCCGATCAGTTCGAACCGGTCCGCCGCAAGGTGGCGCTCAAGGTCATCAAGCTGGGCATGGACACCAAACAGGTGGTCGCCCGGTTCGAAGCGGAACGTCAGGCGTTGGCGCTGATGGATCATCAGAATATCGCCCGGGTATTCGACGGCGGGACGACGGATACCGGTCGGCCGTATTTCGTCATGGAGTTGGTGCGAGGACTGCCCCTGACCACGTATTGCGACACCGCCAAGTTGAATGTGCGCGAACGGGTGGGTTTGTTCATTCAGGTGTGTCAGGCGGTACAACACGCGCATCAGAAGGGCATCATTCACCGCGATCTGAAACCCTCCAACGTGTTGGTGACGGAGCAGGACGGAAAGCCGGTGCCCAAAGTCATCGACTTCGGCATCGCCAAGGCTACCGACGTGCAACTGACCGACAAGACGCTGTTCACGCGGTTCAATCAGATGATCGGCACACCGGCTTATATGAGTCCGGAGCAGGCTGGACTGGGCAGTCTGGATATCGATACGCGCACGGACATCTATTCACTCGGGGTGTTGCTCTATGAATTGCTGACGGGGCGAACGCCGCTGGATCCGCGAAAGCTGCGCAGCGCGGGCTTCGATGCGATCCTGAAGTCGGTGCGCGAAGTGGAAGCGCCGCGGCCCTCGACTTGTCTGGGGACCTTGGCGCTGGAGGAGCTTGCCACGGTAGCGACTCAACGGCGCGAGGAACCGGAACGACTGGTGCGATCCGTGCATGGCGACCTGGACTGGATCGCGCTCAAGGCATTAGAGAAGGATCGTACCCGACGCTATGCCTCGGCCCAAGACTTGGGGGCGGATCTGCAACGGTTCTTGAACAACGAACCGATCGTCGCCCGACCGCCGAGTAACCTCT
>CAYYSX010000607.1:0-1610 GCA_964474315.1 uncultured Verrucomicrobiota bacterium | reverse complement strand
CGCCAACCTGAACGGGATGAAAGCCCGTCTGCTTCTCGCCGTTTCGGTGCTCTTGTTGTGGCGTGCCGCGGCCCAGAATGCTTCCCAGCCTGCTCCCGGCACCCAGGTGCCGCGAGAGTTCGTCGGAGTGGTCACCAAGACCAATCGTCTCGATTACTTCCTTTACCTGCCCCGAGATTACGCCGCGGACTCTTCCCGTTCCTGGCCGCTGGTCCTGTTTCTCCACGGCGCCGGTGAACGCGGCTCCGACCTGGAGAAGGTGGCTGTTCATGGACCGCCCAAGCTGGTCCAAGCCGGGCGCAACTTCCCGTTCATTCTGGTTTCACCGCAATGTCCCGAAGGCCAGGTCTGGGATGACGCCGCCCTCATCGGCTTGATCGACCAAGTCCAGTCGCAGTACCGGGTCGATCCCCGGCGGATCTATGCCACGGGTTTGAGCATGGGTGGCTACGGCACCTGGGCGCTGGCGCAGAAACATCCGCAGCGCTTCGCTGCAGTGGCCCCGATTTGCGGCGGCGGCGATCGCATCCGGGCGCTATTGCCGGCGCAGCAGGAGGCCCTGAAAACGCTCGGGGTGTGGGCGTTTCACGGCGGCAAGGACAACGTGGTCCCGCTGGCGGAAAGCGAACGGATGGTCGAGGCGTTCCAGCGGGCCGGGGTGACGGACATCCAGCTCACGGTTTATCCCGAAGCCGGCCACGATTCCTGGACCGAGGCGTATAATAATGATGAATTATATAACTGGTTGTTACGGCACAACCGGTAAAGGCGCCGCCATGTAGCGCAGGCCTCCCGGCCTGCTGTTCCGCAGGCTTGTAGCCTGCCGGCGGACCTGAACGGTCAGATTAAAACCTGCGCCACATCCGGCCGAGAGGCCTGCGCTACGCTTTCTTCGGTGCCAGCGGCGACAAGGGAATCGCCGGGTGGTTCTGCACGAAATAGTTCAACGCCCATTCGGTCGGGAACAAAGCGACCGGATTCTCTTCGGTATCCAAGGCGAAGCGGGCGCCGGTCGGCAACGCGATCGCTTCCAAGTCCTCGGCCCGCGTTCCCGCCGCCAGCCATCGGACCGCCTGGAAGGGTGCTGACTCCCGACGAGTTTCGGCGCCATATTCGGTTTCCAGCCGGTAATGCAGCACCTCGAACTGCAACGGCCCAACCGCACCCAGCAGCGGCACCCGGCTGGCGGTATCTTTCAACTGAAACGCCTGAGCCACTCCTTCCCGCAGCAACTGGTCCAACCCTTGCCGGAATTGCTTGAACTTCGCCGTATTCGGATTGTGAAAGTACTCGAAGACCTCGGGCGTGAACCGCGGAATCTCGTCGTAGCGAATGGCCGGATCCGTGGTCAGCGTGTCGCCAATCCCAAAGCCGTCGTGTCCCACCAGACCGATGATGTCCCCCGGATAGGCCTCGTCCACGGTCTCCCGCTCATTGCCAAACAGCTTATGCGAGGAGCTGAGCCGCACCTTTCGACCGGACTGGACGTGGGTCACCACCATGTCGCGCTCAAACCGTCCGCTCACGATCCGCACGAAGGCGATCCGATCACGGTGTTTCGGATCCATGTTCGCCTGAATCTTGAAGATGAACCCGCTGAACTGGGGATG
>CAYYSX010000606.1:0-1621 GCA_964474315.1 uncultured Verrucomicrobiota bacterium | reverse complement strand
CAGTGGTTTGAAGCTGTCTAAATGATGCTAGCAATCTATTCAATACGTTCGCGGGATTGCTGGCGATGCGAATCCGTGATGGACTGGAAGGGCTTTCAGTTCTTTACGGAGGAACTCGCGATGTTCGCGGACGATTTGTTGGATTTGTATTCGCAGAAAGCCCCCGTGACCGTGATGCTGCGCGGCATTTTGGAGAACGTCCTGGCTCCGCAGCGGCTGAATGCGATTTTTGAAAGTGTGGCCGAGAGGCAATACACGCGGGAATTGACCTTCGCCACGGTCGTGGAGTTGATGTCTCGCGTGGTGACGCGGGTGCATCCCAGTCCGCACGCCGCCTATCGGGAGCGGTCGGCGGAATTCCCCGTCGGGGAGCGGGCGGTCTACGACAAGATCAATGGGGTCGAGCCCTGCGTCTCGGCGGAGCTGGTGCGGGTGACGGCGCGGGAACTGGAAGTCGTGCTGCGAACGCTCGGCCAGGTGGCTCCGTCGGCCGTTCCCGGCTATCGCCTGAAGATCGTGGACGGCAATCACTTCGCGGCGACGGATCGTCGTCTGCGGCAACTCCGCGGCGGCGGGCCGCCGCTGCCGGGACAGGCCCTGGCGGTGCTCGATCCGGCGCTGAGCCTGGTGATCGAGTTGTTTCCCTGCGAGGATGGCCATGCCCAGGAGCGTTCGCTCTTGCCGGAGGTGCTGAAGACGGTGGAGCCCGACGATTTGTGGCTGGAGGACCGCAACTTTTGTACGACCGGCTTTTTGTTTGGAATTCACGAGAAAAAGGCGTTCTTTTTGGTGCGGCAACATGCCAACGCACTGCACTGGGAACTGCAGGGAGAACGCCGCTTCCTGGGCCGCACGGAGCGGGGGCGCGTTTATGAACAAGCGATCCTGCTGACGAACGACCAGGGACGAGAACTGCACGCGAGACGGATCACGATCGAACTGGATCAGCCGACCCGCGACGGCGAGACCGAGCTGCATCTGCTCACCAACTTGCCGGAAGAAACTGCGCCGGGACTTCTGTTGGCTGACGTGTATCTGCTGCGCTGGCGGATTGAAACGGCCTTCGCCGAGTTGACCGTGCCGCTGGCCTGCGAGATCAAGTCGCTCGGCTCCCCGCCGGCCGCGATCTTCGCGTTCTCTACGGCCGTGGTTTGTTACAACGCCTTTCAAGTGCTGAAGGGGGCAATAGCCGCGACGCACGAGCCTCCGCCAGTCGCAACTCCGGCACCCGTTGCTGCACCCATTCCTGCTCCTGCTTCTGCTCCTGCTTCTGCGCCACCTTCCCCGCCGCCCCAACCTCCGGCTCGCTCGCTCCGCGACGAACTGTCGATGTACTACCTGTCCCTCGAGGTCTCGACGATGTGGCGCGGCCTCGACCTCATGATTCCTCAGAACCTGTGGAACAAACAATTCGCCGACCTCACGTCCCAGGAACTGGCCGACCGCCTGCGAAGCCTCGCAGCCAACGTCCATCTGCCGGCGTTCCGCAAGCGGCCACCGTCCAAACGCCCATCCCCTCGAACGCCGACCTCGAAACCAGGCTCGCATGTTTCGACCGCAAAAATCTTGGCAGGCGTTCCGCCAAAGCAAAAGTGACAGCTTCAAACCACTGGGTGAGGGG
>CAYYSX010000605.1:0-1628 GCA_964474315.1 uncultured Verrucomicrobiota bacterium | reverse complement strand
TCCACTGGCAGGCTGAAAGCCTGCGGAACAGCAGACAGGAATGTCTGCGGTACAAGCGCCGTTGTAGCGCAGGCCTCTTGGCCTGCTGTATCGCAGGTTTTTAACCTGCCTCCCAGGGTCCGCAGGCAGGCTGAAAGCCTGCGGAACAGCAGACAAAAATGTCTGCGGTACAGCCGGACGCCTGCTTCCCGCCGGGCCAGGAATCACTACCGTTCCTGCGTGGCTACCCTGAACGAGATTTCCATCCGGTTGCATCCGGAGGACGACGTCGTGGTGTTGAAGAAGACCGTGCCGGCCGGAACGATCGTCGAGACGGCGGCAGACCCGATCCTTCTCCGGCAGCCGGCCGGACGCGGGCACAAGCTGGCAGTGAAGGCTCTGCCCGAGGGGAGTCCGGTGCGGAAATATGGACAGGTCATCGGATTCGCCCGGGGCGACATCGCCGCGGGTGACTTGGTCCATACCCACAATTTGGTGCTGCGGGACGTGGCGCGGGAATACGAGTTCGGCACCGATCTAAGGCCGCTGCCACCGGTGGCGTCTGGGGACGAGCGCGGTTTCCTCGGCTTTGCACGTCCCGATGGCCGGGCGGGGACGCGGAACTACCTGGCGGTGATCTCCAGCGTCAACTGTTCGGCCAGCGTGTCGCAGTATGTGAAGGCGCGGTTCCCGCTGGAGGCGTTGCAGCGTGAGTTTCCGCAGGTGGACGGGGTGCTCGCCTTTACCCACAAGAGCGGTTGCTGCGTCCAGCCGGGAGAACCGCATGCCATGCTTCAGCGCGTTCTCGCCGGTGTGGCCCGGCATCCCAACGTCTTCGGCTACGTCATGATCGGCCTGGGTTGTGAGGGACATCAGATCAGCGGCATCCGTGCCGACGGCAAACTCGACCAGCTTCGGTCGGGTGAGCCCGTCCCTTCGTTTCTCAACATCCAACAACAAGGAGGCGTGAGGAAGACCGTAGAGGCGGCGGTGACGGCGGTGGAGAAGCTGCTTCCCCTGGCCAACGGGGTCATCCGCACCCCCCAGCCGCTGGCCAAACTGGTGCTCGCCTTGAACTGCGGTGGATCGGACGGCGCCAGCGGCATTACGGCCAATCCGGCCTTGGGTGTGGCGAGTGACGAAGTGGTCCGCCGCGGCGGAACCAGCGTCCTGGCGGAAACGCCGGAGATCTACGGCGCGGAGCACCTGCTGACCCGCCGGGCTCTGACGCGTGAAATTGGCGAACAATTGCTGACCCATATCCGCTGGTGGGAGGACTATGTGAAGCTGTTCGGCGCCTCCATTGATAACAATCCCAGCCCGGGCAACAAAGAGGGTGGGTTGACCACGATTTACGAAAAGAGCCTGGGCGCATTGGCCAAAGGAGGACAGGCGCCGCTCAGCGCCGTGTACCGTTACGCGGAGACGATCAACCGGCCGGGATTCGCCTTCATGGATACCCCGGGTTTTGATCCAGTGAGCATGACGGGACTGGTCTGCGGTGGATGTAATATCGGTGTTTTCACCACGGGGCGGGGGAGTGTCTATGGCTGCAAGCTGGCGCCCTGTATCAAGGTGGCCACCAACACCGCCCTCTACGACTGGATGCGCGACGACATGGACATCAACGCCGGAACCATTCTCGACGG
>CAYYSX010000604.1:0-1634 GCA_964474315.1 uncultured Verrucomicrobiota bacterium | reverse complement strand
CCCTGTCGAATGCAATCCAGAAAGCCCGTCCCCAACTGGTGGTACTCTGCCTTCCCTCGCCGTGGCGGCATCTCCTGCCGGTGCTCGAGATGGCGCGCCGCAATCTCGGAGACCTGCCCATGCTCTTGGCCTTGGACACTACCGATCCGGAAGAATGGTGCGAGGCGCTCAAGCTGGACCCCGACGACTTCATCACGCCCCCGTTTCGACCGGTGGATCTTCTTCCCCGTCTCTGGCGCTGGCAATCTCGGTCATGTCCGGCCGATCCAATGACCGCCCTACTGAAGGAACGGCTCGGTCTGAAGCAACTGGTGGGTGAAAGCCCGGCTTTGCTGACGGAGATCAAAAAGATTCCCGCGGTCGCCCGATGTGACGCGACCGTGCTTATCGCCGGCGAAACCGGCACCGGAAAAGAAATGGTAGCCTGCGCCATTCACCACCTCGGTCCGCGCTCAGCCAAATCCTTTGTTCCGGTGAATTGCGGCGCCATTCCGGTGGACCTGGTCGAGAACGAACTGTTCGGTCATGAATCCGGCGCCTTCACCGGCGCCAACTCATCCGCCATCGGACTGCTGCAGAAGGCCAACGGCGGATCCTTGTTTCTCGATGAAATCGACAGCCTCCCCCTGCTGGCCCAGGCGAAACTCCTGCGCTTTCTCCAGGAAAAAGAGTTCCGTCCCCTCGGCGCAACCCTGGCTTACCGGGCCGATATTCGGGTGATTGCCGCGTCCAATCAGAACTTGGAAGAAGCGGTTCGCAATGGCCGCCTCCGTGAAGACCTCTACTACCGGCTGAACGTCATCAGTCTCACCTTACCTCCCTTGCGGACGCGCCGGGAAGATATCCCGCTGCTCGCCCGACATTTCCTGACCAAGTATGCCGCAGCCTTCGACTCCCCGGTCCGCGATCTCACGACCAGTGCCATGCAGAAGCTCATGCTCTATGACTGGCCGGGCAACGTGCGGGAACTGGAACACGTCATCGAGCGCAGCATCGTCTTCAGTACCGAACGCGAGCTGGGCGCAGACGACATTCAGTTACCTCGCTCCCTCCCGGTCGAAGAAGGCGAAAGCTTCCAATCCGTGAAAGCGCGTCTGATCGTCCAATTTGAACGCGGCTACATCCTGGACCTTCTGCGCCGTCAGCATGGCAACATCACCCGTGCCGCCGAGGCCGCCGGCAAAAACCGCCGCGCCTTCTGGGAACTCATGCGCAAACACGACATCCACGTCGAACGTACCGCAGATCTCTAGATCTGCCGTAGCGCAGGACTCCCGTCCTGCTGTTCCGCAGGTTTTTAACCTGCCCGGGAAGCAAAGCTCAAAATTCAAAATTCAAAGTTCAAAAAGGGGTCTGCCCCCGCGGAGCCGAGGAAACGGATGAAAGGTCATCGTGCAATGGTCTAACTGAGAAAACATCGCAGGACAGGCACACGCGGAGGGATTGAGGTTGGTCCCGCGGGGGCACCCGAAAATAGCCCACCGTTTCAACGGTGGGTCAACGACGTCAAAATCCCCCCAGCCCGCGGGGCGAAAGAATCCGGGCATCGTGAACCTCCTCTTGCGTCCCGGACGGGACCCGCTTCCGGTATGCCTCGCCACCCACGGATGAATCCGTGGGCTATCGTCTTTCGT
>CAYYSX010000603.1:0-1672 GCA_964474315.1 uncultured Verrucomicrobiota bacterium | reverse complement strand
GACAGACGACTCTACAAGGTGGGAAGGGACGGTTCATGGGAAGCTCCAAGTTCCAGGGTCTAACCGCCCCCAAAAACCTCGCTTGCAGGGACGGTTCGAGAGGAACCCGGGTGTGGGGAGCTTGGGTCTTTGGAACTTCTTTGGAGCTTGAAGCTTGGATTTTGGAGCTTTGAGCGAGCGGGCGAGCCGCCCGCGCTCCCGCACCCCTCGCTTGCGTCTCAGACGGTCCATTTTATCGTCGTCGGCTTATGCCGCTGCCTTCATCGGTTGCTCCGTGTTCCGTGCTCCTAGGCACGCTGGTTTTCTCTTCCGTTCTGTCGGTCTCGGCCCAACACCAGTTGGGCCCGCAAGGCCGTTTCGAATCCCCCCAGCTCGCCGCCGCTTCGGACGACGGCGAGAAGGCCATCCGGCGCTTCCAATTGCCCGCGGGATGGAAGGCCGAATTGTGGGCCGCCGAACCCGACGTCGCCCACGGAGTCGCCTTCGATCTGGCGGATGACGGACGGGTGTTCGTGGCGGAATCCTTCCGAGCCTGGCGCGGCGTGCCCGATATTCGCGGCATCATGAGCTGGCTGGACGAGGATCTGGCCTGCCGATCCGTCGAAGACCGGCTGGCCATGATGCAGCGGCACCTCGGCGAAGAAGGAATGAAGGCGTATTACCAGAACACCGAGCGGATTCGCCTGCTGACCGATTCCGACGGAGCAGGCCGGGCCACGAAGTCAGTGGTCTTTGCCGAGAATTTTGCCACACCGCTGGATGGCGTTGGGTCCGGAGTTCTCGCCCGCGGCAAGGACGTCTATTTCGCCAATATCCCGAACCTTTGGCATCTCCGCGACGACAACCTCGATGGCGTGGCGGACTATCGGCAGAGCCTCAGCTACGGCCATGGCATTCGGGTCGGGTTTCTCGGGCACGATCTGCACGGGCTCGTTTTCGGGCCGGATGGGAAGCTTTACTTCAGCATTGGCGACCGCGCTTCGATGATTCGGCAGAACGGCCGAACCATCGGCACGCCGGATGCCGGAGCGGTGTTCCGTTGCCATCCCGATGGCACCGAACTCGAGATGTTTTACCAGGGCCTGCGCAATCCGCAGGAGTTGGTCTTCGATGAGTGGGGCAACCTGTTCACCGGCGACAACAATTCGGACGGCGGCGACCAGGCACGCTGGACCTATTTGATCGAAGGCGGCGACAGCGGCTGGCGGATTGGCTGGCAATTCCTCGAACGACCCAACCCCCGGGGGCCGTGGAACTCCGAACGGATGTGGCAGCCGCAGAACGAAGCCCAGCCGGCCTACCTCACGCCGCCGATCAAGAACATCACGGCCGGTCCGAGCGGGGTGGCTTATTACCCGGGCACCGGGTTGGGACCGCAGTGGGCCGGCACCTTCACTCTGTGCGATTTCCGCGGCAGCGCCACGGGATCCGGCATCTGGTCGTTCAAGCTCAAGCCCAAGGGCGCCAGCTTCGAGATCGTGGACGACCAACGAATGATCTGGTCGATCGAAGCCACGGACGGAGCCTGGGGACCGGACGGAGCGTTCTGGGTCCTGGACTGGGTGGACGGATGGGAGCCGGTGGGCAAGGGGCGGATCTACCGGATGTTCGACACCAACACCCTCCAGCAGCCCATCGTTCAGGAAACTCAAAAGCTGTTGCGCGACGGGTT
>CAYYSX010000602.1:0-1681 GCA_964474315.1 uncultured Verrucomicrobiota bacterium | reverse complement strand
CCGGGGGTCATTCCGGTGAATTCCTTGAAGTCGCGGATCAGATGCGCTTGATCGGAGTACCCTCCGGCGGCGGCCAGGGCGCACCAGTCCGCGCGGGACTGTCTCTGAAGGCGGGCCAGCGCCGATTGAAAGCGGCGGATGCGGATAAACCCCTTGGGACTGATGCCGACTTCACGGGTAAACAGCTCATTGAACCGGCGGGTGCTCAACCCAGCCTCGTCCGCCAAAGCCGCTACCCGGGCTGATTCCGGATAGCGGCACACCTGTTCGGCCGCCCATTCCACCGCCTGATGTGCGTCCCGCAATTGGCGTTTCCGCAGTGCCTGTTCCACCCTCCGCAGCCGGTCCGTTGGGCGGGGCGTCTCCCACAGGATTTCCATGAGCCGGCGGGCGTCATTCCCCAGGAGTGTCTGCATTTCGACGTGCGTATTGGCCAGATCGCAGGCGGGCAGGCCCAACAACCGCCATGCTCCGCCCGGTCGCAACGCCACGCCCATGATGGAATACTGCTGACGCGTATCGATGATGAACGGCCGGCGAAAGACACCGGTGACAATGGGGCTCCGGAGCCGATTGGGTCGCCTCGGTCCGGGCTCATAGCAGCGCAGCTCGCCATCCATGAGGTTGATGATGATCTCGACGGTTCCCGAAGGCAGAACCCGCTCGAAGTGATGCGGTGGACGATAACCGTCATACAACCAAAGCAGTTCCACCGCCTCATCCAACGGCGGCCCGGGGCGCAAGGTTTGGTAGAGCATGGTCGTGGCCGGCTGGTGGACTTCTCCGCGCTGGCGGTCGGAGCCAGTTTGCCATCGGGTGGTGGCCAGCGCCAACGGAGGCCAGGGCTGAGTTCTGGTGAGGCGTGGAGTTGGGACGGTCAGGAATGCTCGGGCGGTGTGGGCGGTGACGGTGAGGCGTCCTGAAGGGGGGGCGGTCCGGCAGGAGCGCGGGTGGCTCACCCGCTGCCGGTTCGGGCGGGTTGAGCGATTGGAGGTGTTCTTCGGTAAACGCAGCGAAGGAAGGCTGAGGTGCCAGGCTCCCCATCGTTTCGCGTCAGGATTTCTGACACCGGGCGGGTTCAGATGGGGACGAGCGGCAACTCGTCCCTACCGCGAGAGAGGTGACTGCGGGGACAGATCCTCGGACTGGTGGCGAGTCGAGGCAGTCAGGAAAGCTCCAAAGACCAAAACCCAAGCTCCAAAGAAAACGGCAAATCCCAAGGCTCAATCAGCGGCTCGATCTCGGCGGCGGTTCCCTCTGGGGTTCAACTTCTGAGGCGGTTCCGCGTGAATCTGGAGCTTCGATCTCGGAACTTTTTTGGAGCTTGGAACTCGGGTTTTGGAGCTTCCCCCCCTGCGAGTCCGACAGCCCGCACACTCGCACCAGAACCCTCCGTTCCCGCTTCCGCGTTCCCACCTCCGACTTCGCCTCAATCACTACATCTAGCGATTGGCAGGAAGGCCGGTGAGATGAGAGAGGATAAGGGTCTCCGCGGACCAGGTCGTTGAACCCAGTCCGGACGGAGAGAAATAAGAATGACATTACATCACTCCGTTTCCTACATGAACCTTCCTTCCTCTCATCCCAGCCGCCGCGCCGGGTTCACCCTCGTGGAAATGATCGGCGTCCTCGCCATCATCGCGGTGCTCGCGTCCATGCTCCTGCCGCGCGTCTTCGCCGC
>CAYYSX010000601.1:0-1685 GCA_964474315.1 uncultured Verrucomicrobiota bacterium | reverse complement strand
GGGTGCAAGTCGCACTTTGCGTGGTATATGGTGTAGGAGTATAAGTGGTAGCATGATTTGACCGCCGTTGGGGCGTGTTGGCGTCAAGCTGGAGAATTCAAGGAGCCAAGGATGGCAACTACCCGCGAGATGGAGACTCGAATTGGCGCGATGGCTCGGCAGATCGCGTCGGAATTAGGTCCTGTTGACGAGAGTCAAGGCGTCTGCTGGTTGGATGCGATTGAGAATCAGGCGGTTGCCATTGGCGATGCTATCGCGACGAAGGTCGCGGAGCTCAGGGCGGCCGAGAAGCCGGCGGAGGAGGACGAATGTCTCTGTCCCGCTTGCGGCCAGCAGGGCTTGTTCAAGGGCAAGCGGGAGCGGGAACTGATCGGCCGGCGCGGGGTGCTGACCATCCGCGAGCCCGAATACTACTGTCCCGCCTGTCGGCGGGCTTTTTTTCCCGATGGCCCGAGCGCTGGGCGTTGAAATCGATTGCCCTTTCACGCCGTCGATGTTGCGTAAGGTTGTCTACGCCGGCTCGCAGTCTCGTTCCTTCGTCGAGGCGACCCAGGCCGTGGCCGCCCTGGCGGAGGTCGACGTCACCGCCAAGCGAGTCGCGCGTTGGACCGAACGAGTTGGCAACGAGCGGGTCGCGGAACAAGCGGCCGTCGCCGAGGCTTATCAAGCGTTGCCTTTACCCGAGCGGCAACAGAGTCCGACCGGCCAGGTTCCTCAAGTGGCGTGCGTGATGATGGACGGCGGGCGGATTCAGATTCGCGCTTCCCAGGGCGCCGCCGAACGGCAGGATTCGAAAGGCTACTGGAAAGAATCGTTGGTCGGCTGCCTGCTGAACATGACGAGCGAGAACCATGCCCAGGACCCGTGTCCGACAATTCCCAGGACGTTTGTCGATCCTCAGCGCATGAGCGATTTGAGCCGTGAAATCAAGGGGTTTTCGGCCAGCCTGGATTCCGAGGAACAAGCTCCAGAAGACGCGCCCGCCGAGCGCGAGGGTCGGCCCGCAGTCCTCGTCAAGAGCGTCGTCGCCACACGGGCCGGGCAAGACACGTTTGGCAGGCGGTTAGTGGCTCAGGCCCATGGGCGTGGCTTTCACGCCGCGCGGCGCAAAGCGTTTGTGGCGGACGGCGCGGCGAGCAATTGGTCGGTCCACCAGAAGTACTTCTCTCACTACACACCGATCCTCGATTTCACGCACGCGATCTGCTACGTCTATGGCGCGGCGATGGCCGGCGATGCTCAGGCAGACGGCTGGAACCGCTACTGTCAGTGGGCCCCGTGGTTATGGAGCGGCCAACTGGACCAACTCATCGCGGCGATCGCAGTTCGTCACGAACAACTGGGGCCGCCTGGGGCGGGTGACGAAACCTCACCCGCCGCCCTCGTCGCCAAGGCGCTCGGATATCTGAAGAACCAACGCCCACGCATGAAGTACGATGAGTATCGGAAGCTCGGGCTGCCGATCACCAGCAGCCACATCGAGTCGACCATCAAGCAGATCAACCGCCGCGTCAAGGGAACCGAAAAGTTCTGGGACCAAGGGGCCGAGCCGATCCTGCAACTGGCCGCCGACCACCTCAGCGAAACCCCAGACTTCAATCACTTCTGGAAACGCCGACCCCACCGAATCCGGCCAACCCGTTGCTATCAAACCGCCGGCTAATCACAAACCGCGACTTGCACCC
>CAYYSX010000600.1:1142-1703 GCA_964474315.1 uncultured Verrucomicrobiota bacterium | reverse complement strand
CTTTTCAGCGACCAACGTAAACGGGGTTACTTAGAAGCGTCGGTGTCGAACCTTCTCGAACCACCAGACTGAACCAATCACCGGGTTGGGCATCGAAGTCGCGCATCATCGGAGCCCCGTTCACGGATTCGGCCACCGCCACCTGGCCGTTCCGGATCCACTCCAGCGTCTGGCCATCCGCGCCACCAAGCGCGACCACCAAGCGCACTCGGGTCGGACCCGCCGCCGGGATGACAGCTCCCATCGGGTACGTTGACGCACCCGCTTCCGCGCTGAACTCGAGGGTCGGTCCCTTGGGACCCCGCACCCGAATATAGACCCGCCCCGACTTCAAGCCTTCGACGATCGCTGGCTCCGAGAGCTCCCGCGCCCACACCACCGTCGTCGGCAGGCCCAACAAATAGTCATAGGGCTCGTCCGGAGTGTGCTCGTCGCTCCCGCCGACGGCGGTCAGACGGAATCCACGATTGAGCCAGGACGCCCAGACGTCCCAGGCGTATTGGTTCGAAGTGGTCAACGGACCGTTGACCACCTCGACCCCCAGCGCCGCCCCCAGCGTCT
>CAYYSX010000600.1:0-1132 GCA_964474315.1 uncultured Verrucomicrobiota bacterium | reverse complement strand
TGCACGTCTCATCGTCGGGGCGCAGGGGATGATTGATGTAGATGAACGCGCCCGTGGCCGCGATCTCGCGCAGGATCGGCGCCGGCGAGGACTGCGGCGTGGGCAGCCGGAAATCCGTGAAGCGACGTTCCCCCACCGTATTCGCGTGACCCCGGTAGGTCGTCACCTCGCGTCCATGCAACAACAGCATCGTGTCGTAGTAGGGCTGCAGTCGATCCACCTCCAGCCAGTGCGCCACCGTGTTGTGGTCCGACAACGTGACGAAATCCAGGCCGGCGGCCTTGGCCGCATCGAACACCAGATGCGGAGGTGTTCCAGCGCGCCGACCACCGAGACTCGTCCCGCTGCCATCGCTGTGACCGGAATGGGTATGCAGATCTCCCGCATACCATCCCTCCCTCTGACGAATGACGCGCGAGAACGTCGGCAGATCGGTGTCGTGCAGCGTGACGCTCACCGAATAAGTATCTTCGCTCCCTTTCCGAATATTCGGCACACCGAGGATGACGGCCCACGCACCCGGCTCGAGGGGCCCTGGCAAATACCCCGGCGTCGCGGTGAGCGCCGACACCTGGACCGTCTCGATCCGCGTTCCACTCCACCCACGGAAGCCGGAAGGCCCGCGCAGCCCGACATCCAGCATGGTCCGACGGGCGCGCCCAGTGGCGGCCGCGATCAACTCGATCCGTCGCGTCCCCGGGGGAACCTCGAAGGGAATTTCCCGCAGCCGTTCATAATCCTCGAAGGTCAACCGGCCTTCGAAATTCAGTGTTTGCGGGAAAGAACCGGGCGTTTGGGCCAACGAAACCGGGATACCCAGGAAAAAAGCGGCCAACGAAAGGAGCCATATCAATCGGTGCGAACGTACGTGCGTGTAGCGTGCGGTGTCCTCACCGCACCACCCGCCTGTCTGCATCCAGCAGTATGAATGTACTTTCGCAACGTTTGATAGTGACCCCAACGACAGGCTCAACGCAGGCAACTTTCGGAAGCGCCTCCTCAGGCCACGTGTTCGCGGAACCCTGGAAGGAAAAGCAGCGACGATCCCGGCCAGACACAATTTCATAACGATCTCATACATAAGTCGGTCAGATGACCACCAGGCAACGTCAACGACAATTGTCGGTAACAC
>CAYYSX010000599.1:0-1714 GCA_964474315.1 uncultured Verrucomicrobiota bacterium | reverse complement strand
ACGATGCGATCGTGGTGGTCGAGGGAACGACCCAGCAAATGGAGCGCGGACTCGCACCGCGCGAGGCCAGCATCGGAGCCATGCGCGAGC
The DNA here is from genome assembly GCA_964474315.1 of uncultured Verrucomicrobiota bacterium. Lineage (GTDB taxonomy): Bacteria > Verrucomicrobiota > Verrucomicrobiia > Limisphaerales > UBA9464 > UBA9464. The sequence goes on along the minus strand of CAYYSX010000599.1, from coordinate 1,624 downwards.
TGCTGGGGCCCATCCTGGGCGTCACGCTGGTGCTCATGTCCGTCTTCCTTCCGCCGGCGTTCCTGCCGGGTATCACCGGACAGATGTACCGGCAGTTTGCCCTGGTCATGGCCGCCACCTCACTCCTGAGCGCGGTCAATGCCGCCACGTTGAAGCCGGCCCAATGCGCCCTGTGGCTCCGGCCCAAACCCGCCGGCGCTTCTCCCAACGCCTTCGTCCGCGGGTTCAACGGCCTCTTCCTCCGCGCGGAAACCGCCTACGCCAGGCTGGTGACGCGGTTGATTCGTCATCGAACGGCCACGGTCGTGGTCGGATTGGCGCTGGCCGGCGCCTCCATTGTGGCCCTGGCCCGGGTGCCGACCGGATTCATTCCCACGGAGGATCAAGGCTACGCCATGGTGGCCGTGCAACTTCCCGACGGCGCGTCGCTGGAGCGCACCGGACAGGTCATGGACCGCATCGTGGCCATCTGCCGCAGCCTGCCGGCCGTGGAACACACCATCGTCATCGGCGGCCTGTCGCCACTCGACAACAATGCGTCCCTGGCGAACGCGGGTATCGTGTACCTCCTGTTCAAGGATTGGAAACGTCGTGGACCGGGCGAGGACCTCCGCTCCCTGTACGAGGAACTGTCCCGGCGGATGGAGACATTCCCGGACGCCCGGACCCTGGTGCTGGTGCCCCCCCCCATCCAGGGACTGGGGCTTTCGGGAGGCTTTCAGATGCAGTTGGAACTGACCGACGGCAGCGGGGATTTTCGCCGGCTCCAGCAGGTTGCCGACGCGATCGTGGCCGAGGCACAGCAGAATCCGAAGATCCGGATGGCGCTCAACCCGCTGCGGGCGTCCGTCCCGCAGGTAACGGTGGACGTCAATCGCACCCGGGCCGAGACCCTGGGCGTCGCGGTGGGAGACGTGCAGGACACCGTGCAGACCTATCTCGGATCCAGCTTCGCCAACTTCTTCACGCGGTTCGGACACAACTACATGGTCTATGTGCAAGCCGACGCCCCCTTCCGGCGCGAGGCCGGATCCTTGATGGAATACGCGGTGCGCAGCCAGTCCGGCGCCCTGGTTCCGCTGGGAACCGTGGCCAGCCTCGCCGACGCGGCGGGTCCGTCGGTGATCACCCTCTACAACCTGCATCCCTCGGCCACGATCAATGGCGCCGCCCAGGACGGGTACAGCTCCGGCGAAGCCCTCGAGGTCATGGAGTTCATTGCCCGGAAGCACCTTCCTCCCGGCATGGCCTACGAATGGACCGCGATGTCCTATCAGGAGAAACTGGCGGCGGGGGCGTCCGGATGGATTTTTGGGTTGTCCCTGCTGCTCGTGTTCTTCGTGCTGGCCGGGCAGTTCGAGAACTGGCGCACGCCTCTGGCCGTGATCCTGGCGGTGCCTCTGGCGTTGGTCGGAACCTCCGTCGCGCTCCTGGGCCTGGGAGTCGCCAACAATCTCTATGTGCAGATCGGCTTAGTGCTCCTCATCGCCCTTTCGGCCAAGAATTCGATCCTGATCGTGGGCCAGGCCCGGACGCTGCTGGCCTCCGGACAGGATGTCGTCACGGCCACGGTGGAAGCGGCGCGGGTGCGGTTCCGTCCGATCCTGATGACCTCGCTGACCTG
>CAYYSX010000598.1:0-1725 GCA_964474315.1 uncultured Verrucomicrobiota bacterium | reverse complement strand
GAGCCGCCGTAGTAGTCCGAGGCCGGGAAAGCCGGCCACATGGCCAAGGGCGGCAGCGGATGAAGGAAGGGAGGCACTGCAATGCCGGAAGATGCGCTGCTGAACAGTGACGCTCCGCCGCCGGCCGAAGGGCCGCCGCGGCGGGTATCGGGGATGCAGACCAAGCTCCACCGTTGGGCGGTGGCCGATCCTGGCCGCCGGTTCGACGATCTGTTCAACTTCGTGCACGACCCGGCCACCCTGAAGGTGGCCTGGGCGCGGGTCGCGGCCAACCACGGCGCACGGACCGCGGGATCGGACGGGTGGACAGTCCACCGGATCCAGACCGAGGTCGGCGTCGAGGAGTTCCTGGCCGGTATCCGGGCCGCGCTGAAAGCGGGCCAGTATCGTCCGCAGCCGGTACGGGAACGCAAGATCCCGAAACCGGCAGGGTCGGGCAAGGTCCGCCGCCTGGGGATTCCCACGGTGGCCGACCGAGTCGTGCAAGCGGCGCTGAAACTGGTGCTGGAACCCATCTTCGAGGCCGACTTCCTGCCGGTCTCCTACGGGTTCCGGCCCGAACGGCGGGCTCACGACGCGGTCACTGAGATCCACTACTTCGGCACCCGCGGGTACCGATGGGTGCTGGATGCGGACATCGAGGCATGCTTCGACCGCATCGACCACACGGCCCTGATGGGCCGGGTACGCACCCGGATCGCAGACAAACGCGTCCTGAGACTGGTCAAGGCGTTCCTCAAAGCCGGGATCCTCACCGAACTCGGCGACGTCGAGGACACCACGACCGGCACCCCGCAAGGCGGCATCCTGTCCCCACTGCTGGCCAACATCGCGCTGTCGGTGCTCGACGAGCACCTGCACGCGCCGTGGCAGCCCGGGGCGTCGATGTCGACCGCGACGCGTCGCGCTCGACGCAGGATCAACGGCCTGCCGAACTGGCGGGTCGTGCGCTACGCCGACGACTTCGTCGTCGTCGTGCGCGGCGAACGCCACCACGTCGAAACACTGCACGAACAGATCGGCCACGTGCTCGAACCGATGGGCCTACGGCTCTCACCAGCCAAGACCCAGATCGTGCACATGTCCGAGGGGTTCGACTTCCTTGGGTTCCACCTCCAGTGGCGCCGCAAACGAGGCACCAACAAGTGGTACGTCTACACATTCATCGCCGACCGGCCCATCCAGGCCATCAGCGACCGAATCCGTGCCCTGACCCCCAGAACGTCACAGGCAGACCTCGCCGACACGATCACACGCATCAACCAAACCGTGCGCGGCTGGGCGAACTACTTCAAGCACGCCATCGCCACACGCACCTTCAACCACATCAGGACACTGACCTGGTGGCGGATCGTGCACTGGCAACGCACCCGGCAACGCTGGAACTGGACGGCCGTCCGCCGATGGCTCACCGACCACACCGGCCGGTGGCACCCCATCCACGCGGACGGCGTGGAACTGTTCAACCCCGCAACCATACCGATCCGTCGGTACCGCTACCGGGGCAACATCGCCACCCCATGGGCAGCCTGAACGACATCCGCGGAGAGCCGGATGCGGCGAAAGTCGCACGTCCGGTTCGGTGAGCGGCCTGGGGAAACGGACCCGGGGAAACCCGGACACCGCGCCCCAGGCCGACTCTCCTGACGGGCTGGCCGGGCATGGATCCCGGGCCCGACGCTCCCCGCCATCCGCGCTGCGCGCGGACCCAGGACGACGGGGCTG
>CAYYSX010000597.1:0-1754 GCA_964474315.1 uncultured Verrucomicrobiota bacterium | reverse complement strand
TTGAATGGGCGCTTTCACCCCCCCTGTTTTCTTCCGCGGTTCCGGTGAGGAGGAATTCAGGAGGCGCCCGATGGGGTCCGTCTGCCAATACAATGCTTGTGCGGTTCCGGTCTGGGCGGCCATTCACGAGTGGACACGATGACGAGCGATGACGCCACCCTCCTCCACCGCTACGCGCACCAACGCGCCGAAGAGGCGTTTACCGAACTGGTCCGCCGTCACCTGGACCTCGTGCATTCCGCCGCTGTCCGACAAGTCGGTGGCGACGCCGATGCGGCGCAGGATGTCGCCCAACGCGTCTTCATCGAACTCGCCCGCCAGGCCCGCCGGCTCGCGCAGCATCCGGCGCTGGTGGGGTGGCTTTATACCACCACCCGGCGGACGGCCCGCGAAGTCGTCCGTACCGGCATCCGACGTGAACGTCGGGAACGGGAGGCCCACGCCATGCTGCAACTCCACCACGATCCCGAACCGCACCCCGACTGGAGTCGCCTGACTTTCGTGCTGGATGACGCGATGCACGAACTGGGCGAAACCGATCGGCTCGCCGTGCTGCTGCGCTGCTTCGAGCAGCGTCCCTTTGCCGAAGTCGGGGCGCGCCTCGCGCCTTAACGAGAATGCCGCCCGGATGCGCGTGGACCGCGCCCTCGACAAGCTCCGGGTCCAGTTGGCGAAGCGTGGGGTCACTTCCACCGCGTCGGCGCTGGCCCTGGCGTTGACCGGATCGGCGGTGACCACGGCCCCGGCCGCACTCGCCACCACGGTCACCGCGGTGGCCCTGGCGGCGGCTCCGGCCACCACGGTTACTATCGGACTCCTTTCATTTATGGCCTCCCTGAAATTCAAGTCGGTCATGCTCGTGGTGGCAGCCGCTGGTATCGCCCTTCCCCTCCTGCTTCAGCATCAAAGACTGGGACACCTGAAGCGGGAGAATTCCGACCTTCGGCTCCAATTGGAGGTCAGCGCCGCTGCGTCGGAATCGGCGACCAGCCAGCTTGCCATTCAAGCCGACCAGGCCTCCCGTCTCCAAGCGGATCAGGCTGAATTACTGCGGCTACGGGGTGAGCTGGCCCGGTTGCGGCGCGGAGGCACTCCACCGACCGGAGGCACTCCGGCAGCCCCGCGCAGGGATCCTAGCCCGTCGTCCGTCTTGACCTGGCAGCCCGGCCAATTCCTGGCGGCGAGCGCCTGGTACGATGCCGGTTCGAACACGCCGGAATCGGCCGTGATCACCTGGTTGTGGGCCCTGATGCAAGGCAAGGTGGAACGGCTCGCAGCGGTCTCCGATTTTAGCCCCGAGGTCGTGGAGAGGATGACCAAGCTCCCGCCGGAGTTCCTGCTGAGATTGCTGGGAATGGACCGGATCAGTGGGGTCACGTTGTTGGAGCGGAACGAAGTTTCACCGGAAGAGGTCGAGCTGGTTTATGAAGCCTCCTGGGAAGGCGGTGTTCCCGTCGGGATGACCTCTGAGATCAACCCGGTTCGAGTCAAGTGGGTGGAAAACAGGTGGAGGCTGGCGGTTCCGGATCCCATCGCTGCCCAGCGTGCCAATGGCGAGTAAGGCATCGCGGCCAGTCCTTCCAGGGACGAAGGCTTATGGAACCACGAAAGAGATCACAGCGAACGTTCTCGAAACGAAAGCCGTGTTCGTGTTGTTGAGTGCCAACGGATGACCTGGCACTCTGTGCCGCGTTCCATAAAGGACAGACCACGCCTCACGCCTCCCTCATCACTTCTAGCGATAGCAGAGTCCT
>CAYYSX010000596.1:0-1776 GCA_964474315.1 uncultured Verrucomicrobiota bacterium | reverse complement strand
GGCCTCGATTCACGTCCGGATTTTGGAGGTCCACCCTTCTTTGGAACTTGGGTTTGGGAGCTTCCCCCTCGGGGTCACATCCCTTCCAATCCAAATTCATGGAGCCGGCGGTGCAGGGTCCGGCGGCTGATATTCAGCTTTTTAGCGGCCAGCGTCCGGTTCCCCTCGGTCTCTTGCAGGGCGTGAATCATCAACTGCTTCTCCGCCTCCTTCAGCGACAATTGGCCGGTGGCCAGTTGCTCCCGCGTCTTGCGGTCGGTGTACACCGCTTGCGGCGTGCGTACCGTCGAGGGTAGGTCCTTCGGCGTCAGTTGGGTTCCGCGACACAGCACCACGGCATGCTCGATGGCGGCCCGCAGTTCGCGGACATTGCCCGGCCAGTGATACTTGAGCAGCAGGTCCATGGTGGCGGTGTCCATCGACGTCACCGGCTTGCCATTGTCAGCGGCGAACTCCTTCAAAAATGCGTTGGCCAGAGCCGGGATATCCACCGCCCGCTCCCGTAATGGCGGAAGATGGATCGGCACCACGGCCAGCCGGTAATAGAGGTCCTCCCGGAATCTGCCTTCCTTCACCAACGCCATCAGCTCCTTGTTGGTGGCGGTCACCAGGCGGACGTCGGCGGTCAGGGTCTTGCTCGAGCCCAGCCGTTCGAACGTCCGTTCCCCGAGGAACCGCAGCAGCTTGACCTGCGTGGTGGCATCAACCTCGCCGATTTCGTCGAGGAACAACGTGCCACCCTGGGCTTGCTCGATACGCCCGATGCGGCGCTCGTGGGCTCCGGTGTACGCGCCCCGCTCCGCCCCAAACAGCTCGCTCTCCAACAACGTGGCCGGCAACGCCGCGCAGTTCACCGTGACCATCGAGCCGCGGGCGCGCGGGCTGTTCTGATGAATGGCTTTGGCGACCAGCTCCTTGCCAGTACCGCTCTCCCCGGTGATCAGGACGGTCGCCTTGGTCGGAGCCACCGCCTGGATGGTCTCGAAGACCTCCTTCATCGCCGGCGCCTCGCCGATGATGTTCTGCACCCCGAATTTCTGGTCGAGCCGCTGGTGCAACTGCTGGTTTTCGGACTCGAGGTTTTGTCGTTGCAGGGCGCGCCGGATGCGCAGCTCCAACTCGTCGATTTGCAGTTTTCCTTTGGAAATGTAGTCGTCGGCCCCCTCCTTCATCGCCTGCACCGCCACTTCCTCGGAACCGTAGGCGGTCATCAAGATGCAGACCGGGGGCTTTTGCAGGGATTTGGCGCGGCGGATGAGCTTGAGGCCATCCTCTCCGGCCATGCGAAGATCCGTGAGCAGAACGGCGAAAGACTCCTTTTCGAGCAACTGCCAGGCGGCTTGGGCGTCCTCGGCGACATAGATATCGAACTTGTCCTCCAACGCGGCACGCAATCCGTCCCGGGTGGTCTTCTCGTCATCGACAATCAGCAGATTCGGCGTGGTCATGCGCGGGGGACAGGAGCCTGGGCGCCCGATCCGGCGCCGGTGTGGCCAGCTTGGGAAACGGTCATCGCAGCGTCAAGGAGCCCGCCGGGTAGAAGAGGGCGGGGCGCATCTTGAACTGGTGCTTAAGGGCCCAAAGAGCGGCCCAGCCCTTCCGCAAGCTCCAAAAGCCAAGTTCCAAGCTCCAAAGAAGGGTAGACCTCCAAAATCCGGACGTGAATCGAGGCCATGAACTCTCCCCTGTAGAGTCGTCTGTCCCGAGACGACTGTCGTCTGGGGACAGACGACTCTACAAGGTGGGAAGGGACGGTTCATGGGTAGCAAGGCATTG
>CAYYSX010000595.1:0-1780 GCA_964474315.1 uncultured Verrucomicrobiota bacterium | reverse complement strand
GCGACCAGTACGGAGGACCCGTCGCGCAGCGGCTCCCTGGAGCTCACGGTGCTCGGCTGTACCCCGCTCGTGCAGGCCAACGTGGTCAACGGCGGTACGCTGGTCGAAGGCACCTGCTACCAGGCCAACGGCCCACTCACCATCAGCAACGGTACGCTCACGGTCCAGCCCGGCGTCCGCGTCGAGTTCGGCAGCAACGGCTCCCTGACCATCGCCACCGGTGGCCGGCTGAACGCGGCGGGCACCGCGGCCCAGCCGATTCTCTTCACGAGCATCGACGCCGCTGGAGCGTGGCGGGGCGTTCGCTTCACCAACAGCCGGAGCGCCAGCAACATTCTGCACTATCTGACGATCCAGAACGGTGGCTCCACGGCCTGGACCGGCGACCCGCGCACCCGCACCGCGCTTTACCTCGAGGGCAATACCCTGGTCGACATCCAACACAGCAAGATCGACGGCAGCGGCGGTCAGGGCGTCCTCATCGGGGCCGAAGTGGAGATGACGTTCGTGGACAACTGGGTCTTCAATACGGTGGTCCCGATCTGGGCCCATCCGAACGCCGTGCACTATATCGACCCGAGCACCTTCTTCGCGACCAATGTGGAGCACATCGTGCGCGTTGGCTTCGGCGAACCCAACGCCGTCACCACCAACCAGACCTGGCAGTGGCTCCGGGCTCCGTACGAGATTCAGGGCCGCATGTTAGTCCGGGCGGCGCTGACGATCGGCAGGGGCGGCATCCTCATGTTCACGCAGGATGCCAGCCTCGTCGTGGAGCTCACCGGGTCCCTGACGGCGGTCGGCGACCCGGGGCCTGGCGGCCCGATCGCCTTCACGAGCGCCGGGGCGAGCCAGCCTGGCTTCTGGCAGGGCGTACGGATCTTGAGCGCGTCGCCGAACAACCGATTCGATTGGGTGTTCTTCCAGAACGGTGGCAGCCAGCAGTGGACGGGAGTCACGGACTCGCGGGCAACGGTCTACCTGGAGGGCAACAGCAAGGCCGTATTCACCAACACCACCTTCACTGGCAGCGGCATCTACGGGCTCTGGGTGCCCCAGGGTGCCGATATCTCCGGGTTCGAGAACAACACGTTCGAGAACAACGGCCGCGCCATGCTCGTCCACCCCAACCGCGCGGGCCACATCGCTGCCAACAACCACTTCCTGACCGGCACGGGCAACGGTGAAAATAAGGTGAGGGTCACCACACCTCCCCTTGATTCTCGGACCCTGACCACCGCCCAGACCTGGCAGAACATCGGTGTGCCGTTCTACGTGTCGGGCAGAGTCGATGTCGAAGCGGCGCTGACGATCGCGGCCGGGACCGCCATAGAGTTCGCCCAGGACGCGAGCCTCGACGTCGACAACGGCGGTTCGCTGCGCGTGGCGGGTACCGCCGACAATAGGGTGGCCTTCCGCGGCGGGGAGGACGTCGTGGGCTACTGGCAGGGAATCCACTACAACACGGTGTCAGCCGGCAACGTTCTTCAGTATGTCGACTTCAGCAACGGCGGGTCCGCCGAGTGGTACGGTGGGGGGAACGCCGCCGCCACCGTGTACGTGGGAGACGACGGGAACGCCAGCCTTTCCAACGTCACCTTCGCGAAGACCGGCGGCTACGCGATGATCGTCTGGAACGGGGGTGTAACCTGCTCTGGAGTCAATCCTGGCGGAGCCATGTTCCGCGTCAAGACCGGCCTCGTCTATTCCAACCTGCCCACCTGCTAGCGCGAGGCTGGAGCCGCGAATCAGAGGCGGGCGGGGCTTCGGCCCCCCCCCC
>CAYYSX010000594.1:0-1780 GCA_964474315.1 uncultured Verrucomicrobiota bacterium | reverse complement strand
CTAGAGCAAAAGGAGCGGGAAAGTAAACTCCGGCGCGATTGCCTATGGCGAACAACCCGTTCCGCATACGGTACAGGACCCGGACGACCTCCGGGACCGGCGGAATTTGTACGGTCCCGATCGGAATCGGATAGCCAATGAGGGTGTTGGTTGCCGGCCCCAAGGAGATGACCCCACCCCCAAAGAACCCCGCCCAGACAATGCCGGCGGGCACACTGATGACGGAGAAACCCACGCTGTCCGCCGGAAAAGGAAAAATCCTCGTACGCTGGTGCGACCACTCGATCATGCCGGAAGGCGTGCCACACCAGATCGAACCATGGATCCCTTCGGCGACGCAGGAGACTCGACCGAAAGGCATCGGCTCTTCGATCAGGAGCGGCCGCAAGGTCTGACGACGGAGTCGAAGAAGGCCACTGTGTTGGGTCCCGCACCAGAGATTACCCTCGGCGTCCTCGCAGAGGCTGACTACCCCGTCGATGACCCCACCCTCGGTGGTGACAACCGGTTCAAAGCGATCCTCGCGAAGTCGATGAAGCCGTTGGCGCATGGCCGTCGGCGCAGAGACGGTTCCCCCAAGCCCCACGCTAATGCTATCGGAGAAGGCGGTTTCAATGAGCCCAGGCGGGGAGGGGATTGGAGGTAGTTCTTCGCCGGTCGCTTTGATCACCCCGTCCGCTACGCGCATCCATACGCATCCGTCGGGTCCAGTCTCCATGGCGCCCGCCACATGGGGAAAGCTCCGGAAACCTTCGGCCCCTATGCGCCAGACCCGTATCCCGAAATTCCCACTGATCCAGAGGTGGCCCGCAGCGGCGGCGCCGATGATGCGCGTGGGAGTGGCTGCAAGTTCCGGGGGAATGCCCTCCGTGGAAAGTTGACCCTGATGAATCCAGCGCAGCCCCAGGTCGGTGGCCACCCAAACCCGATTGGAAGAGTCGGTAGTGAGGTCACGGAGGCGGTTCTTGCCGGTGGCCGTGGTGGAGGCAAGAAGATCCCAGCGGCCACTTTGAAGGCGGAGCACTCCATCCACGGCACCCACCAGCAGGTGTCCATTCCGGTCGCTGACCAGGCGGCGGATGTCGGTGCTGGTGGTGCGGAGTTCCGGGGTGTTGCGTTCGTTAAAGACGACGAATCGACGTCCATCGAAGCGCGCCAGGCCGCTGGCGGTTCCGACCCAGAGGTAGCCATCCCGGGTCTGGTGAACCGTGCGGACGAAGTTCAGGGGCAGTCCGTCTTCGACCCGCCATCGGTCCACCCGCCAGACCTCGGGCAGGTCGGGAGGTAGGCTGCCTTCCGACAGGTTAGGGAGCGTGGCCTCGGCCCAGGCGGCGGAGGGAATGGGAATGCCGGCAATGAGCTTCGGCGATTCGGCGGGGGGCGGTGAATTGGTGGAGATCTGACCGTCGGGAGCAACGGTCAGCCACATCACTGGATGCGCAACGGACGAGAGGGAAGGCCCCAGATAAAGAAGGACCAGGAAAAGACAGAGCCAACCCTTCCATCGGCTTCGCCAGGGGACGCCTGAGGAATGGGTCCTCCGGATCGGAGACGGGAGCGCGGACGGCTCGTCCGCTCGAACCTGAGCCAAGAGGAGGAAGGGGGGATTTTGGATTGGCGAATTGCGATTGGCGATTGGCGATTGGATCTGAGCGACGCGGTTACTGACCGCGGACCATTTCCAGTTTTCGATTGCCAATTGCCAATTGAGGAAACGTGCCGCTCCCAGTGACCGCCGACCAGTGACCGCCGACCAGTGACCGCCGACCAGTGACCGCCG
>CAYYSX010000593.1:0-1794 GCA_964474315.1 uncultured Verrucomicrobiota bacterium | reverse complement strand
ATCGCTTGCGGCAGCGCTACGGTCGCCTGCTGCGGGAAGAAATCGCCCGCACCGTTGCCAGTCCCGCGGAGGTCGATGAAGAACTGCGCTATCTGATCAAGGTCGTGGGACGGTAGCGCGGGCGGCCCGCCCGCACGAATGGGGAGCGCGCCCGCCTCGGGTGCAGCCATCGACGCCCCGTCGATGGCCCCGGGCGCCCCCGCCCGTGGTGTACTCCCCACCCTGGCGGTTCCTCTTGCTCCCCGTACCGTCGAGCGGACTTACACCCCAGCTCTTTCCACCCGCCGCGGGGTGGCGGGCGCGCTCCCCAGACGGGCCGGTTGAAAACCGGCGAAACAGCAGGATAAAGTGCCGGGTCCCTCGTCCTTCGGCGAACCGAAGATGTTGCGCGCGTTGATCGAGGTGGGGGCTGGCTATGCACCACCGTTCGGCCACCACCCGCCGATACTCGCCGGCGAAGGTACCGAACTGTTCGACGTGGTGATCCGCATGAGCGGTTTCGGCAGCTTCGCCGAAGAGGTAAGGCACGCCCTCCACGTTCCTCTGGGACGCTTTCAGGTGAAGGTGCTCTCGCTGGACCGGATCCTCGCCAGCAAAATAGCGGCGAATCGTGCCAAGGACCAGCTCGTCATCCCGGCGCTCCGCGACACCTTGGCGACACTGACCTCTCGGAAGAAGGATTGAACGGCGGGCGGAACACGCTGGCCACCGTGCGAGGCACGGGCTGGACTCCCGCGGCTCTGTCGTCGGTAAGCCGGACCGACCGTGACCTGGGTTGCTTCTTCGCCGCCCACCAGAGAAGGTGCGGTACAGGACCAAGCGAGGACCAAGTGCCAGGTCAGCAGTCCGCGAATGGGGCCTTCCGACCGGAGACGGGAGCGCGGGCGGCTCGCCCGCCCCGGGCGCAGCCGTCGGCGCCCTCGCCCGTGGTGTACCCCCTGGCGAGGTTCTCTTTGCTCCCCCTGCCGAGCGGACTTGCACCCCAGCTCTTTCCACCCGCCACGGCACCCGGGGCGGGCGCGCTCCCCAAACGGGCCACCTAAATGCGGCAGTGGAAATGAACAGAAGGCAACGAAGACCACGAAGGGAATGAGACTTCGGTTGACTTGAGCCAACACCGGGAATTCTCCCCTCGGCAGGAGTTCATCCACCCCTTTGACTCTTCGTTTCCTTCGTTTCCTTCTGTAACAGGACCAAGCGCCAGGTCACCGGTCCTGGTCCCGACCCCAAACGGATATTTTTCCCCATTTGCCGGTAACCTTGGCCGCCAACTTCTTTGGAACTGGGTGAGCGAGGAAGACCCGCTCGCCCAGTTCCATGAAGAATCTGACCATCACCCGCCTAGCAAGCCCGGGAGCCCTGTTGACAGGACTGATGCTGACGGGGCTGCCCGCCCCCGCCCAAACCGCCGTCACCAAGGCCTGGGTTCATCGTGACTCGTGCGCCGGCCCTGCGTCGGGTTCAATCGCAACTCGCCACTCAAGAATCATGGATCGCCATTCCTTCGGAACCGGACGAATGCCCCGTGATCCGTGGTCTGACACAACATTGAGCTAGGCAACCTCCCAGCCCAGCCCAGACTCGAAACCATGTCCGCCCCGCCTAACATCCCCTGCCCGGAATGCGGCAAGTCCAGACCCACGGGCGCCGCGGACGGCCTTTGCCCCCATTGTTTGCTGCGCCTCGGCGAATTAGATGCCGGCGAAGCGGAGCCCCACCAGGAGTTCGATCAGTCTTTGAGCGAAGAGAGGGTGGGCGAGCGCATCGGCCGCTACCGCTTATTGGAGCAAATCG
>CAYYSX010000592.1:0-1794 GCA_964474315.1 uncultured Verrucomicrobiota bacterium | reverse complement strand
GGCGTGATCTTGCTCCAGTTCGGTGAGCGCGGACTCCAGGCCCTCCGCGTTCACTTTGCGAAGGGGGCGCGTTTCGGGAGGCGCCTCCTCCAGGGCGGCGGCCTTGACCAGGATTTCCCGCAATTCAGGGACCGACAGCGGCTTGGCCGCGGAGAACAACAAGGATTCGAGAATGAACTTCAGTTCCATCGGAGGCGATTCAGAAACGAGGGAATCAGGCGGGTTGCGGACCGTCCGCAGCGGCGGCCAGGGGTACGGCCTCCAGATGGCCGGCCTCGTCGGTGCCGGGCGGCGGGGGAGGAGGCGTCAGCACGTCGGGCAAGGCCAGACTGACTTCGATCTCGCCAAACTCGTCCGTCTGTACCAGGGCGACTTGGTGCAGCCGGCTCAGCTCCAACAGGGCGAGAAAGATGCAGACCACCTCACTGCGGGAACGGGCGGCGGCAAACAACTCGCTGAACTGCACCCGGCCCCGTTGGGTCACGAGTTCACGGAGCGATTCGATCTTTTCACTGACCGAGTGCGGGTCGGCGTGAACCTCGTGAAGATCCACGCGCTGCTCCTGGAACCGTTTGAGAATCTGGCTGACCGCCCCGACCAGGTCGAAGATCGAAACCTCTCCCCGGCGCGGGCTGGCGGTTTCGACGAACTCGAGGCGGCCAGGACGTCGCTCATAGACGTTCTCCATCTCGAACTCGCGCGTTTGCAGGGTGGCGGCGGCGTCCTTGAACTTCTTGTACTCGACCAAGCGCCGGATGAGTTCCCAGCGCGGGTCATCCTCATCGGTGTCATCGCCGTCCGGCTGGACTTGCTGGTCCACTGGAAGCAGCTCGCGACTCTTGAGGTACAGCAGCGTCGCCGCCATCACCAGGAACTCGCCCGCCACTTCGAGATCGAGTTCGCGCATCTGTTCCAGGTAGGCGACGAATTCGGTGGCGATCCGGGTGAGGTTGACCTGGTAAATGTCCACCTCTTGCTTCTTCACCAGATGAAGAAGCAGATCGAGCGGACCTTCGAAGACTTCGAATTGGACGCGATATTCGCTCATGCCGGGCGGTATATGACCGCGAAACGGCAAGGCTGGGTTGGCGCCGCGCATTTGGCAACGGCGGGTTGCTCACGAAGAGGAACCAGGACGGGTATCAGACTCCGGGCGGGTGTGAATCAATCGCTCGAACCAAAGCCCGGCGGAAAGCACCACCAGGCTGGCTCCCAATACCAGCAAGGCCAGACGCCAGAGGCCGACGCCGCAGGCCAGGCCCAGCGTGGCTGAGATCCAGATGGAGGCGGCGGTGGTCAGGCCTTGAACCTGGCCTTCGCGGTTGCCTCGGATGATCACGCCTGCGCCCAGAAATCCGATGCCGGTCAGAATTCCCTGGATCACCCGGCTGAGGGCGCTGACGTCGAATTCCGCGCTCAACAAGGCCAGTTCCGAGATGACCAGCATCGCCGTGGCGCTCCCCAAGGAGACCAAGGCCTGGGTGCGAAGGCCGGCGGACTTGTGCTGAAGCTGACGATTGAGGCCGATGATCGCGCCGGCGGCGGTGGCCACGCCAAGGCGCAGAACCAGTTCTCCCGTCGGCAGCAGGTGGGTCAGATCCGGCGGCTGGGCCATGGGATTCAGTTTGCCGGTCCGCTTCCTTCGAGGCAACGCAGCAGGAACGCGGGCTTGGTCGGGGTGCATCTGGACACGGTCCTGACCGGGACGGCGATCGGGGAGCCGGGGCGAAAGCTCCAACAGCCAAGTTCCAAGCTCCAAAGAAGGGTGGACCTCCAAAATCCGGACGTGAATCG
>CAYYSX010000591.1:0-1810 GCA_964474315.1 uncultured Verrucomicrobiota bacterium | reverse complement strand
GGAGTGCCTTGCCGCCCGCGGGATCCAACCCCAACCCACCGACCAACACCAATTTACCGGGCTGACCGCCGAATGCTTAAAGGCGAAAGCCCGGCTGAACTAATACTAACACGCCTAATGAATACTGTACAAGATGAAGATGACGCTGACCGGGGAGGTTTTGTGGTCGAAGCAGAACATGTCACCGACCTTCCTGAGCCCGCCGGTCAGGCACCAACGGAATCCACCCCGCCCGCGCCGAAAGGCTCCACCGCGTTGGAATCTCCGGCGGTGGTTACTAAGCTTCACCAAAGCCTCGATCAACTTATTGACGATGCTCGAATTCAAGCTGTCACGGCCCACCCTGACGAAGTGGCCGCGTTCCAGGCCGCCGTGGCGAGTTACCGCGCAACGGTCGCCGAATGGTCGGCGGTTCCTGTGGGAAACGCGGATCATAACGAGCTACTAGCGAAGATCAGCGGCGCTTCGACGCCGAAGGAACTTTTCGAAGCTCAACTTGCCTTAGCCGCGAGCGAAGCCGGCGGAGAACAGCGTGGGCGCTCGGCGGCTCGACTGGCCATCGAGCGGGGCACACTTAAGGCAGCGCAGCCCGCCGTCCAGGCAGCAATCACCCTTCTGAATGCGCTGTCAACCCACACTGACCGGGCTTATGAGTCCGCCCGTGTCGATGAGAGGAACGCCTTCGACAAGCTCTTCACGGTCGCGGACACGACGGAGCATTCGCAACGCTATGTCGAGTTGAAGAAGCGCCTCGATGAGGTCCGCGGGACAGTGACTTTCACCCGTCAAGACGGAACGCCGTGGCCGACTTTTGATTCGCTCGAAGTGTTCGTCAAGATCCCGGTGGAGCCGGCGGCTAAGCCGATCGGCATCCTGGCAAAGGCGAAGCGCCTTGTGAGTCGGAAATGACCTCTTTGTGGGCGCCACGAGGAACATCCCCGTCGCGGCTGAGTGGGCGTGACACTAGCTCGATGGCGCCCCTTTAATCTGCCATTGTGAGTGGCTGAATCGCGTTTGCCTCCACGCGACGCTGGGCGGGCGAGTCCCGCGTTTTCGTGTCGTGCCGACGGCATCCAGCAAGTGAGGCATCGGCAGGGGCCGGCCGGGTTTTTGGGCGTACCGGCCGGCCCTTTTTCTCAACGTCCCCCTCTGAATGAACCTCGAAGACCTTCAATCCTACGTGGCTGGCCTGTTGGCTGCGGAACCCGTGTTCTCCGCCGCCGGGCTGGCCGTGGGCACCGGCATCATCCTGGACGACGGGACCTACCCGAAGGTTCCTGGCCGGGAGGAAGCGCTAAGGACACTGGGCCTGTGCATCACCGTGGGCGATCCGGACTACGGGATGGCTGACAGCGTCCGCGGTGGAACATCGAAGGTCCTGTGCGATCTGGTGGTGGGCGTCGAGGAGAACGTGCGGGTCAACCAGTCCGCCACGGGAACCGGGATCGCCTTCCACGCGGCGATTAGGAAGGTGATTCAGCGGGTGAGCGGAAAGCCGGCTGACGCGGAACAGAATCTCCAGCACGCCCAGACGATCAACCACGGCATCGAGAATGGCGTGCGCCTCGCCACGGTGAGGTTCGGCATCCGTCAGGTGTTCACGCCGGCATGAAGCCATCCAGGAGATGTTGACGGAGATGTTTACCGCCTCCCGTGGGAGTAGTTGACGGGAGGTGTTGACCCACAACCTACTTCTTCGGACGCGGCGGAGGTGGCGGAGGTGGCGGAGGAAGCGGAGGTGGAGGCGGTGGAGGCGGCCTGACAGGTGGCCGCGGCGGCACCTGAGCCCGCTTACTTGGAATCAGATCGC
>CAYYSX010000590.1:0-1812 GCA_964474315.1 uncultured Verrucomicrobiota bacterium | reverse complement strand
TTGGTTCGGACTACTTCGCGCCGTGTTGTTTCAGCAATTCAGCAATCTCCGCCTGCCCTCGCCGGGTCGCCCAGGCCAGCGGCGTGGCCCACGACGGATCGTCCGGCAGGTTGGGCTGAGCGCCGCGTTGCAGGAGCAATTCAACCATCGGCTTCTGCCCGAACTTCGCCGCCCAACCCAAAGGCGTGGAACAAATATCTTCGTCACGCGCGTGTAAGTCCGCCCCGTGATCGAGGAAGATGGCCGCCTTTTCCACGTCTCCCTTCCGCGCGAATTCATGCAACGGAGTGATACCCAGCCAATCCGGCGCACTCGGGTTCATGCCGTGTTGGAATAGCAGTTCGTTGAGCTCGCGGGTCTTGGCCCCGACCGACCAGCCGGGAAAGGCGACGCGCCGGGGCAAATCGGGCCGATAACGAAGCATCAAGCGGACGAATCCCTCGTGCCCTCCTCCGGCCGCGTTGGCCAACGCGTCGGGATCATCGGCGAGCGCCGGATTGGCGGCAAAGACCGCGGCCGCCGTTGGCAGATCGTTATAGTAAGCGAGGAGATGCACCGCGCGGGCCGCGCCATGCGAACAAAGCAACTCGAGCATCTTTTGATCGCCGTTGGAAATGACCCGGCTCAACGTGTCGGCCGAGCTCTCAACTTCCACGTTCGGATACGCGCCCTTTTCCAACAGCAGTTTCGCGATTTCGAAATGGCCATTGGCCGCCGCTGAATAGAGCGCGTGCCCCTGCGGCGCGATTCCTTCCTCGGGTAAATTAGGATCGGCGCCGCGTTCGAGCAGCAGCCGAACGACTTCGATATGCCCCAGGGCCGCGGCATTTTTGATCGGCGCGCCACAACCGATGTAATAGGAGCCGTAGTCGGACACCCGGTTGACGAGTGAAGGATCCTGATCCAGGAGCGCGCGCACGCGGGCCAGATCGCCCGAGGCGGCCGCCATGCCGATGTCCACATCGGCGCCCCGGGACACCAGATGCCGGAACACTTCCTCCGGGGCGGTGGTCACCTCCTTCGGTACGTCGCGCCAGCCACGATAATGATAGTCACCGTTGGTCAAGTGGATCGGACGCGCCCCGTCGAGACGCCGGGCGTTGATGTCCGCGCCGCGTTGGAGCAGCTCATCGATCACGTCGAGCTGGCGTGTCATCACCGCCCAGTGGAGGGGCTGGTTGGACCGTTGGTCACCGGCCTGGAGAAGTTCCGGCGAGGCATCCAGCAACGTCCGCACTTGCGGCAGATGGCGCTCACGAATCGCCGCGGCGACGGGTTCGCCTTGTGGGGAAGCTCCATGGCGGTCGGCGAGTTTCGTCTCCAACAGCCGCTGCATCTCCGCGTAACCACGGTCCCGGGCGATCTCGAGGAGGCGGTCATTGACCGCGAGGCCGGTGGGATCGGGATCGCGTTCCAGCAGGAAGGCGACGACCTCGATCCGATTCTCTCGCACGGCAAAATAAAGCGGTTTGCGATAGTGGTAATGACAACGCACCAGCGAGGGATCCTTCTCTAGCAGTCGCCGGACGGTTTCCCGATCGCCGGCGCGGCACGCGCAGAACAAGTCCCAGACCTCGGCGCCGAGGCCGGTGGACCATTTGAGTGGTTCGCTTTTCTTGAGGGCTTCGGGTTGCGTCATGGTACTCGTCCTTGGTTCTTAGTCCGCTGTTGGCGACTCGTGGGATGTTCGTGTCGAGTGTCGCCCTCGGCTTTTCCAATCGGCAATCGCAAATCTAGCATCGGACGGGCTCTCGGTTTTTTGGATGGGGAGCGTACGCCTCTGGCGTGCTGAACCGGGCGTCCCGCCCGGTT
>CAYYSX010000589.1:0-1817 GCA_964474315.1 uncultured Verrucomicrobiota bacterium | reverse complement strand
GTCGGCCAGCGTCAAGCCAGCAAACCTCCCCTTGGGGGCGGAGGGCGCATCTCAGTTTTTAGCCGCCGCGCGGCCTCCCTGCCGAGGTAGGGATGGCGCGCTGCGCCGTCCCCGCCCGCCGGGCGGCCATTGACCGGGCAGGTTCGAAGAACTTCACGCCCCACCCGGCCCCGGTCGTGCCACCGGATGATCGACGCCACATTGCCAACGGCCGCGTTCCTGCGCGACGCGTGGAACGCGGGGCTGCCCTACCGGCAGGAAGGACGCGCGGGCGTCCCCACCCCCGGTGCCATCGGTAGTCTTTTCCTCCTGGGACCGTGCTTCACCACCGCGCTAAAAACGGAGAGGTAAGTCAGGACAGGAACTACGGTTGCGAGCGGATCACGCGATAATAGCGCACGAAAGGGTTGGTGCCGGAGGTCAGATCAAACCAGACCTGCGTCGAATTCGTCAGGGTGATATAATCGGCAAAAGACCAATCCGATGTCGCCACTTCGGAGGCGCTCTCGATCCGGTACTGCACTCCCATGGTGCCCGAGATGGTAAGCCCTGCGTAGCGAGCGATGCTCGTGACGGGATCCCGGATGATAACGGTCGCTGGTTGGGAATAAGCTTCACCGGCGGCGTTGCGGACAATGACCCGGTAGGCCGCCTCATCACTGGCGTCCACTCCGGAAAGAGTCAGCAACGGATGGGTTGCCCCCTCGATATCCGTGACGCCCCGTTGCCACTGGTAACTTAGAGGGTCGGTGCCGGTCGCGGTGACCGACAACGTTATCGTTGTTCCCAAGACAAATTCACCTCCTTGAGGCTGTTGTACGATGGACGGAGGAACGGGCTGGCCCGGCACCAGAGGATTCAACAGAAACGACGTTGAAGTGCCGTTCAATGCCCCTTGTCCAACTATCTGGCCCGCTTCGTTGATGGCATTGGCCGAATGCAGTACCCAACCCGCATTGGGGATGAGGGTATTGAGATCGATCAGCTCACCATCCCGATAGATGAAGGGACGACTGAATTCGTTTTCAACTGGTCCTGCGATTGTACCAACCGCGATCCCCGAATTATTGATATCTCTTACTCTGGTATATTGCCCCTCCAAGGGGCCCAGGAATTCGGTTGAACCGTTCGACCAGAGGAACCCACGCTCCCAGAGTCTCCCGGAGGAAGTGGATACATAGCGTATGGTTCCAGCTACCTGGCCGGAGGCATTGATTTCTGTTGCATGGCTTTCGGGAAAATCTCCAAACGAATAATCGATATTCAATATCGTGACCACCCCATCGAACCAGACCGCGGCTTTGCTCTGACTTGCCCCGGCAATCACACCCAGATCATTGATATCATTTGCAAAGGTCATACCCTCCAACGGCACGATGCTCGTACCATCATAGCGAAAAGCACCTCCGACGTCCCCGAAACCCCAGGACCCTACCACGGTTCCCAGCGCGTTGACGGCGTTGGCGGTTCCGTTGGTAACGTTCAAGATGCGGGCCGGCCCGGTACCATTCCAGACGATGGGGTAGCGATAATCGGTTGGGAGCACCGGAATGGAGCTGGAATGGTTGGTCAGGGACGCGGAGCCAACGAACAGTCCGGCGTCATTGACTTTACTCCATCGCAGACGGGCCAAACCGAAGAAGATTTCTGGCTGGTCTGGAAATGAAGCTTCAAGGGCGGTCACAACTCGTTCCCCGTTGCGAATATAAAAGGCATACTGAGCGGCGAATCCTACGATGGTTCCCGAGTCGTTGAGTCCGGTGACCGTCCAGGGCCTCAGATCCACGATGGAATACTCCGCTGACAGCAGGGGGGGG
>CAYYSX010000588.1:0-1868 GCA_964474315.1 uncultured Verrucomicrobiota bacterium | reverse complement strand
TCTGCCCTCTGCTCTCTGCCCTCTGACCTCTGACTTCTGACCTCTGACTTCTGACCTCTGACCTCTGACCTCTGACCTCTGACTTACTGGAGTCCGAACTTCATCGTGATGGTCGCGGAGTATTGGAGCTTTTCGAATTCGGCCGATGGGGCTTCTTCACCGCGAAACTCGGAGATCATGTTGCTCGTGATGAATCCCCATCCGGAGCCGGCGCTCGTTTCCTTGATGGCGAGGACAGGCCCCAACTCGGCTCCGGCTTCCCGGGCGAGGAACGACGCCTTGGACTTCGCAGCGGACACAGCGGCCAACAGCGCTTCCCTGCGTGACTCCTCGTGTCTGGAGGACCGGAGGTTCACCTTGACGATCTCGATCCGGTCGTCGGCAAGCAGCGCCGTCTCGAGCGCCTGGCGTTGCTCCAGATCAGCCAGTTCCACCCCGGCCGCCCGCTCGGCGTAGAATCCCTTGAATACCTTCGTGGCCTCGTCGTTCTCGTAAGCCTTGCCGGACGTGATCCCGCTCAACCTGAGCACGTCCGGCGGGAGGCCGGCATCGTCCTTCAACCGCTGCCTGAGAGCCGTCACCGAGGACTCCAGCAACCTCGAGGCCTCGACAAGTGACCCGGCCTCGCCGCGAATCTTGATGTCCCATACGGCACGGTCCACGCCGACGAGAATCTTTGCCGTGGCATCCACTTCGATGTGGCGGCGCGTGTCGATCGTCTCGGCGGAAAGAGCCGCCGCGACCAGCACGCACAAGATGGGCAGAAAGCGCAGTCGTTTCATGGTAAATGGCAATCAAGAGCTGTCGTTCGTTTCCCCGGCGAGCGGGACACGGGCCGCGGATGGAGCCAATTACACTCGATGCGCGCACCGCACCCGTCAATCCCGCCGCCAACGGCGATGAGTCGGCGAGCGCAAAAGCAGACACCCACTCCTCTTCAATCCACGGGCGCAAAAGCAGACGCGGGCGCAAAAGCAGACACCCACTCTTGCTCTTGAATCCACTTGCTCTTGAATCCACACCCACCGGCAGAGACGCAAAAGCAGACACCCGCAAAAGCAGACACCCACTCTTCAATCCACCGCAACCGCACCGCAAAAGCAGACACCCACTCTCTCTTGAATCCACACCGACTGCCATCCGGGAATTCCAAGGAATACGCCGAACACTTGCC
Organism: uncultured Verrucomicrobiota bacterium; assembly: GCA_964474315.1. Taxonomy (GTDB): domain Bacteria; phylum Verrucomicrobiota; class Verrucomicrobiia; order Limisphaerales; family UBA9464; genus UBA9464. The sequence continues at coordinate 694 of CAYYSX010000588.1, read as the reverse complement.
AGGGGCGACGGAACGAAAGCAGACACCCACTTTCCGATCCGCAGCGGCCGCCAACCGTGGGTTATGGGGAGTGAGCCGAACGCTTACCGGGAGCGACGGTTTGGCCCTGCCGAAGGTGAGGGTTCCGACGGGAATGGCTCTGGTCGGAATCCGCTTACACCGACTGTCCGTCGTGAAAGGAGGGCGGCGTGGGTAAACGGTAGCGTCGAGACCGCGCGACTGGGGATGACCCTGTCGGTTCCAATGAGTGACCGGCGGTGGGCGCGAGTCTAGGCGACTTGGGCGGCTTTGGTGTAGAGGCGGCGGGCGCCACGGTGGCCGTGGAGCCAGGCGCGACGAGTGGCGAGTGCCCAGGCGCGCAGCCGCTGGATTGTGCCGGCCAGCCGATGAAACAAACTGCCGTAATGCGCGATATTTTCGACCCAGGCATCGACGTCGAGGTCGAGGCGTTCCAAGACCGGGCGCAGGTCGGGCGAAATCTGGCCGCGTTTGTCCGCCCGCAGTTCACGGCCGGTCCAGTCGAGCAGTTCGAGATAGCTCTCCACGCTGATGTCCGCCAGCCAGGTGGTTGAGCGGTTGGGTTGGCCTTGGGCGGAATCTGCGGAACTGGCGTCGGACGAGTTTTCTTCACTCTCACCTGAAGCGGCGAAGGAGACCAGCCAGCGGTCGCGGGTCGCCTCGGCGCGCGCCTGTG
>CAYYSX010000587.1:0-1870 GCA_964474315.1 uncultured Verrucomicrobiota bacterium | reverse complement strand
CCATGACGTTTCCCTCATTCAAAAACAAGCGCGGACTCCGGATTAACAGGACGCGTCTTTCGAGTTTCAGAGGTCCAAGAGCTGAGGGCATTTAGCGAAAATCATGGCGTGGCGGCGTTCGCGACCGCCCCGGGCCGAGAGGAGGCGCTTGCGGAAGCTCTTGGTGTTATGCTTGGTTTTCGGATGGGTCTTGCGGGCTCGATTTACCGCCGCATTGGACCGACTCACGATCAGGCGCCGGACCATTCCCAGGACGCGCACCGAGTTGGGGCGGCGCACCCGGCTCAGGTCCTCCTGCAACGTGAGGTCCAGGCCAGGGTGCAGCCGGCTCTCGATGACCCAGTATTTGCGCTTGAGCCGGAGGACCCCCCGGACCTCCAACTCGGCGAGGCTCCGGCTGCTGATCAGGTACACCGTCTCCCGTTGCCACTGGCCCTTCCGGCGGACCCGGGTCTCCAGCCGCGCCGCCGGCCGTGCGTCCGAGGTGACTCCAGCCGCTGACCTGGTACGCGGTGCCTTGGGATAGCTTGGGATCGACGAAGGTCTCGACGAGCGCCAGCGGATGCCCCACCGCTGCTCCCAGTCGGCGCAGAGCCGCTGGAGCATGAGTTTCATGAAGCGGCTGATGAGGTTGGGGCACGGGCACTCCGGCAGGACCAGCAGGCGGGCATTGTTGGCGATCAGGGCGCGCCGCCGCCGGCACGGCTCGGGGGTCCAGCCGATGAACTGGTCGCGGGCGCGCAAGGGTGCAGGGCGGCCGCGCTCCAGGAGGCCAGCGCCAGCCACCGGCCGCGCTAGACGACCGCCTAGCGCAGATGCTCGCCGACGAGAGTGGCGTCGTGGAGGTAGTGATGCTCGACGAGGAGCCGGTCGCACCGCGCCGTGTCGGCGGACCCGCTGATCAGGACCACCCGCAGGTGATCCAGGACCTGTTGCTCGGAGGGGTGGAGGGGAACTCGCTTCGGTTTGCCCATCCGGGAAGAGTGGAAAATTTCAGGAAGGGTGTTCCGCAAAATCGATCATCCCCCTCTATCTCAGTCCCTTAATCGTTTTGAAAGACGCGCCCTGTCACCGCGTTGAGAAGTTCCTCGAAGGCGATCTGCTGGGCAGGAAACGGGAATTTGACCGTACTGAGGTAGTTGAGATGGGCGGCGGTCCAGGAGGACTGGCCGGAGTAACGTCTGCCATAGCGGAGGAGAAAGCCCTTGATGCGTTGGCGACAGCGGCGGAGGTCTTCGACGGCGGCCAGACGACCGCGGACCAGATCCCGGAGGGCCTCATCGGCTTCGTCGGGGACGTGGATGGAGGTGAGTTCGCCGGCGCGCAGCAGGCGGGCCAGGGTCAGGGCGTCCCGGCGGTCGGTCTTGACGCGATCAGAGGCCCGCTTGGGGATGAGGGAGGGGCTGACGACATCGCAGAGGATGCCGTGGGCTCGCAGATGGCGGCACAGGGCGAAGCCGGCGGGACCGGCCTCGTACACGTAGCGGACCCGGGAGCCGTCCTCGCTCAGGCGCTGGTGGAGCCGGTCCAAGGCATGGGTGTGGGCGGGGATATTGCCGTAGGAGCGGAGGTCTCCGTTGGCGTCGGCGATGGCCACCGCGATGGTTTCGGCGTGGACATCCAGACCGACCTGTTTGAGCTTCTGTTCAGTGGGTGACGAGTTCATAAGGCACTCTTGGTTGACTGGCTGGCGGAGTGATCCGTCCGGCCACAACCCGGTAGCTCTGGAGGCCGCCAACGCGGCTTTTAACCCACGTTCGCCCGGCTCGTCACCCACGCTCAACCGCTCTCTTTCGAGCCATAGGGTCTAGGCCTGCACACGTTCTGAGAAAGGTAATCGTATGAAGATGTATCCAGACTCGAAGTTACC
>CAYYSX010000586.1:0-1892 GCA_964474315.1 uncultured Verrucomicrobiota bacterium | reverse complement strand
CAGCGGCGGGGGCTACGTGACGCTTTCGACGACGCGGTATATTTACGATGGGATGCGGGTGTTGCAGGAGCGCAATGCCAGCAACGTCCCGCAGGTGACGTACACGATGGGGCTGGACCTGAGCGGCACCTGGGAAGGTGCCGGCGGGATTGGCGGCAAGCTGGGCCCGGACCGCGCACAGTGGAGGCAGCGGGGGAACCTACACGCACGCCTTTTACCACGCCGATCGTGGGGGCAACACCACCTATTTGTTGCAGGCGAACCAGACGCTGGGCGCCAGCTACTACTACGATCCCTACGGACGGGAACTCTCCAGCAGCGGCCCCCTGGCCGCGGCCAATACGCTGGGCTTCTCCTCCAAGGAGCGGCTGACCGCCAGCGGGCTCTACTACTACGGTTACCGATTTTATGATCCGGTGACGCAGCGGTGGTTGAATCGGGATCCGATCGAGGAGTTAGGTGGGCTTAATTTGTATGCGGCTTTTGCGAATGGACCTATCAATAAAATTGACGGTTACGGAGACGTTGTAGATACCATTTGGGATGCGGCCAACATTGGAATGGGAGTTGGATCGCTAATCGACAACATTCGCGATGGAAATTACTGGGATGCTGCGTTTGATGGCCTTGGAGTGGTGGCGGACACTTGTGCGGCGCTTGCGCCAGGGATCCCGGGCGGGGCCGCAACAGCAATTAAGACGGGGAGAAAGGCGGCAAATGCTACACAGAACTTGGCAGCCGCAGAGCGTGCCAAGAATGCGGCGAAGGGAATTGACTCAAAGGACCTCGGTCCGAGCGGGAAACCCAAAATCCACACGAAAGATCACCCGACAAGAAAGCGTGCAAAGGACGCCACACGAGAGGAAGGTAAGGGTCCGCCGATAAATCACCCCTCCGACAAAGGACAACCTCCCCACTATCATCCGACGGATGAATGCGGAGACAAAACCGTTGGTGGAACGCATCACAACTACCCAAGAAGAAAGAGATGAAACGCGCCTTGAAATTATGGATTGGCCTGGCTGAAGTTCGTCAAAAGATTGGCAAGACTCCGTTGGGGAATATTAATAAGGGAGCTTGCGTGAACGTAGTTGGATTGGCTTCTGATCGTTCCGATTTCAGCAAATGTGCGAAAAGGGCGTTTTCAAAGATCGAATTTGATATGATTGACTTAGAAGACGTAGAAGAGCTTTCTGAGCGAGTTAACACTCATGGAGTTGCTGCAAGTTTGCGTGAGCTTGCCCACGAGGCTGAAATCGATGGGCAGTTAAAGTTTGGCACATTCCACACGTATCCTCTGATGCCTAAAGCTTCTCGCGCAAAGCCCTCCAAAAGAAAAAAGGAGAGTGTCCGGCCCAAGAAGTGATTGGAAGCAATGAGATTTGTACTATTGACAATTGAAGGCAGATCAGTGGTTTTATGATGTTCACCACCCGTAGCGTGAAGGGCCCGGTCTTGGGATCAGCCGTCGGTCCGGAGCCACCAAACGGGCGCATCCCCCGCACCCCCCCCATGACGCGGCGGTACCGTTGGCGACATGAAGGGGCGTTGAGCTTGGCCCGCAACCCGGGCGCGCTGGGGGAGCCTTCCGGCGACTCACACTTTTTAACAAGGCGAAGCAAAAGCAGGACCCGACGGTGAGCGACACGGAATTCAGCATCGACCCGTGACTGAGAGGTCACGTCCGCCGTCCACATCCTCCCTCCGCGCCGCTCGAAAGCCTCCTCCCTGACCAGCCTGCTCGGGCAAAAGTGGCTTTCAATGGGTCGGCCGGTCCCCCAGGCTCATCAGTGTGCTAAGGCGCTACGCCAGTTACGTTGGTCTGTTAGCCGCCATTCTGCGGCTGGGACTCCTTCCATCGGCGTTCGCCTCGATTAGCGGGGGCCCGACCC
>CAYYSX010000585.1:0-1892 GCA_964474315.1 uncultured Verrucomicrobiota bacterium | reverse complement strand
CCATCCGGCGAATCGTAACGATAACATCGGTTTCCGTGTGGTGTGTGTGGGTGAGTCTCGGAAGGCGGGACGAGCCGCAAACTGCAAACCGGCGAGATGTTGGGTGGGAATCCTTCCTGCCCGGCCAGTGCCAAGAAGCCCAGCCTAACTCCGCCAACCTCGCCCCGCGTACGCGGGGAAAAGACGCGGCGCGGGCCGTGGCCGGTAGGCGTCGTTCCCTCGGGGAGCGACGAACCGAAAGTCACGGCCCGCAATTTTTTGGAGTGCGGCGGGAAGCGAAGCGCCACACTGCTGGGCGCTTCTTCGGAGCCGGAGGACGGGATGGGGGCCGTCAACGTTCGGAGTCCCGGCTTGAGCCGGCGGAGAGATTTCTTGCCCCCGACGCGTGGGAAAATGACCGATCCCGTTGGAGAAGCCGACCGCTCCGCCGCCGGAAGGCGGGACCGCCTATCTTCCGCGTGTCGTCCATCCGGCGGTGTCCTCAGTAGGCACTGGCGGACGAGCCGTCCGCGCTCCTGACAATCCGGCGGCAGCCGATCCCGACCGCGATTTCGTTAGCCGTGTTGCGGACAGCCCAACTGCCGCAGCCAGCCTCCGGGTCATTTTCCCGCCTTTTCCGAAATCGATGGGTCGCTACGCTCGCCAGTCGTGCAGCGCTTCGGTGTCTTCGGCTTCTTCCGCTTGGCCATCGCCCTCATTGCGGTGCGGGTCGTCACCCTCGGGGCGGATGCCGCTTCCCTCGAAGACGAACTGGCCCTGGGCGTGCGAACCACGCCGCCGCTGTCTCCCACCGAGCAGGCGGTACAGTTCCAATTGCCCCCGGGGTTCGCCATCCAACTCGTCGCCGCCGAACCCGATCTCAACAAACCGTTCAATCTCGCCTTCGATGCCGCTGGACGCCTGTGGGTCACCACCAGCGTGGAGTATCCCATCGCGGCCCCCACGAATGGCGTTGGCCGGGATCGGTTGATGATCTTTGAAGATTTTGGACCCGATGGACGGGCCCGCAAAGTTACGCAGTTCGCCGACGGACTGAACATCCCCATTGGCGTGTATCCGTTTCGGCAGGACGAAAAGCACTGGAAGGCCATCGTCTGGAGCATTCCGTATATCTGGCTGTTGGAAGACACCGACGCTGACGGCCGCGCCGACAAGCGCACCCCGCTGTATGGTCCGTTCGACTACACGCGCGATACGCACGGCAATCAGGCTTCGTTTCGCCGCGGTTTCGACGGCTGGCTCTATGCGACGCACGGCTATAACAACGATTCGCACGTGACCGCGCGCGACGGCAGCCACGTGGATCTGAATTCCGGCAACACGTATCGCATTCGTCTCGACGGTTCGCGTATCGAACAACATACGCACGGACAGGTGAATCCGTACGGACTCGCCTGGGACATTCGGGGGAATCTGTACTCGAGCGACTGCCACACGGCGCCGATTTACCAACTGCTGGCCGGCGGCTGGTATCCGAGTTTTGGCAAGCCCCACGACGGCCTGGGCTTCGCTCCGGCGATGATCGAGCATGCGCACGGCAGCACCGCGATCGACGGCGCGTTCTACTACAGCGACGAGCTTTGGCCCGAGGAATTCCAAGACACGTTCCTGATCGGCAACGTCATGACCAGCCGATTGAACCGGGACCAACTCACGTTTGCCGGCTCGACCCCGAAGGCCACCGAACAACCCGATTTTCTGACCACGACCGACCCGTGGTTCCGTCCGGTGGACAATATTCTCGGGCCCGATGGCGCGCTCTACATCGCCGATTTCTACAATCGCATCATCGGCCATTACGAGGTGCCGATGCTGCATCCGGGACGCGACCGGGAGCGAGGTCGCATCTGGCGGGTCGTCTATCAAGGGACCGATGACCCGGCCCGGTTGCA
>CAYYSX010000584.1:1026-1899 GCA_964474315.1 uncultured Verrucomicrobiota bacterium | reverse complement strand
CGTAAACGACTCACCAAAAAGACATTAGGCCTTAATTAAGCGCCATTCTGACCTGATACTTTATCTACGGTTCATTCGCGTTGGGTGGTCATTCGGGTGAGAAATCGTTCCACCCGGCTCCAGATTTCCGCCTGCTCCTGCGCCATTCCCAACCCATGTCCACCGCGATCCCGGGTCTCAAATTCGTACCGGCGTCCGCGTTGTCGGAGGGCTTGGGCGAACCGGGCTGAGTGCGCGAAGTTGACCCGTTCGTCATTCCGCGCATGCACCAACAGCAGCGCATTTGCGTCTGAGGCGTCTGTAGCGTTTGTGGTGATTATCGCTTGAATTCAGAATGGTTGCCGGGGACAATATTTCACCATGCCAGCCCATCCCCAATCCCCTGCCAAGGAGATCGAGGATGCGCTATCCCTCGAATTGGCAGCGACACCCAAGCAGTTCGTTTACCTCGTCGAGACGATAACGCGCGTCGCCGATGTTGTGGCGGTCAAAGTGGACTTGGAGGCGTCAAGCAACCACGGATTTGCCGAAGAACTTGAAGGGGCGGCAGCTTGGTGGCCCGGTCCACCGCGAGGATTTGCCGAGGTCCTATCCGTTGATCCGGAGAGGGAGCAGATCAATCTGCGCTTCGTCACTCCCCAGGCTCCGGCAGTTGGTGACAAGCTGTTCGTCTATCCGCCGATGTTCCTCGAAGCGCTCAGGGATTGGTGGCGAAATCCGGCAAACGCACAGGCTGGTCTTGGCTGGATCAGGAGAGTGAACGAGGCCAACAGGCAGGATTTGGCCCTGAAGCTGCCCTTACACCACTTCCCCTGGCTGCGCGCGGCCCAGCAGGAGGCATTTCAATTGCCAACCTGGGAATGCGGACTCTTG
>CAYYSX010000584.1:0-1016 GCA_964474315.1 uncultured Verrucomicrobiota bacterium | reverse complement strand
GCTGGGTGCGTTGCTCGCCACCTACTTGGTGACACATCCCAATCACCGAGTCCTGCTCCTCTCGACAACAAACACTGCTGTGGATCTCGCATTGGTTGCCGTGGATAAGGCCTTGGAAGGAATGACCGGCGCCGGACGCGCTCTGCGCAATCGCTGCAAACGGCTCGGTCACCATTTCGTAGCCCGACACTACACCGGGCGAGATCATCTCCTGCCGACTCCCGATCCAACGCTCATCCGGCAGCTCGCTGATCTGGAATCCCGCCGCCCAGACCCCAAGGACTTCGTTGCCTACGCGGCATGGAAAAAGGAAGTGGAAGCAGTTCGAGCCAAGTTGAAGGCAAATGTCGCGGCCACCCTGAGGGAATCACGTCTCGCCGCTGCCACCACCTGTGCCGCAACGTTCTGGACCGCTGCCCTGCATGAGTGCGCGCCCCTTGATCTCGTCGTCTTCGATGAAGCCAGTCAGGTAGGTCTGGCCTACGCCATGGCCTTGGCAACCTTTGGCAAGAGGACGATCTTCGCTGGTGACCCCGCCCAACTGGCTCCGGTGGTCCGATCCGAGCATCGTCAACCTCGAGAATGGCTGGGGCGTTCTGCCTTTGACCGGATTTCCACCTCGGGCGCAACCAAACCCGGGCCATCGGTATTCCTGGACGAGCAGTCCCGCATGCATTCCGAGATCTGCGGACTGGTCAGCCGCGCTTTCTACCGGGGCAAGCTGAAGGTTGCGAAGGATGCGGACAATGACCCGGGATGGCACGCTAAACGCCGTCTCAACGCGCGGAAGCAGGAACTTGGTCGCCACGTGGTCGCCGTCCCGGTTCCGGCATCGCACACTTGGTCACAAAAATACCGAGGCCCCATCCGATACGATTCAGCCACGTCGGCGCTCCAATTGGTGACGGAGTTACTGAAAGTGGAGCCACCCGATTCGGTGCTTGTGCTGACCCCATTCCGGGCGCAAAGAACCTTGCTTCGCAGCATGCTCCGTCAGGAATGCAAGGGGGTTACAG
>CAYYSX010000583.1:0-1902 GCA_964474315.1 uncultured Verrucomicrobiota bacterium | reverse complement strand
TCATGGTACATCCGCCAGAGCGTGAGGAGGACCAGGGTCTCTGCCTGGTTGAAACGTTCGAGCAGACCGCAATCGCCCGGCACGGGGCGCAGTTGCAGGATGGGGCGATCGGGATCAGCGACCAGTTCCAGATGCAAGGGCGCCAGATACTCGGCGAGATCGCGCTGATGTTCGCGCGCGAGCAGAAACAACTCGCGATCCCGTCCGGTATCGCCCAGGAGCGCGCCGTGACCGAGAAGTTCAGTGAGAATCTCCGACCACGCCGGGCGGTCTTCGGCGGGAATGTGCTGCCAAAACTGGGGCCAGGGGAGCGGCATGATCAGGTAATCCGTTCGAGCGTGAATCGTTCCATCACGCGGTCCGCTTCGGGATCGCGGGGAATCCGTTCCGGTTCGGTTCCCCAATCGGCCCGCACCGGGTGGATTCGCCAGCGGATCTCCCGGCGTGCTCCCGACGGCGACGGGCCGCGATCAAAGGACAGAACCGCCAGCAGGTCCAGCAGGTCATCTTCACGAACCACGCGCAGGTGTTCGGTCGAGACGCGCGTTCCCTGGGCGGGCAGGTGGCGCTCGACGAATCGCGCCGCGCGTTGCGGGGTGAGAACGTTCAGGTTGCGACGCCGGATTTCCTCCTTGGCCGCTTCTGGATCGGAATCCCGACGCGTTTCGGCCAGGGAAAGGTCCACCGGAAGCCGGGCCGAACGTGGGCGCGACAGCGAATCCCGGCCGAAGAACACGTCCACCACGGGACACAGCAGCGGCATTCCCGCTTCGTTGGCCAGGTCGGCAAAAGACTTCCCGGTGTGAAGCGCGGCGGCCTGATCCAGATACGCCTTCACCTGTTCCGGCCGGCGTCCGCGCATTTCCGTCTGGTACCGGTAACGCGCGGCCGACAGGCGGCTGAAGTCGGCCATGCGTCCGTCGATGAGGCGCTGCTTGGTGGGAATGGCCGCGAGGTGTTTTTCCAGACGGATCAGCCAGCGCTCGGCCTCCCGATACGCCTCGGTTGACTCGGTTGAATCAAGGCGCAGGTGCGCCGCCAACCCTTCGGCGAGGCGCTGCTTGGTGAACGAGTCGTGCAAGGCCTCTTGCGCCACGCTCCGGGCCTGGGCCAGCCGCAGCAGGAGCCCGGCCTCCTGGAGGGCATCATAGCAAACCATGTGTTCCCCGGCGTGAAACCCGACCAGGAATCGTTCGAGGGTTTCCGACGCCGACGTGCTGATGCGCTGCGCGGAGTCGTGTTGCAGAATCAGCGACTCCACTGCGTGCATCTGGTCATCGGCGCGTCCCGCCCGATCCAGCAGGTCTTTGACGGTCTGCCGCATTTCCTCCGGGCCTTGCCGGTTGGGATCCAGCGTGCCCTCGGTCAGCAGGTCCCGGCACAGGGAGCGCAGGGTGGCGGCGAAATCCTTGAGTTCGGCGGGACGATTCTCGGCCAGTTCCTGGAGCAGCCGCAGCAGCCGGCGCAACGGTGGGGCGATGAGCACATGATGTTCATCGAGGCTGGTTCGACGCGGCTCGAGCCAGTGGACCTGCAGGAGCTGGTTGAAGAACTGTCCGGCCCGTTGATTCAGATCGCGGAACTGCCCGCCTTCATCCTCTTCCAACTGAATTTCCGGATGCCGTGTCAGCACCTCGCGGATGAGCAGGCGCGCTTCGTCGAACGGCACCTGGCCGCCTTCATCGGCCGCCTCCACCAGTCGCTCCGCGCAATCCACATACACGGCCGCCGTCGGACGGCTGAGCGGACGAAAGAAACCGGCGCCCAGCAGCGGCGCGAGGCGTTGGCCCAGGGTGGAAGGGACGTCGGTCACGGGTGGGGCGACACGGTAAGGATTCGCATGGCGAAACGTTGGCCAGCCGGCGCGAGGAAATCAAAGCGGGAACCAGTGTCGGGAACTTT
>CAYYSX010000582.1:0-1907 GCA_964474315.1 uncultured Verrucomicrobiota bacterium | reverse complement strand
CCATGAGCAGTCCTCCTCTCCATAAATAGCACGGAAAGAAGGTTAAGTGGACAAGTAGTGCTCCTCGACGCTGCGGAATTGGCTCCGCACTTGCGCTTCGCAGGCATTCTCCAGCGTTACCCGAAAGGCGGCCTCGCCGGTCAGACCGCCGCTGACGACCTGGATAGCGCAGTCGATGACGACATTGCATGCCGCCGAGCGCGTGCTTGCCTGACGGACTGCTTCCAACCGTTCGATCTCGTTGTTGACGAAGAGTGAGCCTTGGTCGCCGCTGAGGATGTCACGGATCGCGGCGAGCGGCGCTTCGCGCAAATCCTTTTGTAGGGCAACGGGCAGAGCCTCACAGACCTCAACCGCAGAGTACGCGGCCTTTGCTGCCCGCTCCGCGAGGTTTTTCCAGTGCCGCCGCATCGGCAGACTTCTATGAGCCTGACATCGTCGGGCGCATGCCGACGGCGCACCGGCGGTTTCTGGTCGGGTTCAAGCAGGGCGCGCCCGACTGGGCGCTGCTGGGGGTGCCGGCGGCTGCGGAACTGCCTGCTGTGCGGTGGAAGCAACAGAATCTGGAGCGGCTATCGGGAGAGGCGCGGGCGCGGCTTGTTGCGGAATTGCAGGCAGTCCTACCGGAGAACCCTTAATGCCGCTTATAACCAGCGCTACGCCGGAAAGATGGGAAGAACTTGAGGAACTCGTCACGGCCATCCTGAACGAGGCCGGAATGACGGCCAAGCGCCAGGTCACGCTCGACCTGCCGCGCGGCGATGTCGACGTCGATGTCTACGCCGAAGAGACGGTGGACGGCATCGTCCACCGCACCGTTTGCGAGTGCAAGAACTGGAAGACGAACATCCCGAAAGACGTGGTGCACGCATTCCGGACCGTCATGCAGGAGACGGGCGCCAACCGCGGCTACATCATTTCCCGGATGGGGTTTCAGTCGGGCGCGGTAGAAGCCGCGAAAGCCACCAACATCAACCTCGTCACCTTCGAGGAATTCCAGCAGCGCTATTTCGACAAGTGGTACAAGAATCGCTGTTGGTCCATCGAGCGCGCGATCGGCAACTTCAACACGTACTACGAACCCATCGGAACGCCCGGCTATCATTTGCTTCAGAGCGATGGTGAGCGCGCCGCCTATGACGAGGTGCTGAACCGGTATCTCTTCGCCGGCGTCATGCTGACCCCGTTTTCCCCTTACCTCGGCATGTTTGACAAGGGCGTGCCTGCCGTCCCCTTCGACTTCGCCGAAATGGACAAGCAGGGAGTAGCCGTTCCGGATGAGGTGAGAAACGCGAGTGGCTACCGTGAATTGCTGGGGCTGCTGGAGCGATATGCCCGAGAAGGCCTGACGGCGCTGCGGAAAGTGAACTCGGTGACGCGGGACCAGAGCCCTGAGGCAGTCGAGCGCGATGACTAACACGGCACCAAGGCGCATCCTGGCGGACCGGGCTTCTAGGCTTCGCCCCGTGCCGCTGCTTCGCAGGGTCATGGCCCACCCTAGTAGCAATCCCTTGCGCGGCAGAAGGCTCGGGATTTACCACCAAAGCAGGACTGTCGTGCCTCGCCCATTTCCACCGTCGTCTTTTGGGGTGAAGGCGACGGATGGCTCCAGACGAAGCAGGCAAACACGGGTTCTCGATTATAGTGGAGTTTCAATCACATAAGAGTTCCCAGTTTCATCCTGTCCGGCGCGCCAATCGCGACAACACTGGGCACTCCGGCCGGAGCGCTCCTGCCTCCATCGCAAGGCCGTGTCGCCCGAGAGGATGCTCCGCCGCATGCGCCGGTGATCGTTCGCAGGATCGATGCGCGGGGCGGGCATCAGACCGGATCCGCTTGATTGCCTCGGTCGGGTACCGCGCATCTTCCTTCCCTTGCACGATTTGACCGGCGTCAAATCGTGACGC
>CAYYSX010000581.1:0-1915 GCA_964474315.1 uncultured Verrucomicrobiota bacterium | reverse complement strand
GGGGGTGCAGGACAAAAATCTTCAAAAAGTTAAATTCCAGCGTTTTTTTATAGAAAAGTATATGTAAATACATATACTTTTCCTTGATGAACAAAAAATCCAATCCTCGTGATATCCTTGATCAAATCTCCGCCATTGAGCGAATGGAGCGAGGGAAACTCTCCGTGATCCGCCAAGGTCCCAACGGCTCCTACTTCAACCTTCAGCGCAGGGAGGACGGTCGCAACGTGACGGAATACGTTGCGGCCGAGCAGGTGGCTCAAGCCCAAGAGAACATTGAGTCTCACCATCGCTTCCAGACTCTGGTCCATGAATATGAGGGATTGATCACCGCGCAGAGCCGCCAGGAGCGAAAGACGGGGGGCAAAAAAAAACGCCCGACCCAAACATCAGTCTCGCCCAGGAAGCCGAAATCCAAGACCTGATCAGCGCTTTCGGCAGAAAGGTGCCCAGCGCAACCGCGGTTGCCGAATGGGAAGTCCTCGTGCGCGCGGCCGTTTTCAAGCCGGCCAACGAAATGGTGGGCCTGCTTTTGCAGCAAGCCGCTGATCGCATTGATGCCACCTACACCCCCAAGCCTGGCGAGCAGCGCAAAGGACGGGAACCCCTTGTCGTGCAGGGCATGTTTGGTTCCTTCCTGCTGCTGCGCCAATATTACTACCATCCCGGAAAAAAGCGTGGTCACTTCCCGGCGGATGCGGCCCTTGGCCTGGAGGGGGCCTACACTCCGGCTCTGGCCCGCCTCATTTGCCTGGAGGGAGCTGATGAAAGCAGCTTCCTCCAGGCCTCCCTTCACCTTCAGGAAATCGGCGGCATCCCGGTCTCCGAACGTCAAATCCAGCGCGTGGTTGGCCGGGTGGGCGAGAACGCCGTGACTTGGCAGAGAAGAGAATCGGCTCCCGGCTCCTGCGACGCCAAGATCCTCTATATCGGTGCGGACTACAGTGGCGTGCCCATGCGCAGTGAAGAACTCGAGGGGCGCAAAGGAAAAGCCCCCGAGGGCAAAGCCAAAACCCGCATGGTCGCGCTCGGATGTGTCTTCACCCAACACAAGGAAGATGAAGAGGGCCGCCCTGTGCGCGACCACGAATCGACCACCTACCTTTCCGGCTTCCAGAGCCCGTCGGATTTTGGCATCAGCCTGCGCCGCGAGGCCATCCGGCGCGGGCTCTTCTGCGTCCCGGAAATCGTCCTACTCATTGACGGAGCCTGCGGTCTGGAAAAGCTCGGGCGCGATTACTTTCCCGACGCCGTCCAGATCGTGGACTTCTACCACGCCATGGAGCACCTCCAGAAGCTGATCGAAACCCTCTGGGGCAAAGCCGACGAGACCCGCAACAAACGCCGCCGCCATTACTGGAAAAAACTCCTGAGTCACGACGGCGTGGAACGCATCATCAAACAGGCCCGCAAAGAGGCCCTGCTTCGCGGCAATGGGGCCGAAGTGGAAGCGGCTTTGGGTTACTTCGTCAACAATGTCTCCCGCATGCAGTACGGCACCTTCCGGGCTAAAAAATACTTCATCGGTTCCGGCGTCATCGAAGCAGGCTGCCGCACCATCATCGGCAAACGCTGCAAACAATCCGGCATGTTCTGGGGGGAGCCAGGCGCCGAAAAAGTCCTCGCTTTGCGCTGCATCCATGCCAGCCGCAGACTCGATTCGTTCTGGAAACACCGCCTCAACTCACGTGCCGCAGAGAACGACTCTCTCCCCCTCGCTGCTTGATCGAAGATTTTTGTCCTGCACCCTTTTCTGGTGTCCTTCGGACACGGACATGTCAAATGGCCGGAGTATCCGGTATTCCTATTTTTCCTACGGAATGAACTACACGGTGGGGAGCGATTCCGGGTTCCCCGCGGACGCCTGGGGAAATCCGACCGAGGGCTACAAGCCGGAAAACGGCAGGGTGGCGGC
>CAYYSX010000580.1:0-1926 GCA_964474315.1 uncultured Verrucomicrobiota bacterium | reverse complement strand
TACGTCCCCGCTCCATGAAGCGAAGGTAGCTCGCGTGATACACCACACCGGAAAACTCTGACTTGCCATTATTGGAGGATAGCCCCAACTCATTGATTTCATTTGGTCGATGGAAGATCAGAGCATGAACAAACGGGCAGTTATCGATCCGCGTTCATTGCAAGACGTAGGGCTTTCGGGATGCGTTGCGCTTTTCCGTCGGAGATAAACGCCACGCGGACACTGGCCGCGGCCAAGAGATCGGTCCCGCGTCTGCATTCTTGATGCAGAGTGAGGGACGCGCCTTTCACCTCTTCCGGGGCCGTGACGACCTCAAGCACGTCGTCCAATACGGCAAATTTCAGAAAGTCGATTTTCATCGAACGGACAACGAAGGCAAAACCCGGAGCATCCTCCCGCGCTTCCTCGAGGAGTGCCCGCTGATTCGTTCCCAGCAGACGCAGGTAGTTCGTCCTGCCGCGCTCCATGAAGCGCAAAAAGCTCGAGTGATAAACAATCTGGCCAGCGTCCGTATCTTCGAGGTAGACGCGAACCTGCATGTGATGGCGGCCGTCGCGAATCTCGCCATCAAGAGAGGCTGTCACCGGGAAAATTCCTTCTGTGGGGGGCTTCGAAGTCTAATCGGCTTGCACAAAGGCACGTTTCTCAGCAAGCGCCAATCTTTTTGAGCTTCAACCTGGCTCGGGATGCACCTGGAATCTTGGTTGCAGGGTTGCAGTACTTGGCAAAATGCGTCAGCCGGAAATCAATGCGTCGCAATACCGGACACATCGTTCGTCATCTTTCACGAACTTGTGCATCCGATCCGCGATAAGCGACTGAGCCCGGCCAATCACTTCCTGATCGAAAGACGCAAGACCTAGCGGAACCGCCTGACCAGAAATCGCACCGATCGGTGCATGGACAACGGCAGCCACAATGACTTGGGGGATTAAGAGTAACTCAAGCGCGGGAGGAAACTCCGTCGAGTCGGTGCTGTGTACTTCATCGAATGTCCTTTCGACGTAGCGCGGAGGCTTTCCGGCGAAAAGACAGATGGCCTTCATCTCAATGGATTCCCCGAGAGGATTGATGCCAACCTTGCGTCTGATGAGGGAGAGAAGGTCGCGCTGCTGCGTGGTTGCGCCCCAAAGTGGCGCCTGCGGAGCAGCCGACAGAATGAACTCCGGAAAGCCGTTTTTGTCTCGTAAACCGTAATCGAGCACAGAGAGCAGTCGTGTTGCGTTCTGTTCGGTGTAAAGCGGACCGACAATGGCAACTGTTTTTCGGTCGCTCCGCGGCTCGCCGGCGCGTCCCACCGCCTCACGCCAATAGCGGTTTACCGAAAGGCCCATTCTTGTAGTGAACTCCTTGAGGAATTCCGGCGCTAAGTCAACGAGAGCCTGGTACCCAAGAGGCGCATTCACCTGGTTGGCGGTTACTTTGAGATCCTCAACCAGAAGGGCCGCGGAGTTTTCAATCTGCGGCCGATCGGAAATCTCGTGATCCGGCCTCCAGGAACCAAGGTCAATTTCCGCAAGGCTTGGGCTTGAGGCCAGCGCGAACGCGCGAACGCGCACCGGCGCCTGGAAGCGCTCCTTGGGCAGGATGCTGTCGATCGAATAACGGAGGTGCCGGCGGCCAACGTCGACGAACTGCGCGTCGCGCTTGGCCGCCCACACGGCCGCGAAATGCCCGATCGCCCAGATGACGAGACCCGCGATCCAGAGGCGCAGGCCGAGGCCGACCGCGCCGGCGAGCGTGCCATTCGCAATGGCGACCGTGCGCGGGGCGCCACCGAGCAGGATCGGTTCGGTGAGCGCACGATGCACCGGCGCGAAGAAGCCGCGGACGTCTTCCTCCATCAGACCAGCGCTCCGCCGCCAAAGCTGAAGAAGCTGAGAAAAAAGGAACTGGCCGCAAACGCGATCGACAGGCCGAACACGA
>CAYYSX010000579.1:0-1934 GCA_964474315.1 uncultured Verrucomicrobiota bacterium | reverse complement strand
CTGACGCAGGCGGCTTCGGGCGTGGGTTCCTACTCGAACCGCACCCTGGGCCTGCAGCGCTACACAGCGATCACCAACAACGGCAAGACCGTGGGGGGTACCTCGGTCTCGAAGACCAACGCGGATGGCTTTGGCGATTTCGTCATCGGTGGTCCGCTCGTGGCTAATACTGAGATCACGGGCACCCAGTGGGGCTGGAACACGGCCCTGTTCGGTACGCGTCCGCAGCAGTATTTCTCGAACTCGTCGGGAACAGCAGTTCGTGCACCTGATGCCCCGGGCACATATGCCAATTCCTTCGTTATTCCCTGACGACGCATAGATAGGAGAGTAAACATGAATCGCAAATATCTTAAGTTAGCGATGGCGTCCGCGGGGGGTCTGTTGGTTTCGAGCGCTGCCCTGGCGGGCTCTGCATTCTCGTTGAATGGCCCGCTGAGCTTCAACCAGTACTCGGTCACGGCCGGTGTAATCACCGATACCTCGACGGAGTGCTCGGGTGGCGGTTGGACCTGTGTTTCCCTGGATGCCACCAGCCCCGGCATGCTGATGCAGCAAGTCACCAACCCGGGTAACGGCGTGTCCTACATCCGCACCATCACGGTGGAAGATACCGCGAACGGTACGCCGGGTGCGGGCCTCACGTTCTGGCAGGAAGCCCAGACCCGTGCCACCGGCGCTCCCAACACCACGGCAGGCGGTAATATCAACAACATCGCCCTGGCACAGGGTGTGGTGGACGGCGGCATGGACTACCGCGTGAAGATCTTCGAGGGCTCGTTCCGCAGCGACGGTACGCCCACGATCCCGAGCAGCGGTGGCGGCGGTGCCGAGATGTACATCAATCAGCAGATCACCACGGCAGGCCAGACCTTCCAGCAGGACGGTGTGAATGGCAATGCGCGTCAGCGCATCGACCAGGTCCAGGGCACCAACCCGGGCAAGTTCACGTACTCCTCGATCGACGGCGCGGCGTTCATGCCGACGGTGGGCGGTACGCTGGGCGGCACGGTGATGCCGGCGCTGGCGTATGCCTCGACGGACGGTCTGAGCGTGGTGTGGATCGGCGCGGACATGCCGGGCAACTACGCGGCCTCGCTGCGTCAGTTCGGCTACCAGCAGTTCCGCAACTGGGGTGCAGTGGCTGTGACGAACCCGGGCACCAACGTGGCGGGTGGAACCTCGACCTACATGGCGCTGGGCCCGCTGGGCCAGTTCTCGGCCAACGGCTCGTGGGACTGGGATGCGGCACTGTGGGATCTCGGCGCGGCTCCTTCCGGACCGCCCTGATCAGCCGGGTGTGATCGCACATACATAAGCTTTTCAATAAAGCAGTACCGATTGAAGAGGGGGCGCAATGCCCCCTCTTTTTTTGCAGAATGCCTAGATCGCGCGACGAAACTTCCGGGCGGGAGAAACAGTCCTATAATTGAAGCCTTGGGCAATTATCATGCGGACATCCCGGATCACCATCGTTGCATCCCCCTTTTGCTGCCGCGCCGGCAGGCTTGTCCTGTGGGGATTGTTGTTTCTGGTCGTTCTGCTGGGCCTGGGAGCCTGCGGGGGAGGTACCGTCCCCCTGGGGGGATTTCCTGACGACGACGACCACGACTACCCGCGGGTGGTGACGGCGTCGTGCTGGCCTAAATCGACGATCACCGCCCGGTTCTCAACGAGCCGGGCGTTTTTATTGGAGGAGGACTCAGGACTGAGGACTGAGGACTTAGTGAAGGCGCAGTGACCCATCTGCCACTAAGTCCTAAGTCCTCAGTCCTAAGTCCTGACAAAAATGGCGATTGCAATTCTCCCCGACGGATCGAAGCGAGAACTCCCGGACGGCTCCAGCGTGCAGCAACTGGCCGAGTCCATCGGCAAGGGGTTGGCCAAGGCGGCGGTGGCGGGCAAGGTGGACGGGAAGGTGGTCGACCTGGCCT
>CAYYSX010000578.1:0-1941 GCA_964474315.1 uncultured Verrucomicrobiota bacterium | reverse complement strand
CTCCAAGGACTAAAATCCAAGCGCCTTCCCCCGGTTCCCCGGCGAGTGCGCCGCTCGACGGGCAGGGGTGCGACCGAAGCCGGGTCGGCCAACACCTCGTTTCCGGACGATCCTGAGGGGAACCGGATGCTTGGAGCTTGGGATTTCTTTGGAGCTTGGAGCTTCCCCTGGAGTTAGTCCTGCGGGCGAGCCGCCCGCGCTCTGCCGGTAAGGACAGATTCAAGATGCGCTCCCAATGCGTCCTTCTGCGGCGGTGCTGCGTTGACCTATTCCCGGTCGCGTGGTAAGGCCCGAGATTATGAATCGCTTCTCCCCCGTTCGCACCCATCGTCGCCGATTCCTTCAGCAGAGTGTCGCGGCGGCCAGCGCCACGCTGGCGTTTCCCTACGTGGGCCGAGTCCTGGGCGCCAATGAGCGCATCGGAGTGGCCTGCATCGGCGTCGGTGGCAAAGGCTCCAGCGATACCGATGATGCCGCGCGGTGCGGCGGGACTATTGTCGGCCTGTGCGATGTCGATTTGGAGACACTCGCAAAGAAGTCGGAGAAGTTCCCCGAGGCCAAGAACTATCAGGATTTTCGAAAACTGCTCGAGGAACTCGGCAGTTCCATCGACGCCGTCACTATTTCGACGCCGGACCATGTGCATGGAGTCGCTGCGGCGATGGCCATGAAGATGGGCAAACATGTGTTTTGCCAGAAGCCGCTGACCCAGACGGTAGCCGAAGCGCGTCAGCTCCGGCAGTTGGCCCGCGACGGCAAACTCGCCACGCAGATGGGAAATCAAGGCAGCGCCGGCAGCGGCCTGCGGCGGGCGGTCGAAGTGATTCAATCCGGCGTCCTCGGCGAGGTGAGTGAACTGCACGTTTGGTCGAATCGACCCGTGTGGCCGCAAGGTTTGGCGCGGCCCGAAGGTTCGGACCCGGTGCCGCCGAACCTGGATTGGGATCTTTGGCTCGGGCCGGCCTCGTTCCGTCCCTACAAAAAGGGGGTTTATCACGCTTTCGCCTGGCGCGGATGGAACGATTTTGGCACGGGCGCCTTGGGGGACATGGCGTGCCACACGGTCAACATGCCCTTCCGGGCTTTGAAGTTGGGTTATCCCACGCGGGTCGTCGCCGAGATCACGTCCCAAACATTTCCGGAGACCTTCGCCAAGACGTCGCGAATTCGCTTCGAGTTTCCGGAACGCGAAGGTCTCGCGCCGCTGAAATTCTGGTGGTACGACGGTAATCCCGGCGAACAGGATCTGGCTCCGCTCCGGCCCTCGGCCGACCTGACCAAAGAAATTGTCGCGCTTCAGGGCCAATTGCCGGCCAGCGGATGTTTGCTGGTGGGCAGCAAGGGCAAGCTGTTTTCGCCGGACGATTACGGATCCAAATTCTTCCTGCGGGTGGACAACGAAAAGGAGTTCACGCCGGGAGACCAACACGAAGCGGCCCGGGCGGTGGCCGAAAGCATTCCGCGTTCGCCGGGCCACTCCGAAGAATGGTTTCAGATGATGCGAGACGGAGCCCCGGCGTATTCCAACTTCGACATCGCCGCGTATCTAACAGAAATCATCCTGTTGGGATGCATTGCCGTCCGGGTCGGTGAAGGGCGGACGATGGATTGGGACGGACCGAATATGCGATCCACGAATTTGCCCGAGGCGGCGCAGTTCGTGAGGCGAGAGAATCGCGCGGGTTGGGTGGCCTAAAGAATTGGGCGCTCGACGAAACCATTTAGTTTAACCGCAAACGGACGCGAATAAGAGAACGATCTCGAAGCGAGGACCGCGCTGAGTGTTGCTGATCCAATGGAAAAACACCCAACCGGCTGCGTTGTCGCGTTTTCTCTCGTTCGTCCCGGCCGATGAGGCGAAGGCTTGCAGCTTGGGATTGGGAGCGTTCGAGCGGGCGAGCCGTCCGCGCTCCGTGCGTTTGCAATGCTGAAAGAACTAAC
>CAYYSX010000577.1:0-1985 GCA_964474315.1 uncultured Verrucomicrobiota bacterium | reverse complement strand
GCGGTTCTCGCCACGAATTCCGAACTCACCGTCACCCGCTGCCGGTTCCTCCAAAACACCAGCTACGGCTTGAGTCAGCCGGGATCGCACGCCCGCGGCGCCGCACTCCACCTGACTGGTGGTCGGCTGCACTTGGAGGACTGTCTCTTTTACCAGTTCCGCATGTATCCTTCTTTGTTCTCGGGAGAATCCGGCCTCGGCGGGGCGGTTTGGTTGGAAAAGGCGGAAGGGATGATTCGCGGGAACACCTGGATGGGATGCGTATCCCACCGCCATTTCAGGGCAACTCGCTTTCGTCTGCCTCCGTCGTTGGCACTGCCTCGGCTTTGGTGGTTGTGGCCGGCACCCGCGCGCGTGGTCAACAAAACCTTTGTAGCGAACCGTCCCTTCAGCGATGTCGTTCGACTGGGCAACACGCTGGGCGAGGTCTTTGCGAACAACATTCTCGCGTTCAACGACGGGGGAATGGACTTTAGCCTGCCCCAGACCCGCTTTGCCTCGAACTGCGTTTGGGAGCCGCGCCTGGTCCCTTGGCCCGCGCCGGATCCGCAGTTGCTGCTGGTGGATCCAAACTTAGTCAACGTTCGCCAAGGGGATGTCCGGCTCCAATTCGATTCGCCCATGCGCGGGGCGGCGGACGAGACGTTCGTGGACGAAACGCTTGCTGATCTCTATGGGCAGCCGCGGCGTCAGGGAGACCGCGTTGGTCTCGGCGCTGCGGAAGGGAGCCCCGGGGTCGGGTGCTGACCGCACCGTCACCCTGGTTGAACCGGCGGCTGGAACTGAGTTCACCGCGCTGGCCACGATTCCGTTTGTCGTCGCAGTCGATCCTGCTGAACCGCCGGCGGTGAGCATTCAGCTTCTGGCCGGTGAGCGCGAGGTCGTCAGTCTGACCAACGTCCTTTCCGGTTCGTGGTCGAATGTGATCGCGGGAACCTATCAACTCGCCGCCCGCGCTGTTTTTTCCGATGGCAGCACGGTCACCTCCGCGCCGGTATCAGTGACGGTGACGGTTCCTCTGGAGGATCTCCCACCGCGGTTCACCGCAATTTCTCCCGAGGATCAATCGACCTGGGCGCTTCCCGCCAACCTGCAGTTGACGGCCCACGTCCACGATCCTTCGCCCCAGGGACGGATCATCGATTTCCGGGTGTTTGTGGATGGCGAACTTCTCGCCGCCCGCACCAACCACAGCCTGTTCCATGTCATCCCCTGGAACAACGTCCGCCGGCACCAGGACGCCATTATTACGTTCCAGGCGACCGACTTCCTCGGCGCGGTGACCAGCACTAACATTACCCTCCGTTTCGTGTCGCCAACCTATTACGGACGTTACCTTACCGACCGCTTCGGGCGGGCGCTGGAGGCACTGGCCTTGGCGGATGACGACACCGTGTTCGGCAATCTGGATGGTTGGCCTTGGCAACTGGGTCCGGATGGAATCCTGACGCTGCTGTCGGATGAAACCCAGGCGGCGGAGGTCACCACCGCC
Organism: uncultured Verrucomicrobiota bacterium; assembly: GCA_964474315.1. Taxonomy (GTDB): domain Bacteria; phylum Verrucomicrobiota; class Verrucomicrobiia; order Limisphaerales; family UBA9464; genus UBA9464. The sequence continues at coordinate 493 of CAYYSX010000577.1, read as the reverse complement.
GGCCCCGATGGACGGGCGGCAGGAATTCTCTATCAGACGGACCCACCGTTTCACATCACCCGTCTGGAGACCGTCGATCCGTTCAACTTTCTGGTCAGCCTGACGACCCCTTACTACCTGGGTCTCGACGCCGTTCTTCAACGTTCTTTCGACCTGCGGATTTGGCAGGATGTTAGTACGAATAGCGTATTTGAAACACCGGCCTCCGAGGCGGACCAGCAGTTCTTCCGTACGGTGCCGCGGGTGCCGTGAGTCGATTGCACCGCAGGTTTTCAACCTACCCCTGTAGCGCAGGCCTCCCGGCCTGCTGTACCGCAGGTTTTTAACCTGCCCCCGGTCCACTGGCAGGCTGAAAGACCTGCGGTACAGCAGACAGGAATGTCTGCGGTACAACCTACCCCTGTAGCGCAGGCCTCCCGGCCTGCTGTACCGCAGGTCTTTAACCTGCCCGGCCGGTCCACTGGCAGGCTGAAAGCCTGCGGAACAGCAGACA
>CAYYSX010000576.1:0-1987 GCA_964474315.1 uncultured Verrucomicrobiota bacterium | reverse complement strand
TTTCAGCGCGGAGACTATCGCTACGCGGCGCAGTTGTTTTCTGAAGTGACCCGCAGCCGACCGACCGATGCCGAGGTCCAGTATCAACTCGGCCTGACCCATCTTCGTCTCCAGCAACTGTCCGAAGGGCGGGCGGCCTTGGAAAAAGCGATCGCGCTGGACCCCAAGGCTACTTTTGTCCCCGAGGCCCAACGGATACTCGCAGAGAATAAGGTATTATGAGTTAGAACAATCAAAAGGGTCCTGTTTTCGCGGAAACGGCCCGCTGGCCAAGCGTGACGAGGGAGCATACCCGCAAGGGTGTGTAACCACGGAACGCCGCCAGCGGGCTGTTTTCGTGAAATCCCCTGGTCAGCAAGTTCTTCTGGCGGTGGTCAGCGTTGGCTCGGCCGTTACCACCCGCGATGCCGGCTTCCCTCGTTCGACGGTTTGGACATCATCCGCTGATGCGCCTTCCCAGACTTGGGTTGCTGTTGACTTCGATGCTGGCTTGGTCGGTGTCCGCTGACCCTCTGCCGGGCACCCAACCGTTGACCGTCACCAATGACTTCGCCACCGCGATGGTGGATGGCTTGCGTCTCTATCTCGACCGGGCCACGGCGACGACGGCGACCCATCGTCAGCAGGGGTGGCACTTTGATCCTTCATCCAGCGAGGCCTGGGTGCGCTCGCTGTTCCTGACCGCCGAAACCAACCGGGCGCGGCTGCGGGAGATTCTGGGGGTGGTGGATCCGCGCACGCCCCCCAACCTGCGTTTCACCGCACCGCTGGGAACCAACCTGAATGTGCCTCCTGGTGAGGTGGGGCGAGGACCCGGCTACCGAATCCTCGCGGTGGAATGGGACGTCTTCCGCAGTGTGCGGGGCGAGGGGCTTCTGCTGGTTCCCGAAGGCGAGCCCAAGGCCGACGTCATCGCGGTGCCCGATTGTGACTGGACGCCCGAGCAGGCGGTTGGCCTGACCTCCGGTGTTCCAGCGGAACAGCAGTTCCCGCGGCGGTTCGCCGAAGCCGGGTGCCGGGTGTTGGTGCCGGCGTTGGTGGACCGGGGAAGCCGGTTCGCGGGCAACCCAGGTGTCCGCTCGGTGAAACACAGCCAACGGGAAACCCTATGGCGCGCCGCGTATCAAATGGGGCGCCATCCGTTGGGGTATGAAATTCAGATGATCCTGGCCGCTGCCGACTGGCTTTCGCAAACCCGGACTACCGAAGACGGGGGACGGGATGGCGAGCTGACTGAAACGCTGAAACGCATCCAGGACCCGGGTCGCAACCGGCAGGAATTGGGCATCGTGGGCTACGGCGAGGGCGGACTCCTGGCTTTCTATGCCGGCGCCGTGGACACTCGATTCCTGGCGGCGGGAGTGTGTGGCGCGTTTGGGCTCACGCCGCGGAACGCCGAACTTCCGCTTTACCGCAACGTGTGGTCGCTGCTCGACCGTTTTGGGGACGCCGAGGTCACGGCCTTGATTCTGCCGCGCGCGCTCATCGTCGAGCACGGGCGTTATCCGGAAATCGTCCATACCGATGAGCACGGTGGCGCGCCGGGGCGGCTGTGGCGTCCGACGCCGTCCGAGTTCAACGCCGAGCACGAACGCCTTCAGGGTTGGCTCCCGGAAATGCCAGGTTATTTCCTGACCGCGGCCGAAGACTCGGTGTGCGACTGGGGCACAGCCCAGCGGTTTTACCGAAAGCTGGCGCCCACGGGAGGCATCGAACAGGAGTTGGGTCGTCCTCCGGTGGCCACCGCCGCCCTGCCGGATGCCGAAGCCCGTACCCTGCGCCTCTACCGTGGCCTTCTGGAGGACACCCAGTGGCTCATGCGGGAAGGCGAGTTCACCCGGCGTGAATTCTGGAAGCGCGCCGACTTCAAGTCCGTGGCCGGATTCACCAACGCCGCCGCGGAGTACCGGGACTATTTTCGGTCCAACGTCATCGGAGTCATTCCGCCGGCGACCTTGCCGCCGAATCCTCGCACGCGTTTCCTGGG
>CAYYSX010000575.1:0-1988 GCA_964474315.1 uncultured Verrucomicrobiota bacterium | reverse complement strand
CCTTCCAGTTCGTCGCGCCGGAAACAGTCCAGAAAGAAATGAGTGACCACCAAATCGAAACCCTCGCCTGGGGGGAGCCACGTCAAGACGTCAACCGATTCGAAGCGGACACGTGGCCGATCGGACGCGGGGATCCGTCGCATCGCTTCGGCGATCATGCGCGGGCTGCGCTCGACGCAGGTCACGTTCACGCGCCGATTGACCCGCAACAGTTCCACGAGGAAGCGTCCCGGCCCTTCGCCGAGCAGAAGCGCGCGGCGGCGGTGTGCCGCTTCCGCCAGAAACCAAGTGCGGCAGCGCTGCAAGAGGCCGCCGGCCAGCACGACTTCCATGGGGCGATAGTAAGGGGCCAGGGTGTCGAAACTCATGCCGGACCGGTGCCGATTCGGGTCGCGGCGCGGTTCCACCAGAGCCAAGCCACCACCCCACCCACGGCGTACGCCACCGCATCCCACGGATCGGCCGTGCCATGATGCAGCCCGACCGGGCCGACCCATTCGCAGATGACCGACCAGACCACCCAATGCAGTCCGGCTTCCGTCCAGGACGGCGGCTGATCGTGCGGGCGCAGTCCCAGCCGGCGTTGCACCCACAACAACACCGGCAAAGCCGCCGGAAGGAGCAGCAGATCGTTGAACTGACCGTGAAGAAACGGGGAGGGCAGCAGCGGTTTGAACAGCCAGCGATTGAGCGCATAACTCGTTGCCGCTACCAGAAACAGCGGGTCGTGCAGGTAAGCAAACCGTTTCACAGCAACGCCCACAACAGGAAGCCCGAGCCAACCGCCAGAAGAAGTTTCAGAACCAACATCATATCTGCATGAGTAGCGCAACTGGCGCGTCCCCCCAAGCAGGGATTTCGAGAAGGTTTGCGATGGGGCGCATCTCAGTTTTTAGCCGCGGTGTGGCCGTCCTGCCGGGGTAGGGCTGCCGCGCGGCGGCAGCCCAGCGCTCCACGCGCCGCGCGGGAACGCGGCCGTTGGCAGAGCAGGGTCGATCAGCCGATGACGTAACCGGGCAGAGGAAAGCTCGAAGCTCCCAGCTCCAAAGAAGTTCCAACGACCCAAGATCCCAACTCCCGCCCGCCGCTCGAACCGTCCTGGGAGCGGGGTCTTGGGGGCCCGGGCGCCTGGAGGTTGGTGGAGCTTGGCTTTTGGAGCTTGAGGAGAGGGAAGGGCAGCCCTTTGGGCTCGGCCTTCGGCTTTAAGGATCATTTCAAGATGTGCCCTGCTCCGTCCCCGTCGCTTCCTCCCGCTTGCCAGAGGCAATCGTGCTCACTCAGGCTTCGGCCATGTCATCGGACGCATCTAACTCTGAGCCGGGTCACCGGGGAACTCCCGGGTTTCTGACGACGCATTGGACGACTGTGTTGGAGGCGGCGCAGCCTGGGGCAACGAGCAGCGGTGAAGCGTTTGCTCAGCTCTATCAGGACTATTGGTATCCGCTTTACGCCTTCGTTCGCCGCCGCGGCCACACCGTGGAGGAAGCGGAGGACATCACCCAAAGTTTCTTCACCCGCATCCTGGACAAGCAGGCGCTCGCCGGCCTCCGACGCGACGGCGGGCGATTCCGTTCGTTCCTCTTGGCGGGCCTGGTCAACTTCTTAGCGAACGAATGGGATCGCACTCACGCTCTCAAGCGCGGAGGTGGTCAACCGATGCTCTCTCTCGCGATCGAAATCGAGGACGGCGAGGCTCGTTTGGTGCATGAACCAGCGAATGACCAGACACCGGAATTGCTCTTCGAAAGGAACTGGGCCTTCGTCTTGCTCGATCATGTGACTCAACGGCTTCAGGAGGAGTGCGTTCGCGAAGGGAAGGAGGCCTTCTTCCAAGACGTTCGCGTGCATTTGCAAGGGGATCGCCAGGGATCTTCGCATGCGGAAGTCGCCGCGCGGCACGGGATGACCGAAGGCAGTGTGAAAGTAGCGGTTCATCGCTTGCGGCAGCGCTACGGTCGCCTGCTGCGGGAAGAAATCGCCCGCACCGT
>CAYYSX010000574.1:0-1989 GCA_964474315.1 uncultured Verrucomicrobiota bacterium | reverse complement strand
TCCGGTGCGTCAGGCGAAGCCTGATTGTTCTTGTTAGTTGAAAGGTGCTAACCGTGGAAGTTGTTCGTTCGCCATGTAGCTGACCGAGCGGGCGTCGGAGCAATCCGGCGTCTCGAAGCCTTGGAAGGCAAAGGCGTCAGCCGTAACGTAAGTGAACCCGGTTCGGCCTCGTTACACCGTTTGAGAGTGGCCAACCCTCCGGAAAGGGCGAAGCCTGCTACCGACCGTGAAGCAACGAACACAGGCAGCGGTCGGGCTCTCCGGGGTGAAAGGGGACGGCGGATGCCGACAGAGCAATCAGGAACCTGAGAGGCCCGTGCGGGCGGCCGGCGGCGCGTAGGCCGCCGGCCCACACGGTTTGGGAATAAATAACCAGGCTGTGGCCCGGGCGGGAGTCGGAGGGGCTCATAGTAGCCGTGAAGCCGGGCAACGCCGGTGGAGCCAAGGAGCCCTGCCGAAAGTGTGTTTCCACAAGAAGAGGAGAACGCCGCTTGGATGAATCCCATCCCACTACGGAGCGGATGAGCATTTACGGCCGCGACGCACTGCCGGAAGACCCGGAAGCGCGCCACGGCGTGAAGTTCATCCTGACCGTTTCTCAACTGAGGTGGAAGCTGTGGCGAAAAGCCAAGCAAGAGCCGCGGTTTCGGTTTTACGCCTTGTACGACCGGATCTATCGGCTCGACGTGCTGACCGTGGCCTGGTGGCTGGTGCTTGCCAACAACGGCGCGCCCGGCGTCGATGGGGTGTCGTGCGACGACATCATCAACGGCCCCGGAGCGGCGCAGTTCCTCGAAGATCTCCAAGAGGAACTGCGCGGCAAAGGCTACCGGCCGCAACCGGTCAAGCGGGTGACCATTCCCAAGGCCAACGGCGGGCAGCGGCCGCTGGGCATTCCGACCGTCAAGGACCGGATTGTCCAAACGGCTGCGCTGCTGATCCTGGAGCCGATCTTCGAGGCGGACTTCCATGAGTGCTCTTATGGATTCCGTCCGGGAAAGTCGGCCCACCAGGCGGTGGACGCGATCCGCGAACACCTGGCCCAGGGCCAACGGGAAGTGTACGACGCCGACTTGAAGAGTTACTTCGACACGATCCCGCACGACCAGCTCATGAAAGCGCTGCGGATGCGCGTCACCGACCGTTCGGTGTTGGCTCTGATCCGCTCGTGGCTGGAAGCGCCGATCGTCGAATCGGACGGCCAAGGCCGCATCACGGTCCATCGGTCGAAGCAGGGTTCGCCGCAAGGGGGAGTCATCTCGCCCTTGTTGGCCAACGTGTACCTGCACTGGTTCGAGCATCTGTTTCAGCGGCCGGAAGGCCCGGGCACGTGGGCCAAGGCCCATCTGGTGCGGTACGCGGATGACTTCGTCATCCTGGCCCGCTACCAGGGCGACCGCCTGCAAGGCTGGGTGGAGCAGACGCTGGAAGGCCGCTTCAAGTTGACGATCAACCGCGAGAAGACCCGCGTGGTGAAGCTTTCGGAAGCGGGAGCGAGCTTGTCGTTCCTGGGTTTCACGTTCCGCTACGACCGCGACCTGCAAGGCCGCGGCCATCGCTACTTGAACGTGTTCCCGGCCAAGCAGTCCGTGATCCGCTTTCGGGAGAAACTGCGTCTGCTGCTGGCCGCCAATCCGGTGACGCCCCTTCCGGTCTTGATCGGACGAGTGAATCGGCTGTTGCGCGGCTGGCGGCAATACTTCTCGCACGGCTACCCGCGGATGGCGTTTCGGGCGGTGAACCGCTATGTGGTTCAGCGGCTGACGCGCCATGTGCGACGTCGGAGTCAACGTCCCTTCCGGCCCCCGGAGGGTGTGTCGTACTACGCTCAGTTGCAACGCCTCGGCCTGCAACTGCTTTAACGACAACGTGGAGTCCTTGTGCATGCTTTAGTCTAAACTTTCGGGAAAGCCGGATGCGGGAAATCCGCCAGTCCGGTTTGATGAGGGGAGAGGAGACAGGATAGCCTGTCCCTCTCCTACTCTCCTG
>CAYYSX010000573.1:0-1990 GCA_964474315.1 uncultured Verrucomicrobiota bacterium | reverse complement strand
CGTGCCAGCGCGGAGCCCCCTCCGCAGACTCCCAGTTTGACGGTCTGCCGCTCTGTCTTGCGCGCGTCTGCCCTCAAATTCCCCAACTTGGGGGTGGACAGGATTTCGGTTACAATACCACCATGAAAAATATCTCATCCACTACGCCCATGAACTCAACAGCATGCCCACGGCACCCCGAACCCCCGGTATTCCCGGAAGAAATGGCCGAACAGTTCCGGCGCTACCAGGAGCTCGCCGGGCTGGGCGATGCTGTCCGGCGGACAGAGGAAGATGCCTGCGAGTACGCTATGGAAACCACCTCTACCTTACTTGGCCATGCCCTCCTGGACACAACTGGCGGATGAGTTCAACGCGCTTCCAGCCGGGCCTGCGCGGATCCGATGGTTTCAAGCCCGCCAAGTTGAATACATCAAGGCTACCAGCACGCGGCGAGAGGGACGAAATATCCTCGTGTATGCGTCTGCCTTCCTACAAAAGCCGGATTGCCCCTTCCATTATCAGGCCATCACATCTGAGGACTTGAATGGATTGATGTCATGCCTGCACGGCATGGATTGTAAGAAGGGTCTCACCTTGGTGTTGCACACTCCCGGCGGGAGTCCCAATGCGGCGCAGACCTTGGTGGGCTATCTGCGTAGCAAGTTCGATTATATAGAAGTGATCATCCCGGCTTATGCTATGTCGGCTGGGACAATGATTAGTCTGGCGTGCGATTTGATCATCATGGGACGGCAAAGCCAAATGGGTCCAATCGACCCAATTATTAACAACGGTCCCAAGGCCCACTACGCGGGCGCCATTGTCGCCCAATTCGCCGAAGCGGCTAATCACATCCGAGACGACCCCAAGAACGCTCACGTTTGGGCCTCAATACTGGCCCCCCTTGGACCATCGTTGTATCAGGAGGCGAAGCACGCGCTGGAATACGGGCGTGAAACTGTACAAAAGTGGCTGGCGGAGTACATGCTCAAAGGTGACTCTGAACGGGGAAAGAAGGCTGCGAGAATCGCCAAGCACTTCAATGACACAGGTGCGCATAAGAGTCATGGCCGGCGTATCGACCGAACCGAGGCCCGCGAGCAAGGGTTGAACGTCATCGACCTTGAAGAAGACCAGCATCTCCAGGAAGCCGTGCTCAGTCTTTACCACTTGATTACGCTCCTCATCACGGTGGACGCAGTCACCAAAATCATGATCACCGATTCCGGCAAAGTCTGGTCCAAGAGCATCGTCCGTCAGCAGTAGCCCGACAGATCCCCAGCCAAGCCCGCCACCGCCCTCGGCAGCCCACGCCCGAGGCCGATGATCGATACGATCATGGAGTACATTGGGCGGCATTGGTACGCCGCCGCGGCCGATGGTCAGATCGACCGGGATTCGGGCGCACTTGGCCAGCATGCGCGATTCCGCCCGAGTAAGGGGCAGGCCCGACAGGAGCGAATCAAGTTCCCTACCGTCGCTTGTGGGGTTGGCCTTCCCCTCGGGCAACGTCCCGCCAAGGTTCCGGGGCGTTGCGCTAGGCGGGCGCTGACTCAGGATCGGCTCGGCCCGAATGACCCTGGCTGCCTCCCTCATCCGGCCGCGCGCTCATCGCCCGCAGGCCCCCGTGCCAGCGCGGAGCCCCCTCCGCAGACTCCCAGTTTGACGGTCTGCCGCTCTGAGAGGAGACTAGGCCCTGCCTGACCTGATTCGGTGCGCCAGATGGCTCAGGACGCCTCCCACTGGCGCTCGTCAGCCCGCAGCGCGCCTGGTGCAGCCCCCGGCTCCAGCGCCTGAAGATGTACGTAACCTCCGCAAATCAGGGCGAAATCCTCCCGAGTTTACCAAACCTCGCCTCTCTGCCGTCCGGACGCACAAACCTCTGATTTTGCGCTTGTTAGCGCGATTTTCGGCCTTTTTCGCCCCGTACGCGACCTCGCTCAAAGACTCATCTTCGTCAAGTTCTTCGGCTGGGGAAAATCCTGGCTCACCGGTGGACTGCTTCTGG
>CAYYSX010000572.1:0-1999 GCA_964474315.1 uncultured Verrucomicrobiota bacterium | reverse complement strand
CAAAGCCCCATGATGCACCTGATGCCCCCGCCCAACCCCCAGCGCCGCATGGCCCAGCGGGCGAAGGGATTCCGTTCCCAAGCCACGCTCCCGCCACCGCGCCGGATGCCGCGCACGGTGGCTTTGGTGAGGATGAGGGAGAGGGGGAGGGTCGGTGGGAGGGCTGCAAAGCGGGATTGGCTTTCATGGCGTTGCAGGAATGATTCGTGTTTTCTTCGTATTTGTGCCCAAGACGGAATCTGGCGCTTGAAGTTCCAACAGGGCAAACTGGATGTCGCCGTTCTTGGTGCGGAACGGGCAGGGCCGAAACAGAACGGCGCTGGCTTGGCGGTCGCCTCTCCCATGAGAATAGCCGAGAGGGGTCTTATTTTGGGCGGGATGATCGAGCCTGTAGCCCGTCGTTGTTGTTTTGTTGGCTTTGAGTTTTCCTTCCACCTGCTGCAGCACGATGAGCGCGTTTGCGTTTCCTCCTTGTGCAAATTTCCAGGTGAATTGAAAAGACTTCAATCCGTTGAGCCTCTGCTCCGTTTCCCCACGACTGACAAGCGAAGCCTCATTGACCCAGGCTCCGAATCCTCGCGTTCTGCGATAACCGATGGAGCCGAAACGCAGCATCGCATCAATGGCAGAGTCGAGCTTTTCCCGCAATGCGTTTGAAATGCCGCGCACCTTCAAAATTTGCAGGTCGAATTCGGTCCCAGGCGGCAGTTGCGATGAATCGCGGATGACACCTCTGGTTTTGCTTTCTGGAGCGGGCGCTGTTTCCCACATTCGCGAATGCCCTGCATCGTTGGGGGCGGTGAGCAAGTAATGAAGGTAAGCACCGGGATCATTGGGAGAAACAAATGACGGCGTGTATGAGTTGGCCGCGCGGACGACGTTCGAGACGCGAATCAGCACAGAGCTCGCTTTCCCGCTACCTGCTGCGTTGCCAAAAACTTCATCTTCCTCCGCTTTGGTCCCGCCAAGGCAGCGAAACCACCACCTTAGTTCGCCACGAATCGCTGAAGGGCGGACCTCAGCCAATTGCTGGTTTGCGCCAGCGCAAAAGCAGGGGGTGATAAATTTGAGTCGGTAGGTGCTCATAAAAGTGTGAGGGATTGAGATTGTGCGTATGCGTTGATGGCGGCAAACGAGGGACGAGTAGATTCGTTCCAGAGGCGGCAATCCTCTTTTCGATCTGCCAGCTTGAGGATGGCTTCGTCCTTTTGCTCCTCGGCCCAGGTTTCAAATCCGACGAACTCTTCCTCCAATCGCTTGAGCTGGGACTGCCGATCTTGTTCTCGCTTAATCTCCTCGGTCACATTTTGGAACCAACCATAGCCCGCATTCGTCTTCGCTCCGAGGCCCAAGAGTTCGAGACCGTGGGCGAGCCAGTTTTTGGCGTGATCGAGGTCGCCATTGGTGGCGCTGCGGAGGGGAATCAACGGGAAGGTGAAGTAGTCCGTGTCACGCTGGGATTTCACGGCGGGGAAATAGACGGGGACGGGGTCTTCGGTGTCGGTGGCGGTCGGGAGATTACCTTTGTAGTATTCGGTGTGGTGCGGGGTGACGACGTCGAGTTCCAGACCGGGGTCGGCGTTGGGATGCGCGGGGAGGAAAGCGATGGTACCGGCGAAGTTGCGGAGTTCTTTCCACGGCTTTTCGTCGGGGTGTTTCCAGCCGAAGACTTGCGCGAGATGCTGGCTGGTTTTGGCCCAGATGGCTTCGTGTTCCTCGCCGCAGGCCCAGCCGAAATCGGAGCGGAACAGGCCATCTTTTTTCCCGGCGTCCCAATCTTTTTCCACCCATCCGAAAACACGGGCGATGGCGGCGAGCATGTGCGCGGGCGTCTCGAAGCCTTCGCAGCAGGGCGAGCAGGCGTCGTCCTTGGCGAGGCGTTCATTGCTGTCCTTGTTTGGCTGCGCTTCGATCCAGTCGTGGAGGGCCTGCAAGGCCATGCGACGGGCGCAGCCTTTGACGGCGCTGCCGGGGATGTAGGGCAGACCGTAGCGGTCGA
>CAYYSX010000571.1:0-2014 GCA_964474315.1 uncultured Verrucomicrobiota bacterium | reverse complement strand
CTCCAAGCTCAAAAATCAAAAGGTCACGCCCCACGCCCCACGGATTCCGAACCCACTCCCTCCTTGGTCCCGTTCGCTGAACCCGCCATCCTCCTTCGAATGGCAGTCATTGAGGTGGCGGGTCTGACCAAGGAGTTCCGTAGCGCCAAGAAGGAGCCAGGCTTGGGGGGCGCCCTCCGCGGGTTGTTCCGACGCGAATACCGGACCGTGACCGCGGTGAAGGAGGTCAGCTTCCGGATCGAAGAGGGGGAGTTCGTCGGTTTCCTGGGGCCGAACGGAGCGGGTAAGACCACCACGCTCAAGATGCTGGCCGGACTGCTCTTTCCTTCCGGTGGCACGGCGAGTGTCCTGGGCTACACGCCGTGGAAACGGGAGGATGGCTACCGACGCCAGTTTGCCCTGTTGCTCGGCCAGAAGAATCAGCTCTGGTGGGATCTGCCGGCCCGGGAATCCCTCGAGCTGAACGCCCGCATCTATGGCCTGCCCGCCGCCCAGTTTCGGAAGACCGTGGACGAACTCTCTGAACTGCTGAACGTGCGGGACAAGCTGTCCACGGCCGTGCGGGAACTGTCCCTGGGCGAACGGATGAAGTGCGAGCTGATCGCCGCCTTATTGCATGAGCCGCGGGTGCTCTTTCTCGACGAACCCACCATCGGGCTCGACGTGGTCTCCGCCCGAGTGGTGCGCGATTTTCTCCGCCGACACAATCAGACCCGCCGTACCACCATCCTGCTGACCAGCCACTACATGGCGGACATCGAGGCACTCTGTGAGCGGGTGATCATCATCGACCAGGGGACGATCTTCTTCGACGGACGTCTGGACGACATCCTGGGTCGATTCGCCGGGCATAAGATTGTGACGGTGCAATTTGCGGCGACGGATCGGCCCGCCCCGGGTGATCCGGCGCGCTTCGGGGAAGTGATCGAGCGCACGGCGGCTGGGCTTAAACTCAAGGTGCCCAGAGAACGGGTGATTCCCGCGGTGAAAGCGCTGCTGGACGAGTTGCCCGTCAAGGACTTCAGCGTGGAGGAAGTGCCGATCGAGGACATCATCCGCCAGCTCTTCCAGCGGGAATGAGCCTCCGACCTTCCGGAGGACGCCTAGGATCACCCGCCACGACGGTGCGAAAACCGGTCTGGTCTTGTTTGGCGCTGGAGGGGTTGGGAGCGGGGGAACGAGGGGAATGAACGCAAAAGTGCGGGTAAATTTTTTTGGACGACCGGGCTTCCGGTGGTTTTAAGTTTTTCCACGTCTCCGTCGTGGAATTCACAGCGATCAACTGGCTGATTTGGAGGTGGTTGCAACCAGCTTGTCGGGCTTGAGTCGGACCGGTTGTCCGGCTTGATTTGGAGATGATTCCGCGCCGGGTCGTTAAAAATTCTCAGGCGAGATGCGTTTAATCTCATTCCTATGCGCCTGGACCTGTGATAGAGGAAATCACACAGCACAATCCCTCGATAAATTCCTGTTTCCATGAATAACACTCCCCATTGGATTTCCATCCATCCCGGGCGGCTCATGCATCCAGCCGCACTTGCCGCACTGATACTGGCGGGCGGCGGCGCGTTGCACGCCGCCAACATCGCCCCCTTGGGCACCGCCATACTCGGGGTCAACGACGCGATCGACGCCGATGCCGGTACGCCTCGCTTCAATTCCGGCGTCGGGGCCAACATCAACGATGAGGATGTCGGTACTCGCGTGGACAATTGGTTCGGCAGCGCGCCGACCGATCAGGGCCAGTCAGTCAGCTTTGTCGGAATTACGTGGCCTGGGGTACGCCATGATCAGATTGACACCCTCACGCTCACCTTGGCGACGTTCGCCGACGGGGGATGGTTCGGCACGCCGTCCATCGGGCCCGCGGCGGGTGACTGGTTGACGGAAGAGTACTTGGTGGAGCCGTCGGTGCAGGTGACCACGGATGGCGGGGTGACCTGGACCACGGTACCGCATACTTCTGACTACCTACCCATCCTCCTCAACCACAGCATTGGCGGGGGAGGGAACG
>CAYYSX010000570.1:0-2017 GCA_964474315.1 uncultured Verrucomicrobiota bacterium | reverse complement strand
GAGCGCATCGCGGTGAAGACCGCGGTCGTGCAAGAAGCCCAGTCCGGCGGGCAGAAAACCTTGCTGAATGCCTCGGGCTATGTGACCGCCCGCCGCCAGGCAACGGTATCATCGAAGGTGATCGGTCTGGTGGGCGGTTTATTCCCGGCGATCCGTGCCGCCCGTCTGCCGATCGCCTCAGCGTTGCGGGAGACCTGAACCGCTCCCCCTCAAACGTTCATCTTGTCCCGGCTGTGGAGACGGTTCTTCACCACGACCTAAAGTGAGTTCCAACCTCGTCATCCGGTTGTCCTATGCGCTGGCATCTGTGGTGACCCTGCCCCTTTTTCTCGTCACTCTACTCACCGGTCTGAACCTGGTGAATCCGATGGGGCTGGCCTTTCTCACTTCTTTCCACGTCGTCAATAGGTCCGGCGAAAATCTATGGGTGACACCCATAGGAGCCGTTGGATCAGCAGGGAAACGCCGGACGCTGCCCCTCGCATTCGGTCAATATCTCTATTTGATGAAGCCCTTTTCTAAGGATATCGCCCTGTCTGACGGAGAGCGACAGCGGTTAGTCTATGATTGGGATGACATCCAGTTTTCGGAAATTCTGCTGAGGCGGGAGAATGGGGAATACAGAGTGTTGGAGACGGGACTTCATCCCACGGAGAATCAGTATCGGCGCCCTGCGCAGACGGAATTCGTCGTGGAGAACATGGCCGATCTTCCTCTCGCTCGAGAACTGCACCTCGCCGCCCTCGCTCCGCTGGGTAGTGATGCTTTGATCCAATATGGATTGGCATTGATCGGTTTGGTTTGTCCCTATTTTCTGTTCAAACTGCTAATGCCGAAGCGGCGTGTTACTCCGCTGCCTGGCGAGCAACCCTTCGCCGACCAATGACTGGGGCCACGTTCGGGCGTTGTTGGCCGAACAAGAGCCGACCACGAAGCGTTTGGACTGCGGCGGGAAGTGTAGCGCCACGCCGCTTTGGCCACCTGTCCCACCTCTCGAAAAGTGGTGTCGTCGCCGAGCTCTGCCACCGCAGTCCAAAAGCGCCTGGTAGTGGCGCAGCCGCGCGGTGTCCACCCCCTCTCTGTGTTGGATTTTCCCCCTGTCTTTTTTCCGCCCCCGGGACTGCGTCCGTCTTCCGGAACACCATGAGCACCGCGCCGCGCGCCTCCGCTACACTTGGTTCGGCGGCATCCGTTCGACAGTCTCATCGGGCTGGGAATCCTGGCCGCCGGCCTCCCGGCTTACCTGTTCTGGCACCGTCGGAAACTTTGAATGAACCGCCCCTCCCGTCCCGTCGCCTCCGAATACATGCACTGGGCCAAAACCCGCCAGGCGGCGCGCTTCAACCTGGGCAACAGCGGACTCGCCCCCCTGAAGCTCTCCGAATTGGGGGCGACGCTGGATCCCCGGATCGTGACCACCAACAGCCTCACCAAGGTCTATGGCCTGAGCTGGTCTCCGTTGCGGCTGGGTGCTGGTCGAGCCCCCGCTGATCGAGCGCATGGGGCGGCTCAACGACCTGCTGGGCGTGATTCCGGCGCCTCCGGTGGAGCGACTCAGCCTGGTGGCCCTCCTCGAGCTGCCATCCTTGCGAGCCCGAGCCGCGGCCATCCTGAATCCCAACCGGGAACGTTGGAACGCCTTCCTGGCCTCCCGGAATGACCTGGAATCGGAACCGCTGGTGTCCGGCACCGTCGCCTTTCGAAAACAACTGACAGGTGTCCGGTCCCCCGGCGCGGTCCCTTTTTCCGGATCACCGGTCCAGCGGACTCTGCACGCCAATCCCGGGTCGCTTTAGGACGTGGGTGTAGATTTGCGTGGTCGCCACATCCTGGTGTCCCAGTAAATCCTGAACCGTTCGGATGTCGGTGCCCGACTCCAGCAGATGCGTGGCAAAACTATGGCGCAGGGTGTGGGGTGTCGCCGGCTTGGCCACGCCCACCTTCTGCACCGCCGCCCGCATGCCCCGCTGGATGACTTCCTCTGGCCAATGATGCCGCCAGCGCGGCTCATCCCCGT
>CAYYSX010000569.1:0-2026 GCA_964474315.1 uncultured Verrucomicrobiota bacterium | reverse complement strand
CGGGAATTCAGACCGGCCTCCATGGGGACGGGAATGGCGGAGCCATCAGCCTGACCGGGTCGGGAACCATCACCACCGCAGGCGATGCAGCCCATGCGGTCGTCCTGCAATCCATCGGGGGCAGCGGTGGCCATGCCGCCCAAGGCAACAGCCGGTTCGAGGGGTCCTCATCGGCCGCAGAAAACCCGATTCGGGTTTCTGCCGGTGGTATCAATTCCGTCGGCGAGGGCGGATCCATCTCCGCAACCCTGACCGCCCAGATCGAGACGCGCGGCGACAACGCCTTCGGATTCCTGGCTCAATCCATTGGTGGCGGCGGCGGACTCTCGGTCGCCCAGAACGCCTCACGCCTCGACGCGTATGTCGGCAACGGTGCCGCAGACGTCGCCAACAGCGGCGGCACCGTCCAGCTCACCTTCAATGGTGGCAGCACGCTGAGCACCTCCGGAGCCGGCGCCCACGGGATCGTCGTCCAATCCATCGGCGGCGGCGGCGGGATCGCCAACTACTCGACGTCGGGCGCCACGCTGTCCACGGAGCCCCCGGGCAGCTACCAGGCCAGTGGCGACGGAGCGGACGTGACGGTGCGGCTCGACGCCGACGTGCTTACGACCGGATCGTTCGCCCACGGCCTGGTGGCCCAGAGCCTCGGGGCGGGAGGCGGGCTGTTGGCGCTGGGCGACACCTGGTACGCCGGCAGCACCGGGTCGGGATCGGGAAGCGGATCGTCCGTCACCATCACGCAGCAGGGCTCCCTGACCGCTTCGGGACACAACTCCATCGGCATCTTCGCCCAAAGCTCGGGATCCGAGGGAAGCCTGAGCCTCTCCGTGGAGGGCGCCGTCCGCGGGGGCTCCGGCTCCGGCGGTGCCGGGATCTGGGCGGACGGCGGGTCGTCCGCGACCGACGGATCCGGAAACCAGGTGACGCTCCAGCCGGGATCGAGCGTGGGGGCGCTGTCCGGACAGGCCATCCGCTACACCGGGGCCGGACTGCTGAATGTGGTCAACAACGGCACGCTGAACGGATCCGTGCAGCTCGCAGGCGCCGCCGGAACCGGAACCCTGATCAACGGCGGCACCATCAACGCGGGGGCGGTCCTCACGGCCAACGTTCAGAACGACGCCACCTTGTTGGTGAATGCTTTGCCAAAAGGGGCCACCGCTTCCCTGGAGGCCGGCGTGAGGCCCCACTCCGCGCCGGCGCCCAGTGTGAGGGTCCGCGGTGGGTTCGGACAGTCCGCCGCCGGCATCATCGTCGTGGCCGCTGACTTTTCGTCCGGGACTGGCGGGTTCCTGCGAATCGAAGGCGATGCCCGTCTGTCCGGAAAAATCCAGGCCGCTCCGTCCAGCGTGCTTCCCCGGGTCGAGATTCCGGTGCTCCAGGTGGACGGCCGGATCCTGCCGTCGGAGGACGGCCCGCTGACCGCCGCGGATTCTGCGCTCTTCGACTACGAACTCACCCAGGCCGGAAACCAGTTTCGCCTCCGCGCCAACAGCGCGGACTTTGCGCCTGGGGACTTTGCCCTGGAACGCGACGAACGGGCCGTGGCCGGACATCTGCAACGGATCTGGGACTTGGATTCCTATCCCCAGTTCGGCCCGTTCTTCGCTACCCTCGACTCGGCCGCCACCGACAGTACCGAGGCCTACGCTGCCCAACTGCGCCAGCTCTCGCCGGGGAATGCCCTCGGATTCGCCTCCCGGCGGGTGGCGGACCTGCTGGGCTTCGCCGGCAGCGTGGTCGGCACCCAGAGGTACGCGGAAGGACGCGGGCAGTTCGAGGAGACCACCGGAATCTGGAGTCGCTCCTATGGCAGTTCCGCCCGCCAGTCCAGCGACGACGGCCTCCCGAAGTTCACGTTGAACAACAGCGTTACCCAGATCGGTGGCCAGACCGAGTTTTCGCCCGACTGGTTCCTGGGAGGCGCCGTGGCCTACGAATACGACTGGCTCCGCAGCGCCGATCAATTGACTTCGGGGCACGGCCAGGGCGGGCTCGGCGCCCTCACCCTCAAGCGCCAGCA
>CAYYSX010000568.1:0-2051 GCA_964474315.1 uncultured Verrucomicrobiota bacterium | reverse complement strand
ACCCCAACAGCCTGCTCCTCTTTGGCCTCATGCGCCGCTTCGCCAACAGTCTCCTGCTGGAATGGAAAGCTCAGTTCCCCAAGCCCGACCACCAAACCACCACCGACTTCCAGGGCTATTTCAGCGCCGACCACCATCGCCGCGCCCTCCGCTTCCTCACCTCCAAGCACCCTCATCTCAAAGCCTCTTCATGAATTGGCCGTGGGCCCCAGGCGAGCCTCGACAATTGAACTCGACGACTTCCTTGGGTCGTCTCAACCATGGTCCATGGAGACGCAATCAGAGTTCCTATTGGGCGGCGAGGGCCGGCCTCCGGTCCCGGACGCCCGCAGCTTGGTGTCCGTGTCGGCCTCGAATACACCGTTATCCAAGGCCCAACAAACGTTCCGCCGCTTGGTCGCCAAGATCGAGAAACTGCAGGGCCAGTTTGACCGAGAAACCGCTCGATTGACCGATTGCCTGAACTTTTACGCGGCTGAGCTTCATCCGTTGGAACAAAAAATTCTGGCGGCCAGAAAAGAACTGATTCGCCTGCTGTTTCCGTTCCTCCGGGACCCGCGGATTCGACCGGGACCGCAGCGCGAAGCCTTGAGCGACAGCCTTTCATCCTTGCTGCAGTCGGTGATCCGGGAGCAGGGCGATCTGGTGGAAGAAGACCTCCAGAACATCTTCCAGGCGGTCGAAGGCATTTCCGTTGATCAGGCCAAGGAAGATGACATCCAAATGGTCAGTGAATTGATCGAGGAGGACTTCGCTCAGATGGGCATCGACGTCGATCTCTCCGGATTCAAAGCAGACATGACGCCGGAAGAGCTGGCCGCGCGGATGAAGGAGCTGGAGCAGCAGTTCTCCGGACGGGCCGACCAGCCGCCGCCGCCGCGTCCCCGTCGCCAATCCAAAAGCCAGTTGGCCAAAGAAGCGCGGGAACGGGAGATGGAGGAACTGCGGACGAAGAACATCGGCAGTTTGTACAAACAGTTGGCGAAATTGCTGCATCCGGATTTGGAACAGGATTCGGCGCTGCGGGCGGAAAAAGAAGCGGCGATGAAGAAACTGACGATCGCGTACCGCGACGGAGACCTGCACGCGTTGTTGAAACTTGAGATCGAATGGATTTCCCGCGAGCAGGATGACGTTAATCGACTAACCGAAGAGAAGCTTGCGCTCTACAACCAGGTGTTGAAGGAGCAAGCGGTAGAGTTGCAATGCATGATTAACAGCGCCCACGAGCACCCGCGCTATCTTCCCCTGATGCGATATGCCGATTCGTTCGCGGGACTGAGATCTTTCGATCCGAACCGGGTGCGTTTGGAGGTATCCGCGGAAGCTGAACGGTGTGTCGGCGCCGTGGACTTGCTGCGCGGTCCCCATGCGTTGGCTGAGGTTCGGAAGTTGGCGAAAGATATGAGAAGGGCACCACGCTGGGGAAGGCTGGGCGACGGGGTTGATCTCGATCCGTTTGGACCATTTTGAGTCACTTTAGTTCCCTTGTCCCGACGGCGGCGCCCGGGGCGGACGCGCTCCCCAGGCCGAGAACCGCAGTCTCCGGTTCTCTGTGCCCTCCCTGACTCGGTGCTGAATTCCCCTCTTTCCTCTCCGTGTCCGCCGCTCCTCCGTGGTCCCCAAAAACCATCAACAGAGTGAGAATAGGGGGCGGGATATCTATCGGGGCGTCCGGCCTGATAGATGCCCTGCCCAGCGCACGCCGGCTCTGGCCTGAAGGGCCTACAGACCCCAGCCCAGGGCTGCGCCGCCCGGCGCTGCCCTGGGATTCAGGCCCGTCATTCTCCAGCGTCCTGGAGGGACGCCAGAGCAGGAACTCCCTCCCGGCGTGAAATCGTCGATGGTTTGGTGCCAGGGTTTCTGGCGGCTCTAGCGGTCCCTTCAGGACGCAGTTTCAGAGAAACGACGCTACCAGGATCCGTTCTCTCCCCACGAGTTGGGGACACCTATCGCGCTCCCTCCTCCGTTTCTTCGGCCCTCTCATGGGGGAACGGGGACTGGACCACGATCTGGCTTTTTCCGGCGGAAAGAGGCCGATGGTCGCCTCT
>CAYYSX010000567.1:0-2056 GCA_964474315.1 uncultured Verrucomicrobiota bacterium | reverse complement strand
CTGTCCCCAGCTCCTGTCCTGTCCCCAGCTCCTGTCCTGTCCCCAGCTCCTGTCCCCCACCCGGTTCCCCACGCAGAGGATCAGCCAAGGGAGCGATGGTTCTGTCGGCGTGCTCGGCTGAGGACAGCCGACGCTAGTGCGCCTGTGAAGGTGCGGACATGGCAGGGTGAAAGTCCCTGTCAGGCGGTTGATTTGCCCGCCTGTGACCGAAGGCTACTGCGCTCGGGAAACCGGGGGTGGGGAGCTGCCGGAGGTGAATTCTCAGTCCCTAAAGCAGGTGAAAGAACCAGTAACCATGAACTCGATTCGGCCGAAGATGACTGGCGAGCCCCCTAGCGAACGGCGAAGCCCCTGGTGTGCCCCAAGCCCGAGGACTCTCGGGAGTCTCCCCAAAGGGAATTGGGATCAACACCTTGTGTCCCAGGCAGAGGAAACAGCAAATAGGAGGACCATGCCCGGGATGAGTCACGCGGTGGTTGGAGAGGGAATGAGGAGAAGCGTCAGCACGATAAGCAGGGAGACCCTCCCCGGACAGATCCGGCGTTCATGCCTGCGGGCCGAAGAACCGGCCGGGAGGGAGTCAGAGCGTCCATAGTAGCTGGGAAGCGGGTAATGACCGTGGAGCCAAGGGACGCAGGAAGGTGGAAAGGGGACAGGAACAGAACCGTGAAAGCCGCAAGGCGAACTCGGCGACAGTGGCGGGGGGAACCTCACCTCAACCAGCCGAAGACATCCGCGACCGCTGGTGGTGGGTGGAACAGGGGGTCTGGACCGACCCAATGCGAGCACGGCTCGAATCATCCGAGCCGGGAATCAAGTGGTTCGGACTCTGGGACAAAGTCGTTGCCCCACGCACCCTGGAAGCGGGCTTCTGGGCGGTGTGGCGCAACGAGGGCGCACCTGGAGTGGACGGAGAAACGATCCCACAGTTTGAGGCCGGGCTGGCGGAACAACTCCAACGGCTCAGCCAGGAACTGCGCACAGGCAGTTATCAACCCGCCCCGGCACGACGGAAGTGGATTCCCAAGCCGGGCACGACGGAGAAACGCCCCCTGGGAATTCCCACGGTGCGGGACCGAGTGGTGCAAGCGGCGTTGAAAGCGGTTATTGAACCGATCGACGAGCCGGAGTTTGCCGCAACGAGCTACGGGTTTCGACCCGGGCGCGGATGTCGGGAAGCGGTGGAACGGGTGGAGCAGTTACTGAAGGAAGGCTACACCGTGGTGGTGGAGGCGGACCTGAAGAGCTACTTCGACACGATTCCCCACGAACCGTTGATGGCGAAGCTGCAGGAGCGGATCGCCGACGGGAAAGTGCGGGAATTGATCCGGCGCTTTCTGCCAGCGGGCGTCCTGGAAGAACTCCGGGATGGGCAACCGACGGTCCGTGGCACTCCTCAGGGAGGCGTGATCAGTCCGCTGCTCTCCAAGGTGTACCTCAACGAGCTAGACCACGCGGTGGCAGCCCGAGGCGCGCAGAGGGTGAGATACGCGGATGATTTCGTAGTGCTGTGTCGGGATCAGGGTGAGGCGGAAGCCATGGTCAGCTACTTGCGAGATTGGACGGCGGCGGCGGGATTAACGCTGCATCCGACCAAGACACGGGTGGTGGACTGGGGCCAAGGCCAGAGCTTTGAGTTCCTGGGCTGGCATTTCGAGCGCGGCTACAAATGGCCTCGGACCAAGAGCCAGGAGCAACTCCGGGAGAGCGTCCGGCAGAAGACTCGTCGTACTTCGGGCCAGAGCTTGGAGCGCATCGTGGAGGGCTTGAACCGGACCCTGCGAGGTTGGTTTGGGTACTTCGGTGCGAGCGTGAAGAACCAATTGCAGAGACAAGATCAATTCGTTCGCCGACGGCTGCGGGCCGTCTTGCGCCAACGCCAGAAGCGACCGGGATCGGGGAGAACCCTGAAGGATCACCGTCAATGGACCAACACCTGGTTCGCTCAACAGGGGCTGTTCAGTCTGGAACAGGGCTCCAGTGAGTACGGCTAGTCTCACAGTCAGACCCCACCGACCGGAGAGCCGGATGCGGGAGATCCGCACGTCCGGTTCGG
>CAYYSX010000566.1:0-2057 GCA_964474315.1 uncultured Verrucomicrobiota bacterium | reverse complement strand
GCGCGCGGAGCACCAACCCGAACGCGCCCCGTCCCAGCTTCGGCGTCATCTGGGAACGCTTCCCGAAGTTCGTGCTGGGCTTCATCGGCGCCTCGCTCGTGTTTTCTTTCCTGCTTCCGCCCGACGTGGTGAAAGCCTGCGAAAAACCGCTCAAAGGTCTGCGCGAAATTTGGTTCGCGGCCGCCTTTGTCTGCATCGGCCTGGAAACGCGCTTCAGCGACCTGGCCAAGCTCGGCGGAGGTCGCCCGGCCCTCGCTTTTCTCGGCGGGCAGACGGTCAATATCCTGTGGACACTGCTGTTGGCGTGGTTGTTGTTTGGCGTCCTGGCCCGATAGCCTGCTCAACCCAGGGCGTAAAGAAATGGAAAAGATCGGAGTAGAGCGGCTCCAGGTGAGGGAAATATGTCCGCCCCTGGGCTGGACGCAAATGGCCAGAGGGACTGGACGAATCGAACCAGGCCGGTTAGACGCACATGCCCACCAAATAAACGTCAGTTTGCCACAACATAGTGACGACAAGATCTGAAAAAGGCGGCGAGCAAAGAAGAGAAAGGAGCCGATGATGGCTTGGTTGTTTTTCATGGACGAAAGCGGACACAGCCACCAGGAGTTGCCTTACGAGGTGCGCGGTGGGTATGCGCTGGCCGATACACATCTCTGGCCGTTTGTTCAGGACGTGCTTCGATTGGAACTATCCTGTTTCGGTGCGCGGCTCGCGGACTATAAGTCCGAGATCAAAGGAATGAAGCTACTCTCGAAAGATCGCTTCAAGCACGCTGCGCAGTTGGCGGAGTTTGAGGCGGCGACGAGGCAGCGTCTCTGCCGGGCTTTGCTGCAAGCCGGGCTGGAAAAACGGCCCCCCACGCGGGAGCAACTCACGGCCTACGGCCACGCGTCACTGGGGATGGCAGACGGGATCTTCGATCTGCTGGAACGACACAAAGCGTTGATTTTCGCATCGGCTGTTCCGCGCGGAACTGCCAGATCGACGGGGAGTGCGGCCTCGCTACCAGACATTTTGAGGAAGGATCACATTTTCTTGCTGGAACGATTCTTTTACTTCCTGGAGCGGGAGCGGCAGATGGGTTTGCTGGTGATGGATGAAGTGGAGAAGACGGAAGACCGGCGCTTCGCGCAACGATTGCAGGACTACTTCGTGAAGACGGTGCCTGGACGGGATCGGTCGCGATGGGTCGTTCCATCGCCGTTCTTTGTGTCGTCGGACATGGCGCTGCCCGTGCAGGTGGCAGATGTGGTGATTTACGCGTTGAACTGGGGTTATCGTCATCCGGCAGAAATGACTGCACCGACTCGACCGGAAATTGAAAGCCGTTTCGGCGCGCGAATCGAAAGGTTGAAATGGAAGGGGGAGGGCTATGACCGTATCCGCACCTACCGGAGTTTCGGCATTGTGTGCGTCCCGGACCTCTACACTTCGCGCAGATGAAAACAAAAAAGGAGACAACGCTTTTGAGCCCCCCTTACTCCCGAAGAGCAAGGGTCACTCGCAGCCGAGTCTCCGCAGGCAATAAACCATACTCGTTCGAGCCTGCCAAGCCCCGTCGTGACTCACCTGCCCCACGCCATTTCCCAATCAAACCTCCACTACCAGCTCTGGCTGGAAGCGTTGTGGATGTCTCCGGCGAGGATCACTACATCGGCTGCTACCGCCGGAGGAGTCCAGTCGCCGACCTCGACATGCAGGTCACTGAGAATTCGCAGACGCATTGATCAAAGGTCAAAACCGCAACACCACCCGAGATGAGTTTGCGCGTGCCTAGTTAGGGTTGGGGATAGAAAGATCCTTTTCCCAGGCTGATCGATACCCAGGCCCATCTCCTTCTTAGGCCCCTTGATCGTCCTTCTTGTCCTCCTCTTTTGGCGCGTTGGGATCAGTGTAGTCAACCTCCGTCGGCGGCATCACGCCGCCGGGTCCCTGGAGGTAATGCTCCATCCAGCGGATCAGGCGCAGGCTATAGTCCAGCCGTGCCGCCGCTTTGCGATTGCCATGCCCTTCACCGGGATAGAGGACCAGCCGCACCGGCGCCTGGTTGTGGA
>CAYYSX010000565.1:0-2058 GCA_964474315.1 uncultured Verrucomicrobiota bacterium | reverse complement strand
AAGGGGAGCGGATGATCGACACGCTGGTCCTTGTCGGGACGGGGGCGAAAGCTCCAAAAGCCAAGTTCCAAGCTCCAAAGAAGCTCCAGGATCGAAGCTCCAAGGTGCCGCCATGTGCAATCCAGAAGGCACTCGATGGCTCATGGGGTCTTTGGGATTGGGGATTGGGGTTCGGCGCCCGGTTCAAGGATAAATTCAAGATGCGCCCGACCGAGGGCGCATCTCAGTTTTAGGGAAGTGGCGAGGGACGAGTCTGGAAGGATCGTGTCGCGGCGGCTGTTCTCAGCCACCTCCCTTGGCCGCCAAGAGCATCCGGCGTCTTCTTCTCCACGTCCGTTGGTTCCCGTGGCCCCCAGGCGATTCCACCTGCCCGGTCGGCTGAGGACAGCCGACGCTACAGGCCTTCCGTCCTCTGTCCTCTGTCCTCTCTCCGGGCTCTCTCACCTTGCCCAAACTGAGATGCGCCCCCCCGCCCGACCACCGACATGAATTTTCTTCCCGTGGCCGCATTGACGCCGCCTTCCGCGCCAGTACAGGCTGTGAGAAGATTTACAACATTCTCCGACTTCCTCGACACCTTCACGGCTCATGATCGCCACCCGCATCAAACAAAAAGACAGCACGTTCTACTTTGTCGCCTACTCGGCTCTAGACCTCCTGGAACGGGTCAAGTTCATCTCCCGATTTCACAGCGAGGACGGAACCATTCCGGCCGCCCCGATCGATCCCCACGATGAAGTGGCGGCGTTCATCCACAAGGTCGAGCGTGAGGACGGCGCGTTCCAGCGCGAGCCCTCCCGGGCCAAGATCAAGGCCATCCTCGACTTCTACAACACCGCCGACACCCAGCCGATCATTCCCGGAGCCATTCTGCTCTATTCCCAGGAGGAACTCGCCTTCAGTCCCCTTTCCGGCCTGGAAACCGTGGGAAATCTGGACGACCCGCGCGAACGATTTCTCATCATCGACGGACAGCATCGCCTGGCCGCGCTGCATTTTTACCTGAAGGCCCACCCCCAACACGCCACGGGCATGAACGTTCCGGCGGTGATCTTCGACAAGCAGACCGACAATTTCGCGGCGGAGATGTTTGTGACCATCAACTCGACGCCGACCAAGATCACCAAGAGTCTGCTCGTGGATCTGTACGAACGCATGTCGCGTACCGAACCCTACAAGGCGTGTGCGGCTCGGGTGGCCCGCCGCCTCTACGACGAACCCGACAGTCCGCTCCGCTACAAAATCAACCGGCTCGGATCCCGAAGCAAACAGACCAAGTGGATCATGCAATCCGAGCTCTTCAATGAGTTGTGCAAATGGCTCGGGCAGGGGGTGGCGGCGGCCTCGCGTCGGGCGGCGACCGGCGTCATGATTTCCGGTGAGGCGACGCCGGCCGCAGCGGGGGAGCCAACGTTTGGTACGGCGCGCGTCGATGAGATCTACGACAAGGTGCGCGACATCCTCAACGCCGCCGCCGAGACCTTCGGTGAGCATTGGGGCAAATCGGGCTACTTCATCACCGAACCGGTGACGCTCAAGGCGATCCTGCGCGTCGCTGCCCGGTTGCGGGAGGACCAATGGGGCCCGCCCGAGACGCGCCCGGCCGCCTTGCGGGAGCTGCTGGCGCCGTGGCGCCAACTGATCCCCGACTTCCGGGCGGAGGGCTTTTACGAGCGATTTGCGGCCAAGGGCCAGGTAGAGCGCGTGGCCAAGGTGCAGCAGAAGCTGGAGAAGTTTCTCGCCGCCTAGTGTTCCAAGTTGACTGAACAGGGGTCAGGTCGCCTGTCGTGCCGAAAGGCGGACGCCTCACGGGATGAATCGCCCAAACGCCCACCAGGACGGGCGATGGGGACATCGATCGCGGGGCGAAAGCTCAAAGTTCAAAGGAAGGGGTGCATGGGCGCATCTCAGTTTATTGCAGTCCCGGAGGGAGGACCGGAAATAGCCCACCGATTGGTATGTGTTTAGCGTCCTTTTGACTGGACTCCAAAGGGAGCGTGCCGCACTTGGCCTCCCACCTGTTGGGCGGGGCGGGGCGCCGCCTACGCGCTGACTGGG
>CAYYSX010000564.1:0-2087 GCA_964474315.1 uncultured Verrucomicrobiota bacterium | reverse complement strand
GCCGTGCTGACCATCGGCCTGTGTCTGGCGGCCAACCTCGCCCTCTTTGCGGTCATTGATGCGGTGCTACTCCGGCCCCTGCCGTTCCCGGAATCCGATCGCCTGGTCACGCTCTACAACAGCTATCCGAAGATCGGGCGCGCGCGGGGCCAGTCCTCCTATCTCAACTACCATAGCCGGCGGGAGGCCATCGATGCGCTTTCACACGTGGCGGCCTTCGAGCATGGCACCAGCATCGTGGGTGAAGCCGGATCCACGGAGGCGATCGAGATCACCCGGGTGTCGCCCGAGTTCTTCGCGACGCTGGGTGTCCGTCCGGCCCTCGGCCGGGCCTTCACCGAGGCCGAAATGACCTATCAGACCGATTCGGTGGTCCTTTTGACCGACGAGTTCTGGCGGCGGAACTTGGGCGCGGATCCATCCGTGCTCGGCCGGACCGTGCGTATGGACGGACTCCCCAGGGTCGTCGTGGGAGTGCTGCCGTCCGGGTTCCGGTTTCTTTCCTCCCGCGCCCGATTGTTCCTCCCCCTGAGCGTTGATCCGGATGTATTGCGGGTCGAACGGCTGCACAACGGGGGCTTCGAAATGATCGGCCGGCTCAGGCCCGGAGCGTCCGTGGCGGAGGCCCAGGCCCAGATCGATGCGCACAACGCGGCGATGAACCGGGATTTTCCCTATGCCAAGGACGTCACCGACGCCGGTTTCAGGACCGTCGTGGCTTCGCTCCACGAGGAGCATGTGCAATCCATCAAGCCGACGCTGTGGCTGCTCCAGGGGGGCGTCCTTTGCCTGCTGCTCATCGGCGGCGTGAACCTCGTCAACCTGCTGCTGATCCGGGCCGGGGCACGCACGCAGGAGTTCGCGATCCGTCAAACGCTCGGTGCCGGCCACCTTCAGGTGGTGGGGCAGGCGCTCACGGAAACGCTGGTGCTCGCCTTTGCCGGGGCCGCGGTGGGGCTCGGCTTGGCGACCGCCGGGGTTGGGCTTCTGGGGCGGTTGGGCCTGGAACATCTTCCGCTGGGAAGCCAGGTGGCGATGACTCCCCGGCTGATGGTCGCCGCCGGATTGGCGTCCCTCCTTCTGGGCGTTCTCAGCGCGCTGCCAGTCGCCTGGTTGGGGCTGCGCGCCAAATTGGGCGGTGCGCTGCAGTTTGGTTCCCGTTCCGGAACGGCCACTCACGCGGCGCAACGGCTGCGCCACGGATTCATCATCGCCCAGGTCGCGCTGGCCTTGGTGCTGCTTATCGGTGCCGGACTGCTCGGCGTGAGCTTGAGGAAGGCCCTGGCGGTTTCTCCGGGCTTCCGCGCGGACCAGGTGCTGACCGGCCGGCTGGCCCTGCCGTGGACCCACTATCCGGGAGACACCGCGCGCCTGGCGTTTGCCGAACGCTTGTTGGCGGCCGTCCACTCCCAACCGGGAGTGGTGGCCGCGGGCATTGCCACGGAGGTGCCGGTGAACGGCAGCCGGGAGTTCAATGTGATGCGGATTCCGGGGCACGAACCCGAACTCGCCAACCCGCCGATCCTGCACAATCGCCACGGCGTGGCCGGCGATTATTTCGCCGCGATGGGTATTCCGTTGCGGGAGGGTCGTTTCTTTGAGGCCGCTGACTCCCATCGGAATCCCAAGGTCTGCGTGGTGGATGAAGATTTCGCCCGCACGTATTGGCCGGGCCAGAGCGCGTTGGGCAAGCACGTGTCGGAAGGCCCCGACGTGCGCGACCGCTCGGAATGGTTCACCATCGTCGGGGTGGTGGGCCCGGTGAAGCAGACTCAGGTCACCGAGACGACGGCGGGACGCGCGCTCTATGTCCCCTACCGCCACAATGCCAGCGACGAGATCTATGTGGCCGTGCGCACCGCGACGGATCCAGCGGCCTTCGGACTGACCCTGCAGAAGCTGGTTCGATCGGTGGATCCGGAGCTTCCAGTGAATGACCTGCGGACGATGGAGAGGCGGATTGACGACAGCCTGCTCGCGCGGCGTTCCCCGGCCGTGCTGGCGGGGATTTTCGCCGTCGTGGCGCTGCTTTTGGCCGCCATCGGAACCTACGGCGTGCTGGCCTACGCGGTGTCGCAACGCCGCCG
>CAYYSX010000563.1:0-2108 GCA_964474315.1 uncultured Verrucomicrobiota bacterium | reverse complement strand
CTGTGGATGCTGGATGATCCGAAGTCGGCGGGCTCCCCGCTCCGGCGCGAGGTCGCCCGGTTGCTGCGGGAAGGAATGGTCGGACGCAACGAGGCGGAGCTGGTGCGCTGGCTGGCACACGCCGACCAGCGCATCCGGCTGCGGGCTCAATGGGAATTGGTGCGACGCGGCGCGCGTCGGGCGCTGCTGGAGGTGGCCGGGGCGGCCGAGGCGCCGGCCAACGCCCGGGTGCATGCCCTCTGGGGATTGACCCGCGTGACGCCCCCGCCGGCGGCCGGACAACTCCCGCTGCGAGATGCGGCGCCGCGTCTTCGCGCCCAGGCGGCCAAAGCGGCCGGAGAATTGCGGCTCGCGGAGGCGGTTCCCGAATTGATTCCGTTGCTGTCGGATCCGGAGTCTCCGGTGCGGTTCCAGGCGGCCATCGCCCTCGGAAAGATCGGTTCGCCGGCCGCGCTTCCCTCTCTTCCCGCCCTCGTCGGACTTCTGGCCACCAACAACGGAGCGGATCCGTTCCTGCGTCACGCCGGCGTAATGGGTTTGGCCGGCGCAGTGCCCCCCGCTGATCTGGCGGCGTTGTCCACCCATCCGTCCGCCGCGGTGCGCATCGGCGCGGTGGTGGCGCTGCGCCGGCAGCAGTCCCCGGAGGTGGCGGTGTTCCTGAAGGATCCCGACCCGGACGTGTTCCGCGAGGCGGTCCGGGCGATCCACGACGATGATTCGATCCCCGAGGCCATGGAGGCGCTGGCGGCGTTGATCCGCCGGCCGGATCTGGTGGACGACGAGGCGGTCGTCCGCCGGGTGCTCAACGCACAACTGCGCGGCGGACGCCGAGAGCAGGCGGAGCAATTGATGCGCTATGCGATGGACACGCGGCATCCCGAGCCGCTGCGCATCGAAGCTCTGGAGGCGCTGGGAGACTGGGACCGGACACCGGCCTTGGATCGCGTCGAGGGGCGGATACGCCCGTTGTCGCCGCGGAACGGGGAGCTGGGACGCACGTTGATCGCGACCCATCTCGAATCCCTGCTCGCCTCGGCCGGCCCGCAACTCGCGGCCTCCGCAACGCGCCTCGTCACCGCCCGCGGCCTCCCGGCCCGGCCCGAAGTGTTTGCCGCCTGGGTCGAATCCACCGACCAGCCGCTCCCGGTCCGGCTTCAGGCCCTGGAGTTTCTGGCGGCCGGGGATTCCGAGGCGCTGACGTCGGCTATGGACGTGGCGGAACGGGACCCCGCCCCGGAGTTGCGCATCGCGGCGCGGACTGCTCGGGCGCGCCGGGATCCGAAGCGCTTCGCCCGCGAACTCTCCGCCCTGCCTGCGGAGATGACGCTTCGGGAGCGTCAGTCGGTGCTACAGTCCGCCGGGCCGCTGAATGAACCCGCGGCCATCGCCTACCTCGCCGTCCAGATGGACCAACTGGTCCGTGGCAACACGCCTCCGGAGCTGGCCCTCGATGTCCTGGAAGCCGCCCGGTCGAGTCCGGATCCGGACCTCCAGGCCCGGGCGGCTCAGTTCGATCAGGCGCTCGCCGTCGGCGGACCGTCCGCGCGGGAACGATTGCTGCTCAGCGGCGGCGATCGGGCGGCCGGGGAGCGGGTGTTCCGAACTTCGGTGAGCGGACAATGCGTCCGCTGCCACGACGCCGGCGGCGAAGGGGCGCAGGCGGGTCCGGTGTTGGCAGGGATCGGACGCCGTCTGGATCGCGCCGTGCTGCTGGAATCGTTGCTGGATCCCAGCGCGCGCATCGCCGAGGGCTTTGGCACGGTCTCGGTCAACCTGTCCGACGGCTCCACCGTGGACGGTATCCGGGTGCGCGAGACCTCCGACATTCTGACGCTGCGCCTGCCCGAAGGCGGTCAGCGGGACATTCCCGTGACGGAGATCCGCACGCGGGAGCAGAGCTCCATTTCGACCATGCCGCCGATGGAGGGGGTGCTGACGCTCCGGGAGCTTCGGGACTTGGTGGAGTTCCTCGCGAGCTGGCGCTGAAGGGAGAGATGACGGGGGGTAGGGACAGGACTTCTATTCGTAGTAGCGGTGAACGGTTCTCCTGCAAAGGTGCAATCTACTACCTCAGCGATTCCGGAAGGTGGGGGATGGTGGGCGTGGAG
>CAYYSX010000562.1:0-2115 GCA_964474315.1 uncultured Verrucomicrobiota bacterium | reverse complement strand
ACAAGATGGAACTCGTGAAACTTGGCATCACGTTTGATCGGTCTGCTCTTGCCGGTCTTCAAAGCCGCCTTCCCGCCTCTCCAAACCTGAATCGCTACAACACCTCGAGGGGATGGCTGGTCAGCCAGATGTCCAGTTGCCGAAAGCGGCCCTTGAGACGCTCCTTGAATTGACAAAAGAATTCCCGGTTCTCCGGCGAATCGCCCACATCCACAAAAAGCCGCAGGTGCTGATCGCGGTACACTTCACCCGCATTCTCCCACAGCCCGATGATCGTCTGGCTTTCGGCCGAGACCGCACCGAATTTCTGCCGCAGCTCCAGGAGGGTTTCGGCAACCAGCGTTTCCGGCACGGGTGATCCGTCGTTAAACGACAGCGGAATCAGGATTTCGTATCGCCGGTGCGAAGCGGTCATAGGTGGCTAGTCCTTGAACTTTGAAAGGAATCCCTTGTCGGGCCAGATACGGCAGAACTCGTTCGTGAAGCATCAGGTCGCCATTGGACCAGGTCTTGAAGGAGAAACGGCCTGCCAGCCATCCCAGCGCCCGTTTCTCGGCTTCCACATCTTCGAATCGGACAATCACCATGGAAGGGACGGTAGTCGCCCACGACCAGAGAGGGCAAGCAGGGCCGGGAAGGGGTGCATCTCCGTTTTTGGCGAGGTCGTGGAGCCGAGGGGAGGGGAGGACCGAAACGGGAGGCCTGTCTTTAGACCGAGGTGCGGGCGACGAACCCAGCGGTGACGACTCCACGCGCGCCGCGGTGTGGCGGACGGGGCGTCCGCCACGGCACCCGAGGCGGGCGCGCTCCCCAAGCCAACAGATTCGCTCCGCTAAGGCCGCTCGCCCAAGAAGGCTTGTCCCCAGCGGGTGTAGGGATCTGGCGCGGGTCAATGCAGACACGCGCTGGCGGAGCCGCAGGAGCGGGGTGCCGGAGGGGGATGCGGTGGAGACACCGCACGCTACATACAACAATGGATCGGATGAGAGTCCAGCGGGTCGGCCAGCTCCGACAGCCAGGGCGGCGCCGGCTCCGCGGCGTGAACGAGGGGCATTCGTATTCCGGGACCCGCGGAGGTTCCCCCGGGTGACCGGTGCTTGCCGCCTCCCCCGCTAACGTACAAGATGGAAGTCGTGAAACTTGGCATCACGTCTGACCAGCAGCGGTTCTGGATGGCGCAATGGCGCATCGCCGCGGTCGAACTCGAGGATTTCAAGCGCCAGGAACTTCAGGCCCTGACGGAAGAGCAGGCGGGCGCCGCTTCCGATCTTCTGCTGCAAGGCCTCGACTTTCCGCGTCCGCCGAGTTGGCGCGATCACCACTCCGGCCTCGTTGAACAGCAGTGTCTCTTTCACCGTGGCCACCCGCGGCGATGAATCCGGTTTATGCCGCGGCCGCCGCGCTCCACGGCTTCTGCGTCGAACGGGGTTGGGAGTTTTGTTTTATCGGTGGCCTGGCCCTG
Source organism: uncultured Verrucomicrobiota bacterium (assembly GCA_964474315.1). Lineage (GTDB taxonomy): Bacteria > Verrucomicrobiota > Verrucomicrobiia > Limisphaerales > UBA9464 > UBA9464. The sequence continues at coordinate 653 of CAYYSX010000562.1, read as the reverse complement.
CAACGTTGGGCGGAACCCCGCCAGACCATCGATGCCGACGCCACGCTCCTCACCCGTTTCGTTCATGACGAGGAATATACCGATATGCTCCTGAGCGCCTTTGCCCCGCGTCGGCCCGATGCCCGCGAGTTTGCCTTGCGTGCCCGAGTCCTCCTTCTGCGGCACGAGAACGGCGTTGGCCTCGATGTCGCCCTCGGCGCACTCCCCTTCGAAGAAGCCTCCGTCGCACGAGCCAGCGACTGGAGGGCCGCGTCAGACTGTCTCCTCCGCACCTGCAGCGCCGAAGACCTCATCGTCCATAAGGCCTTCGCCGCCCGTGAGCAAGATTGGGCAGATATCGTCCGAATCCTGCAACGCCAGGGGCGCACGCTCGACCTGCCGCTCGTCGAACGCGAACTCATTCCCCTCCTCGACCTCAAAGAAGAACCGCAGAACCTCGACCGCCTCCGCCAGCTCATCTCCCGGCACATCGTTTGATCGGTCCGCTCGCGCAAATACTCTGCTGCAGGGAGCACGGTCCACGGTTTCAACCAGGGCAGACTGACCGGTTGGGCGCCCTACCTTAAGCCAAAGCGCTGGCGCCAAATCCAACGCAGACGACTCCACGCGCGCCGCGGTGTGGCGGACGGGGCGTCCGCCACGGCACCCGGGGC
>CAYYSX010000561.1:0-2135 GCA_964474315.1 uncultured Verrucomicrobiota bacterium | reverse complement strand
GGACACTGGCGAATGAAAACGCTATGCCGTTCAAAAGACGCGATATTTAGTCCGGATGGAAGCGGTTACCGGGTTTTGGGTCTACCCAAAATGCGAAAACGCTCTAGCGCGACTTTGAGCCGGTGGGCCGGGAAACCGTCAGGACTTTAGCGCCGCCCGTTATCGTAGCTTCTCGGGAGTTCCAGTTGTATTCGAGTCCTTCGGCTTCCACATAAACGTCACCCGTGCGTAGGCTGACACCGGAGAGTTTTAAGATTTGCGAATCGGCGCTGTCGATGCGCTCCGCATAGACTACTGTCGAGCCAAATCCCGGGGGAGAGAAAAGGACCGCTCGCTTTCGACCGCCTTCTGAATCGCAGGCATGGTGGAGCCAAAAGAAGAGATTTGAAAAACCTGAGACACGGCGCTAATGGTGAAGCACAGTCCACTGGCGATCAAGATATGGGAGATTTTCATCGCTGCACCTTTTGCTGTTGAGTATACAGAAAAAACTCGCCCGGAACAGGTTCTCACTCCCCCTGAATTTCTTATAGTTGAGAGAGTGTCCTGCCATTTCCTGTGAACTGCACCGCTGCCTTTTCCGTTTGCTATACTAGGGAGGATCTAAAACGACAGAGTTGCGCCTTCGCTGGTCCGGCGGTGCGCACATACGGAAGTCATTATGCCGAAACGCACCTTTCAACCGAATAACCGCAAGCGCGCCAAGAAACACGGGTTTCGCTCACGGATGGAGACCAAGAATGGCCGGGCTGTGCTCGCTCGCCGTCGCGCCAAGGGCCGTCACAAGCTCACCGTCAGCGACGAAAGAGCCGTTCGCTACGCCTAGTCCGGCGGCCAGCCGTCCGCGTCAATTTCCAAAATCGGCGCGGGTATTGCGTTCCCCCGAGTTTCGTAAGATCTATGATACTGGCATCCGCCTTTCCAGCCCCCTTTTTGCGGCCTTTCTGCTGGCAAGGCCGGAACCGGAGGGCGCGCGTCTCGGCATTACCGTTCCGCGAGCGTTTGGCCCGGCGGTTGACCGCAATCGCGCCAAGCGCCGTTTGCGCGAGGCGTTCCGCCTTATGCGCCCCGAGTTTGGAAACTATGACATCGTACTCAATCCCCGCCGCCCCATCCTCAAATCGTCGTTTGAGGAAATCCGGCGCGCGCTCGGCAAAGTGATGGAGCGCACGAAATGACCACAGCGGTTCTCGCCATGCTCCGGCTGTATAAGCGATGGATTTCGCCGCTGTTGCCTTCGGCGTGCCGGTTCCATCCCACCTGCTCGGTCTACATGATGGAGGCCATTCAGGTCCACGGACTCGCGCGCGGTGTATGGATGGGCCTGCGGCGGATTGGGCGCTGCCACCCGTTTCATGAAGGAGGCTTCGATCCGGTTCGATAGGCCCGGACTTCACAATGCAAAAGCTGTCCATGGAAATACGGCTGCTGATAGCCATGTTGCTGTTGCTGGCGGTGTTCAGCATTGAACGCTATTTTTCACCGCCGCCCGTTCCGCCTGAACCAACCAAAGAGGAAATCGCCAAGGCTACCGAGCCGCCTCCGAGTGCCGCCGAAACTCCGCTAACTCCAGAAGCCGGACCGCTCCCCGGACAGACTCAGGCCGAGGAACTGATCAACTTTGTAATCGAGACGAATGTTCACAAGGTCTCGTTTTCCAATCGTGGAGCCACGATCCACGATTGGTTTCTCAAGGACTATAAGGACGGCATCGGAGAGCCTCTGGAACTGATCAACCAGGCCGCCCTTCAACTGACGGGCGAGAAAGCGCCTCCGGCTCCTTTCGGTCTTGCCTTCCGCACCCCTCCCGCCGCGGGCGATCTTAATAACAAACTTTATAAGGTTACGCGCGGGGAAGACGGACTCAGCGCGACGTTCGAGTTTTCCGATGGCCGCGTCAGCGCGAAGAAGACGTTCCAGTTCACGATGGATTCCTATTTGGTCCGCGTCACTTCGCAGGTGACCGAAAATGGAGTGCTGCTGGCTCATTCCCTTGTATGGCGCGGCGGGTTTGGGGATTTTACAAGCTCCAATCCGACAGCCGAAACGGGGACGCTCTACTTCGATTCCGCCAACTCCAGTCTGAATAAGAAAACGGCTTCGGCTGCCGAAGACGCTCCCGCGTCAGTCAGCGG
>CAYYSX010000560.1:0-2138 GCA_964474315.1 uncultured Verrucomicrobiota bacterium | reverse complement strand
CGGCTGCACACTCCCGGCGGAGAGGAAGTCCTGGAAATTCTGGCCGTGGAATACGAGTGCGATTCGGAGTAAGCCGGTGGCTCGTTGCTCCGACGTGGAGGGCAAGATTCTGACAGCCATCGTGATTTAAATATCGTAGCCTGACTTCCGTGCTCACGCGGCTCCAGATCAGGAATTTCAAGCGCTTTCCCAACGCCGACATCGAGCTGGGGCAGGCGGTGGTGTTGATCGGTCCGAACAACTCCGGCAAAACCACCGCCCTGCAAGCGCTTGCGCTCTGGGAGATTGGGTTGCGTCGCTGGAACCAGGAATACAAAGGCAAAACCGCTCCGACACAACGCCCCGGAGTGACCCTCAACCGCCGGGACCTCGTTTCCATCCCGGTCCCCGGCGCCAATCAACTCTGGAGGAATCTGCACGTCCGGGATGTCCGAAAAACCAACGGCAAACCCCAAACCCAGAACGTCCGCATCGACATTATTGTGGACGGCGTAACGAACGGTCGGGCTTGGACCTGCGGTTTGGAGTTCGACTATGCCAACGAAGAGTCGCTGTACTGTAGGCCATTGCGACTGGATGACGGCAAACAACCGGCTCGGATGCCCGTTCCACCGGAGGCGGCAGACGTCGCGGTCGCGTTTCTTCCACCGATGTCCGGCCTGACCGCTACCGAACCCAAGTGGGAAGCAGGGCGGATCAATGTCTTATTGGGCGAGGGCCAGACGGCACAGGTCCTGCGCAATCTCTGCTATCAGCTCTACGACCGTACCGACCCACGGGCGGAGTGGGAAGAGGTTCGCCGCAGCATCGAGTCCCTTTTCGGCGTGCAACTCCAACCGCCTCAGTTCGTCAAAGAACGAGGTGAAATCACGATGACCTACCGTGATCCGGAAGGATCGTTGCTCGACCTGTCCTCAGCCGGGCGTGGTTTGCAACAAACGCTCCTTCTGCTGGCCCACCTCTATGCCAATCCCAAGGCGGTCCTTCTGCTCGACGAACCCGATGCTCACCTCGAAGTGCTCCGCCAACGTCAAATCTATCAACTGCTGACGGACGTCGCCGCCCGCCAAAACTCACAGATCATCGCTGCGAGTCACTCGGAAATCATTCTCAATGAAGCCGCGAATCGTGACGTCGTCGTTGCCTTCGTCGGTACACCTCATCGCCTGGACGATCGCGGACAACAGGTCCTCAAATCACTCACCGATATCGGGTTCGATCAATACTACCAGGCGGAAATCAAGGGCTGGGTGCTCTATTTGGAAGGTTCAACCGACCTGGCCATTTTGCAGACCTTTGCGCGGACGCTTGGGCATCCGGCTGCCGGCGTCCTCGAACGTCCTTTCGTGCATTATCTCACGTCGAATCTGCCCGCGCGGGCGCGCGAGCATTTCTTTGGACTTCAGGAAGCCAAACCCGACTTGGTGGGTTTGGCACTCTTTGATCGCATCGACAAGCCGTTGGCCGCCGGCACCCCATTGGTCGAAGCGATGTGGACAAAGCGCGAGATTGAAAACTACCTCGCCCAGGAAGCGACTTTGCTGGCGTATGCGCGACACCACCAACCGGGTGATCTGTTAGGCTGGGCCGAGGCGGGGCGTCGGGAACCGGTCATGGTCGAATGCATCAGGGAAATCACCGCCGCCCTTCAAACGCTGGGCCGGTCCGATCCCTGGAGTTCCGAAGTGAAGGCCAGCGACGATTTTCTCAATCCGCTCTTTGAGCTGTTCTTTCGAAAACTTGGCCTGCCGAATCTGCTGCGAAAAACGGACTATCATATCCTGGCCGGCTTGGTGCCGACGCATCAGATTGATGCCGAAGTGGTCGCCAAGCTCGATGGAATCGTGGCTGTCGCTTCGCAGGCCAAACCAAGAGTATGAAAGCAGCCAGCGGACGACAGGATGCGCTCTTGGTCGAAGCTAGAAGTCGGTACGCGGAAGTGGAAGCAACCAAGAGGACGGCTGGCCGCTGGACACAGTTGCCGCCTCACGCTTCCCGCTCCACGACCCGAATCCGCCTCGGCTACGCAGCGGGCGGCAAACGCGCCCTTCAACTCGGTTCCACCGCCTCCTCGCTTTCGAATTCCCGCCTTGAGCCGCCGCAGGGAGGCGCGAACTGTCGCGCCGGTCGTCATGCGC
>CAYYSX010000559.1:0-2139 GCA_964474315.1 uncultured Verrucomicrobiota bacterium | reverse complement strand
CGGGCAAATCCGAAGTGTATCCGCCACAAATGTCACAATGGCTGTTAATAAGCTCCAGGCACCTGCGAACCGACACGGGCTCCCATTCGTCGTTTCTCTGTCGGAGCAGGCGGCCTTTGGAATCTTCACCAAGGATAAGATCGGAACCAACGTCCGATTCGAAAAACACGTCCACAGCGCCCACGGTTGACGGCTTGAGGGTGACGGCTGTCATCGCGCACCGCCTTTTTTGGCGAGGTTGTTTTTAAACCACCGGTACAGCCGGGGCATCTCACGTGTTGAGCTTTCGTTTTCGCGATCATCAAGCATAATGAGGATGCCCAGTGCGGCCGCCGGACTTAGGGGAATATCCGACGGAATGAATCTGGCGCTATAGCCATGGCGAATTGACGGGTCCTTGACGTTGACCACGGTCAGCCCGAAGTACTGATCGCGGCGGCGCGCGATACCTGGACAGTGGATGCCAATTTTTGGCGGCGGGTACCCAACGCGGACGCACTTGTATCGGCGGTTGAATTCGGCTTCGGTCATTCCGTTGGCCGGCTTGCGCGCGGAACGGCGTGCGGTGGTGGCGATCGCGGTTGACGATTGTGATGTGTTCATGCTGCTTTCTGTCAGCCGGGGCTCCCGTTAGTGGCGGGGTGGCGTGGTTTTGGATGTCTTCGACCATGCCGGCCCCGGCGTTCTGGAGTCGAAGACATTGGAAATGGTTCAGCCCGCGGCCTCCATGGGCAGGGTGATGACGTTCTCCGGCCGGGCTGGGGTGATGGAGAACCAGGCTTGGCCCTGGGCTTCAGTGACCAAGCTCTTGTAGTGGCGGTGGACCATGCTGGCGGAGTTTCCCGCCTCGGTAGCGACCCGGGCCGGGTCGTGGGTGGTCGCCAGCCGGTAGCTGCAAAAGCTGTGTCGAAGGGCGTTGGGGATCCACTTCAGGCCCGCCCTCTCACCAGTGCGGGAAAACTGGCCGGCGAGCGCGTTGGCGGCGCCGGCCGGGCTGACCGGCCCCGATTCCTGGGCGTGTGGTGTCAGCCATTGAATCAGGTTCGGGAGGATCGGGACGACTCGCCGGCTGGCGGTTTTGGTCTTGATCGCAGAGAGCACGATGACGCCCTCTGACAGACGCACGTCCTTCCAGTCGAGGCGGACAATCTCAGCGCTCCTGAGTCCGGCAAACGCACCGATAGTCAGTGCTGGAATCAGGTAGGGCTTCGCCTCGGCCAGGATTCGGCTCATTTCCTCCGGGGTCCAAATACCAGCCTCAGACGGAACCGACTTTGGCGCCTCGATGGCGCGGACATCTTCGACCAGGGCGCTTGGGACGTACTTCCGCTTCCCAGCGAAGTGATACAGGCCCGACACGATCCGCAGGACGTTCCTCCGGGTCCGATTGGTCAGCGGCTTGCCGGCGTCGGTCTTGAGGTTCTGAATGAACTCCCGGACCAGACTCGCGGACACGGAGCCCAGCGGGCATTGGAAGGCGGCAGCGAAGCGCCCCAGCCTGAACCGCAGGTCGCGCAAGTGAACCTCGGAGCACCCAGCCGCCTCCCGATCGTTCAGCAGTTCCTCGACGATCTCACGAACCGGCCGGGTATCGGTCGCCTGAACGGTCTCCGCCAGATGCTTGGCGGCCTCCGTGAGGGTGGAGCCCGACGGAAGTTTGGTTCGGGCATCAGACCATTCCGTGACTGCCCCGAGAAGGGAGACCCCATGAGGCTTCACGATATGGATTGCTCGGCCGTAAATGGTGGCGTCCGCGGCCGTGAACTGCACGGCTTGGGACTGGCCCTTCGACAACGCCGTAGCGACTCGTTCCGCCTCGTCCTTGGCCTTGCCGCGATCCGCGAAATGCCGGCGGACTCGTTTCCCGGCGGCGTCGTAGAAGCAGACGGTGAACTCGGGGTAAACGCGCCCATCTTTAACCGCCTCCCGGTAGTAAATCGGCACCTCGACGGACCCGGAACGGACGGAAAACGAGGCGGCCTTCTTTCCGGCCCGGCGATTACCCGTGTCCTTCGCTTCCATGCACCCACTGTCGGCAGGGCGTCAGGAAGTTCGCAAGAAGTATCGACAACCCCAATAAAACGCGCCAACCTGAACGGGATGAAAGCCCGTCTGCTTCTCGCCGTTTCGGTGCTCTTG
>CAYYSX010000558.1:0-2140 GCA_964474315.1 uncultured Verrucomicrobiota bacterium | reverse complement strand
GGTGGCCATCCAAGCGGCATTGGTTTGGAGTCCGTCTTTCGAGCCGAGGAAAAGCTGCACCCGACCGTGGTAGTGGTCGCCCCACCGGTGGTAGTGAGTGGAGCCGACCAAAAGGTCATCGTAGCCATCCCGGTTGAAATCGCACCGGAATTGACCAAAGGGTCCGAGATATTCACCCGGTTGGCTCCCCCGGATGCGGCGATTGGGAGCGTCCCACTGACCAGCCGGGTTTCCGTGAAAGACCATTACTTCGCCATCCTCTTGATGGGCGGCTGGGAGTCCGACGGCGACATCGGGAAAGCCATCTCCATTGACATCCCCAATGACCCCGAGGATTCCAAAACCCTCGGGTCCGCCGATATAGGGTTCCCGGTAGGCCGCGTTGGTTGGCGACTGAAGCCCGCTGGGGGACCCCCAATAGATCCAGAGGGTGAGGTGGGACTCATTGGTGGTCTGCGGCTGCAACCCGAGCACGATGGCATCACCAAATCCGTCTTGATTCAGGTCCCCACCGACCACGCGAAAGCCAAATCCGTGGACCGTGGAGGAAGCCCGAAGCACCTGCGTGGGTTCTGGCCCGACACCGTTTGGACCTCCAAAATAAACGCGCACCTCTCCTTCACTTCCGTCGGGCAGCTTCTTCCGTGGCGCGCACACGGCGAAATCGGCGAATCCATCGCCGTTGACGTCGCCCAGACCTGAGATTCCTTCACCAAAGCCAGTATTCTGCTCCGGATCCACCAGGTACGTATCTTCCGGAATGGCGGCGGCTCCGGCGGTGCCGCCCAGCAGGAACAAGAGGAGCAGGCAAAGGCTTCCCACGATTCCTTTGGGAACGACCTGCCTGCCCTGCATAGCGCGCCTCAGGTTGCCGCCAGGGCGGGATGGCGGCGAGAGCCAAACGAGTGCGGAGTGCGGAATAGCGGTGGATAGAGCTTGGGGCGAACCCCCCAATGAACTCGAATGGACACGAATCAGGGGAAAGAAAGGGGGGAAAGCCGAGGAGAGGGGAGGGAGGACCGAAGACGGACGACGGAGGAGCGAAGCGGAAGGCCTGTGGCGTCGGCTGTCCTCAGCCGACCCTTTGGCCGCCGAGGGCAGCAGGCGCCCGGTTCTCCACGCCGGCTCGTTCCCCCTACTTCACCCATGTGGCCCAGCCGCGCGGTCGGCTGGGGACAGCCGACCCGCAGATCAACTGAAGATCAGTTCCCCGTCGATCTTCGTGACTTCGTGGAAGGCGGCGGTGAGTTGGGCGGTGATCGGACCCGGGTTCCCCGTGCCAATCACGCGTCCATCCACCTTCACCACCGGCACAATCTCCGCCGCCGTTCCGGTCAGGAACATTTCGTCCGCGATATACAGGTCGTAGCGAGTCAGATTGGGTTCGCCCGAGGAGATCCCCAGGGAGCTCGCGGCGTCGAGGACCGTATTGCGCGTGATGCCATAAAGCGCCCCCGCACTCAGCGGAGGCGTGAGCAGACGGCCCTTGTGGACGATGAACACGTTGTCCCCGGTGCATTCGGCCACGAATCCCTCGGAGTTCAGCATGATCGCCTCCTCCACCCCGGCATTGTTGGCTTCGATGCGCGCGAGGATGTTGTTCAGGTAGTTCAGCGATTTGATCGCCGGGTTCACTGAATTCACCAGCATGCGCGTGGTAGGCACCGTGACGATGGTGAGGCCATCCTGGTAATACTTCTCCGGATAAAGCTGGATGGTGCTGGCGATGATGATGACCGAAGGCTTCGGGCAACGGCGCGGATCCAGACCGAGCGTGCCTTTGCCCCGGGTCACGATCAGTCGAATGTACCCCTCCCGCAGATGATTCTGTCGGCAGGTTTCCAGCGTGGCCTCGATCAGTTCGTCCGGGGACAGCGGGATGTCGAGGAGGATGGCTTTGGCCGACCAGAACAGGCGTTCGATGTGTTCGCGCAGCTTGAACACCCGGTTGTGGTACATGCGGATGCCCTCGAATACGCCGTCGCCGTAAAGGAGACCGTGGTCGAACACGCTCACCTTGGCATCGGCTTCGTCGAGGAACTGTCCGTCCAGGTACACTTTCATGCGCAAAGGTGGCTAAACTAGGAGACAGCCGCCTGCCGGCGCAAGCGGTGTGAGTCCTGGAAACGTTCAGCAGGGG
>CAYYSX010000557.1:0-2170 GCA_964474315.1 uncultured Verrucomicrobiota bacterium | reverse complement strand
CAGTGACCGTCGACCAGTGACCCGCTCCCAGTGACCGCCGACCAGTGACCGCCGACCAGTGACCGCCGACCATTGACCGCCGACCATTGACCACGGACCCAGGAGAACAAGACGCCCCCTGCCCCGGCGCGGTCCCAGCGCGGACAAATTCCAGAGGCGCCCTTCGCCGAAGGGGACGGGCATAAAGGGTCGGATGGCCGTGGGGGGATGGCGACGCCATGGGCTGGGTCAGAGTTGGAATTGGGGTCGGAATAAGGCGGAGGCTGCGGGAGATTTCGACAACCGCGGGGGTGGGTCCATCAGAAAACGAGTGGGGGAAGCCGGGGGGGGCATCTGGAATTGGTCCTGACTGGCACCAAGGACACGAAAGCTCCAAAGAACAAGTTCCAAGCTCCAAAGAAGCTCCAAGATCGAAGCTCCAAGGCACCGCCATGCGCCATCCGGGGGGCGCTCGGTGGCTCGTGGATTTTTGGGATTGGGGAGCTTCTTTGGGATTTGAGGTTTGGCCTTTGGAGCTTTGGGTTCGGCCCCGGTTTAAGGACAAACTCAAGCGGCGCCCACCTGCCCCCGGGAGCCATCGCTATGTTTTGCAACTCGGCCGGGCCCGGTGTGTAATAGAAGCACCATGATTACCACCACCACTCCCAGCGTGGAAGGCCACCCGGTCTCCCAGTACCTCGGCATCGTCACCGGCGAAACTATCATCGGCGCGAATGTCTTTCGGGATTTGTTGGCCGGGATTCGCGACATCGTCGGCGGACGGGCCGGCTCCTACGAAAAGGTCCTTACCGTTTGCTGATCCGCTGACCGGCTTGGGCCAGGATGCGGCGCTCGCGTTCGGTCAGGCTTTGCGGACCGTGGGCGTTCATCTTGTCGAGGATCGGGTCCACTTCCTTGGCGATGAATTCATCGGGGCCCAGCGATTCGGCCTTCGGCGGAGTGACGTCCCATTCCAGCTTGCGCCAGCGCGGTGAGGCGTCGGGCTTGGGCTTGGAACGTCGGGAAAACCATCCGCGCAGTTGCGCCAGAAGTTCGGCGCCGGGCAGGGGGCGGAATTCATGGTGCCAACCGAGTTTCACCCAGGCCATGCCCGCCAGGAGACCACCGAGGTGAGCGGCATGGGCGGAACCGTCGCCGGACGGCACCAAGGTGAAGAACAGGGAGAGTCCGAGCATACCCCAGAGCAGCCAAATCGCCCGGACAGGCAGGACGAAGAACAGCCGCACCTCGGCATCCCGCTCGCACAGGGCAAAGATGGCGAGCAGACCGCAGACTCCGGCCGAGGCTCCGACGACGATGCGTCCGAAGTACTCGGGCCAAGCCAGCATCAGTGCGCCCTGCAGCAGGCCGCCCACCGCGCCCGAACCGAAGAGCGCCAGCAAGAACCGCCGGGTGCCCAACAACCCCTCGCAGAACCGGCCGACCCACCAGAACACGAGGAGATTGAACAACAGGTGCAGCAGTCCGGCATGCAGGAACTGGAAGGTCAACAACTGCCAAACCCAGCCCTTCATCAGGCCCACCCGGGTGAGGGCGAACAACGCCTCCGCCGACGTATGGAGATACACCTCGTTGATGCATTGCAGGGCAAAGACAACGACCAGGATGCCCATCAACCACGCCGTAACCGACCATCGGCTAAATCCGCCGATGTCTTTCGCGTAGTCGCGTTCGCTGAACACGGCGGAAAATTAAGTTCCGCCGCGACGATCTTCAACGGAGGTTTTTCGCCGTATTACCCGGGACCACTTCGGGGTCGCCTCAGGTTCAGGTACAGCAGCCCGCCCAGCATTCCGCCCAGATGCGCTGCATGCGCCACGTTGCCCATCGGCACCAGCGCTCCCACGATGGCCAGGACCACCCCCCAGAAGAGCAGGGTCTTGGCCCGGACGGTGAGCGGTAGCACGAAGAAGACCAGCAGGGTGAACTGCCGTTCGGGAAACAACGCCGCATAGACGGCAACCAACCCAAACACCCCGGCCGACGCCCCGACCAGGAAGCCGCCAAAGAGTTTGGGCGAGATGACCGCGCAGACCAATTGCACCAAGCCGCCGACGACCCCACTGAACAGATAGAGCTTGAGGTACTCGCTCCAGCCCAGCCGTTCCTCCAACTCGCGGCCGAACACATACAACGCCCAACAGTTGAAGAGCAGGTGCAGCCAGCCGCC
>CAYYSX010000556.1:0-2170 GCA_964474315.1 uncultured Verrucomicrobiota bacterium | reverse complement strand
GCGAATACGTGCTGGAAGTGGCGGAAGACCTCCGACTCGAAGGAAGATGAATCCCACGGTCGGAGTTGGTGTCGCTGCATCTGCATCCAATCGAAGAAGAGAGCCATGGGCAGCTTTGATGCATTCGGCATCTTGGCAGTATCTCATTTAGGCATCATGATGCTTCCGTGCGAACTACCGTGACTTTGGATAAAGACGTCGAGCGGATGTTGCGGGAAGCCATGCATCGCTCCCGCATCAGCTTCAAGCAGGCGCTCAAAAGTGATCTCACAACGCCCCGATTCGGGAGTGATTGGGAAAGATCGGCCAGGCTATCGGTTTGTGCTGGTCTGCAAGTCTTTCAACCGCTGGCTCCTCCTTGCGCTGAGTGCTTTCTTTTCAATGAATGACCCATCCCCGACCTTTATTGTTGATTGCGCGGGTGACGAGACTGGCAGCGGTTGACATTCCCGCCCCGTGATACAAATGTATCACCGTGAAATCTGCGACCGTCCGCGACCTGCGCAACAACTTTGCCCGCCTCTCCAAGTGGCTGGACCAGGGCGAGACCATTGAAATCATCAAGCGCGGCCGGGCCGTGGCCGATCTCGTGCCCAAAAACGCCGGCCAGCGCCAGAGTCTGCTGGGTTGCACACCGAGCCCCCATCCCCTCCCGGCGGACCTGGACGACCCAGTGCCTGTTGAATGGGAGGCGATGAAGTGAGGTATCTGCTTGACACCAGCGTGTGGCTCATGAGCGCCCTGCGTGAGCAGGTGTTGCCCGCCGGCATCCGGAGAATTGTGGGCAACGCCGACGAGACTCTCGGCTTGAGCATCTTCAGTCTTTGGGAAGTGGCCAAGAAGCATCAGTTGGGGAAACTCCCGTTGCCGATGGATTTGTCCACCTGGCTCAAGGCTGCCCTGCCCGCTCAGGTGCAGGTTTTGCCGCTTACGGCCGACATCATCGTCGAATCCACCCGCCTGCCGGAGTTTCCCGTCAACGATCCGGCCGATCAGCTCATCGTGGCTGCCGCCCGGGTCCATAAGCTCATTTTGCTGACCACCGACACCAAGCTCAAAGGCTACCGCCATGTGCGGATCCAGCACTTCACTCCGGTTTCGGAAAGGGGCAGGCGATGAAATACCGCTTCCCTTGCTTCCAACCGCCACGGGCAACGGAAAAACCCTGCGATTCCCCTGCCCTGTGCGGGCCTATGGCTGCTTGACCACACGGACACGGTTGCAGAGCTTCGCCCAGTGAGAACATCGCCCATCGAACTTCCCGCGAGTCTCGTCTGGTGTGACCCGGAGCGGCTCGGCGGCAAGCCCTGCTTCCGCGGCACTCGGGTCCCCGTGGACGCCCTCTTCGGTAACCTCGAATCCGGGGTCAGCCTCGACGAGTTTCTCGATGCTTTCGAGGGCGTGAGCCGCGAGCAAGCGGTTGGGGTGCTCGACGCCGCGCGCGCCGCCGTCGCCGGGGCTGAGCCGGCGTGAAAAGGATTCTGCTCGATCATTGCGTGCCCCGACCGCTGCGCCGGTACCTGCGGGGTTTCCACGTCCGCACCTGCTACGAGGAAGGCTGGGCCGCGCTTCGCAACGGGGAACTGCTCGTGGCTGCCGAGACTGCGGGATTTGATGTTTTCATCACCGCCGACCAAAATCTGCGGTATCAGCAAAATCTCACCGCGCGCCAAATCGCCATCGTCGAGTTGCCGACGAACCGGCTTCCCTTGATGCCTATGCTTGTACCCGCCCTCCAACAGGTGCTCGCCGTCATCGCTCATGGCAGCTACGTCGAAATCCCCATGCCGTAACTGAAAGCGGTCGCGTTAGCTGGGGTGTCTTCCGCCCCTTCCGCTCGAACACGGGTGCCGTTTGTTGATCATTTATGCCGGCCGCCTCGCCAGTCCGCCATTCTTCCACCAGCCGTTTGCAGTCCTAGCAGGCGCCGGGCGCCGTCATTATGCTGCACACTGAATCGCGGGCGTAACGCAGTGAAGACGCTGTTCACCAACTCTCGCGTGCCTAGCGATGGGAGAGGGACGGGACCCAGCGACTCACGGTTGTTGGACGGGAATCCGGATCGCTCCCAAATCCACCGGCGGGTCATTGTAATCCCCAGGCGGAATGACCACCGGAGTCTCCAGTTTCCCCAACTCCGGACGGTCCCACGGTTGTCCATCCTCGTCCG
>CAYYSX010000555.1:0-2182 GCA_964474315.1 uncultured Verrucomicrobiota bacterium | reverse complement strand
GGGGAGTTGTGTTGCGGGCGAGCCGCCCGCGCTCCTGTCGGCAAGGACAAACTCAAGATGCGCCCCCCGAGCTTCCAACCGCACGTTGGGGCATCAGTTGGGCGGAGGTGGCGAAATATCAGCCTTGTATGGTCACTTTATCCGGATAAAATGACCATGGCATGCGGATCCCCCGATTCCTTTCCCTGCCGCCCGACCGGAGTGTTTTCCTTTGGGGACCCCGTCGCACGGGCAAGAGCTTCTGGCTGCGCGAGCAGTTTGCCTCGGTGCCCTGGATTGATCTGCTGCAGACGGAGGTGTTCGCGGAATATGCCGCCCGGCCCCAGTTGCTGCGGGAGCGCACCGCCAGCGAGGCCTGGCTCCAGGGCAGCCAGACCATCGTCGTGGACGAGGTGCAGAAGGTTCCCGCACTCCTCGATGAGGTTCACTGGTTGATCGAGAACCGCGGACTCCGCTTCGTCCTCACCGGGTCCAGCGCCCGCAAACTCCGGCGTGGACACGCGAATTTGCTGGCCGGACGCGCTTGGCGGCGAGAGATGCGGCCGCTGTGTTTTGGCGAACTTTGGCCCACCTCGCCGCCTTCCGGCTGGCCCGAGTTTCCCGTCGAGCAGTGTGTCCTGACCGGCATGTTGCCGGCGCATGTCCTGGCGGATCATCCGGTGGAAGAACTCCGTGCGTACGTGGCCGACTACCTGCGCGAGGAGATCGCCGGTGAGGCCCTGGTCCGGAACCTTCCGGCATTCTCGGAATTCCTCCGCGTCGCCGCCGTGACGTCCTCCGAACTGCTCAACTATGCCAACGTCGCCCGCGAGAGTGGCGTTTCGTCAAAGGTGGTGCGGGGGTACTTCGAAATTCTGGAGGACACCCTCCTTGGATTTCGGGTGGCTCCGTGGACGCGCAGCGCCAACCGAAGAATGATCCTGACGGAGAAGTTCTATTTCTTCGACGTCGGCGTCACGAACTACCTGGGGCGGCGGCATCCGGCCCCCGGCACGCCCGAGTTTGGGAAAAGCTTCGAGCATCTGGTGCTCATGGAACTGATGGCCTATCGCGCCTATCGGGTTCCCGAGATGGAGATTCGGTTCTGGCGCACGACCACCGGCGCCGAGGTGGACTTCCTCCTGGAGGACCGGAGCGTGGCGGTGGAAATCAAGTCCGGCACCCGCGTCCAGGCCACGGACGCCCGAGGCTTGGGCAACCTGGCCGACGATCATCCGGTGGGAAAACGCCTCCTCGTCCATGGAGGCCGCGAACCCCAAACCCTCCGTGACCGCCACGGCGAGATCGAGTGTCTCCCGCTGCGGGATTTTGTGAACACGCTGTGGTCCGGTGATCTGGTCCGGTGACGTGGGACTGGCCCTGATTGCCGATTTTCCCGATCTTGAGCCCGAGGACATTCGCGCCTGCATTGCCTACGCCGCCCGGTATCTCGACCACACGGTCTTAGTCAGCGCCTGAATTCAGCGATGCGCTTTTGGGTGGATGCGCAGTTGCCTCCCGCCCTTGCGCGCTGGTTGGGAGAACGTGGTTTTTCCGCAACGCCAGTGCGAGAGTGCGGGCTCCGCGATTCAGACGACGGCAGTATTTGGAATTTTGCGGTCGAGGGCGATTGGACCGTGATCACGAAGGACGAAGATTTCGTGGACCGCTGCATTGGTCATCCGGCGGCTCCGTCCGTGGTTTGGTTACGGGTCGGCAACTGCACGAACCGTGTCCTCTTCGCTTGGCTCGATCCCGCTTTGCCGGAAATCAAAACACGACTGGAGGAAGGCGAGCGAATGGTTGAAGTGAGGTGAATGAAAAGAGGGCTGCCAGGGACATCCATTGCCAGGACAGATGCCCCTTGTTGCCCTCGTGCTTCGCGGAACGGTCTAAGACCGGTGGCGAGGTGGCTATCCTCCGCGTGCCGCGGTGGCGGGAATGCCCGGGGCCGAGCCCGTGGGGGCGGGCTCACCTTGACGGGTTGCCCGGACTCACCGCTGAAGGCGCAGGAGAAAGCCTCCCTCGGCGGGAAGCGTGTGACGCCACGTGGCCGGGCGGCGCAGCGTTTCGGTGCGGACGGTCATCGACGCCTCCGGCCCTTCGGCGATCAGTACGGCGCGGTCGAACCCGCGGAAGGATCGGAGATTCAGCTCCAGCGGGCGGGGTTCCCGGGTGCCATTGAGGCCGGCAAGAAACCAGT
>CAYYSX010000554.1:0-2189 GCA_964474315.1 uncultured Verrucomicrobiota bacterium | reverse complement strand
CCCGGGTCAGGGCACTTCATCGGCCACTTCAAACACCTTCAGAATCCGGTCGAATGATTCCCGGACGCCGCTGTAGTCGGTGACATCCACGGTGAAGCGCCCCCCTGTGTTGGGGCGCGAGACGGCATGGCCGTCGGCGAACAGGAGGTTGGCCAACTGTTGCTGGTGATGGGTCTGCGTCTTGACGTTGAACGAAGCGAGGTCAGGCGGTGCGAGGAACTGGATGTCTATGACCAACGCGGCGACCGGCCAGCCTCCTCGATTGAGCCCGAGTTGATCGAGCTGGAGGTTAGCCGGGATGGTCAGCGGAACGGGCGGATCGAAGAGGTTGGTGTTGCCGCCATGCCGGTAATAGTAGCCGCCTTGCGCCTGGGTCCGGCCAACGCGCGACAACTCGGTCGCGGCATTGATCGGCTGATCGGGCGCCGGACAGAACAACACCCGGGGTTGGGAGCCCAGATGCTGTGCCAGCAACAGGCCCAGTCCAACGGGAGCGCCGCTCCGAAGGGACAGCAGGCTCGTGGGGGAACCGGTGGACGGGTAGAATTCGGCCGGGCTGGTGAACGGCGGGGCCTTCGGTCCCCACGGGATCCGACCGCTGGATTCGGCGGAATAGCCGTGGATGGCGATTCCGATCTGGCGGAGATTGGACAGGCAGGCGGCTTTGCGTCCGGCACTGCGCGCCGAAGCCAGGGCGGGCAGGAGAAGGGCCGCGAGCACCGCGATGATGGCGATCACCACCAAAAGTTCGACCAGCGTGAACCCTCGTTGCGCTCGTCGTCCCGCTTGCATCACGCGGAACCTGCCCGACACCCGATCCGTCACAAGTCGGGCCAGGACACCACCCGAAAGAAGGCCTGAATGGTATCGCCAGTCGGGATCCGTTGAACCAGTTCGCATCCGGTTCCGGTCAGTGGATCGCCGTACGGCTCCCAAGAATCCGGGGTAGTGGCGATTTCGAGTTGGTATAGAGCGTTCTCCAGCGAGGTCCAGGAGAGCAGCAGATCGGATTCGGTCAGTGCCACCTTTAACGTCGGGACCGATTCCGGGATCGCTTCGAGGCGCACATGGTCCACGTCCCAATAACCGCCCCGCAGCTCAAAACTGACGGTGGAGAGAATCTGGATACCGATGTGCCTCCCCGCCCAGGGGTCCGTGGGTTTCACCACGGGCAGCACGACCGAAAAGTCGGCCAGGTTGGTCCGCCCTGGGGTCAGCGTCGGCGAATTCGTGACCGTGGTGACGGCGACCGGAATGACCTGGTTGGCATCGTCCCGAAAATAGAGACTTAGCTCTAAGGTTACCCCGTCCAGCATATTGCCGCCACCGCCGACAACTCCGACGGTCAGCCGGTACGATTGGCCGGCCTGATACCGAACGTCGAACGCCCGGGTCGGCTCCGGGTCGTTCCAGTCGTATGATCCATAGTCCTGGAAGAATCCGACTTCAGGTTCGGCGAAGAGATAGGCCGCCTGGGCGCCGTCGCAGTTGACCAGGTGATCGACCGATCCCGGCGGAGTGTTCTTGAAGACACCGGTGACTTGGTCCCACAAGAACGGCCCACTTTCGTCATACCACGGCGGCTTGGGAAATTCCTGCCAAGAGGAGATGAAAGTACTGACAAAGGGCGTCTGAGGATCCTCAAAGGAACCGTTGGGCACCATGATCGGGCAGCCGGCGGCCCCGGCGGATGCCATCCAAGCGAAGGCTACGATCCAGCGGGGCAAGAACCGGGTGAAGCGGTCCTGCATGGCGGCTTCAACCCTGAGGCCTGCTCCGCCGGACGACCCATCCCAGTGCCGTCAAGCCAAGGCCGAACAACAAAACACTCTTGGGCTCCGGCACCGCCGTGGCGCTCAACCGCACATGGTCCAAGTCCCAATAGCCGACCCCGGTTCCCGTGCTCACCAACGAGATGCCGATGGGCTGGCCGGCTGCGGCATCGCCCGCCTGAATGACGGTCGTCTGGGCACTCCGATCGATCAGGTGGGTGATGGTGGGAAATTCGGCAGCGGTATAGGTCACCGTGGTGGCGCCGACCGAGACCGGATTGTTGGCACCATCGAGGTAGAACAGGCCGAGCTGGAGTGTGTCACCTTGGGGAAGCCCGCCGCCACCGAGCAGGCCCACGGTTAGCGTGTAAGAAAAGCCCGGTTCGAACCGCGCTTCCGGATGGGTCAACACTTGCG
>CAYYSX010000553.1:0-2194 GCA_964474315.1 uncultured Verrucomicrobiota bacterium | reverse complement strand
CACGTCCGGTTCTGAGAGGGGCTGGGGGTGAAACTCCCCCGGCCTACTCACCCCTTCGGTAAAGACCAGTGCCAAGTGAAGACCGGACACGCTCCGCAGAACCTGGCTGCTTTTCGCAACGCTGCCATTACCGCCCTCCGCCTCGCTGGCCACCAACAAATCGCACACATCCTCCGCGACTTCGCCTATCAACCACGAAAACTCCTACGCTTCCTCGGCATTATGAAAAACTGCGTCGCGGATGGGTTCATGGCGGCATCCAACCCGTTGCCTTCTCGGTAAGGCAACGCGCCTACAATGCCCGCGAATTGCCTGAGCGCTCCCCCGAGGCGCGTCGTTTTGATTAGGGGCTTGGAGTATGGCACACTCGGGATGAACGTGTTTATGGATACGTCTCCCACGCCCCAAGAGTTTCGGAATCATCTCCGCCGCGGTGGCCTACCGCCGAGCAGGCGTTTCAGCTTCACTTCGCCGCCGAGTACTTCGACCGCGGCTGGAGCGTGATTCCGCTTACCGGGAAGCAACCTGCACTCCGCAGTTGGCGCAAGTTCCAAACTCATCGCGCGGGGCTCGGCGAGCTGCGGAGTTGGTTCGCGCAAGGCGATCTAACATTGGCATTGCCACCGGAGCACTCTCGGGGCTGGTCGTCGTGGACTGCGACACGGCCGAAGACGCCGCCTTCTGGAAGGCAGCGAATCCGGCGACTCCGCTGGCGGTCACAACCGGCCGAGGCGGGCGCCATTTCTATTATCGTTTTCCGACGGACGAGCAGATCACCAACCGGGTAGGCGTTCTGCACCGCAAGATCGACATCCGTGGGAAGGGGGCTACATCGTGGCGCCGCCGTCGCTGCACCCCAATGGGCAGCGCTACCGTTGGGAGGAAACTCCGTCCTACGGCCTCGGCGACGTGCCGTACTTCGCCCCCGAATGGATTGCTGAGGAGCCGTCCGCGGCCAGTCGCTCCGCTCGTCCCAACATTCTTCGGCCTCGGTCGTACATCCGCTCCATCCGCGCCGTATCAGGAGAGAGGGGACACAATCAGACCTATCGCGCGGCCTGCACGCTGAGAGACGCAGGGCTCACGCCCGAAGAAGCGCTCTGCGAGCTGGTCCTTTGGAATCGTACCAACGCATTGCCGCCGTGGAGCGTCCAGGAACTCCTCCACAAAGTGCAGTCGGCTTACCAGGCCGTGAGTTCGCGAGACCCGAAGCGAGGTGCATCGTGACGGGCCAGGCGATCGTTCACTTGCAAGAATGCGAGCCCGTGCCGTCGCTGAGCGACGTGACGGCGCCGGTGGAAGCCAGCCGCCTCCGGCTGCCGGACACGCGTTTGTCGCTCACCCACAAATTCACCATCGACGGCCACGAAGGCTATCTCATCGTCGGGCTTAACGAAGACGGGTGGCCAGGCGAGGCGTTCATCAAGATGGCGAAGCAGGGAAGCACCGTTCGCGGCCTGATGGACGCGATCGGCGTTCTTACGAGCCTGGCGCTTCAGTATGGCGTTCCCGTCGAGACGCTGGCAGAGAAGTTTGAGTTTGCCCGGTTTGAGCCCGCCGGATGGACAAAAAACCCGGAGATTGGGTACGCCCTCTCGGTCATCGACTATGTGTTTCGCTGGCTTGGCTGCCAATTCTCGGACGAGTATCGAACTAACCATCCGCCGCTACCCTCCTTAGCCGAGGGACTGGAAACCCTGCGATCGGGCGCGGCGGAAACTCCGCCGAAGTCATTCGCATTATGAGAGTGGACCGCCTGTAGTGCTTCAGCCCAAGTGAGACATTCGTCAAGTTAGCGAACGCTCTCCTGCCCCAGTAGAATCCTGGCCATGCCGGGAGGGAAGGAGGAGCCATTGAGCGAGAAGCGAAAGCGTCGCCGTTGGACGGCGGCGGAGAAGCTGCGGGTGGTTCTGGCCGGGCTGGACGGCTCGGTGGAGGTCAGCGAGCTATGCCGCCGCGAGGGGATCAATCCCACGCAGTACTACGGTTGGAAGAAGCAGCTCGTCACGTCGTCGGCGAAGGTGTTCGCCGACTCGAAGCCGTCGGCGAAAGAGCAGCGGCTGGAGTCGGAGCTGCGGCGGGCGAAGGACGTCATCGCGGAGATCACCGCCGAGAACATCGACCTAAAAAAGGGGCTCTCGGAATGGCACTTGAACTTTGTCTAACTCGTTCGCTGTTGAAATGATATGGACAT
>CAYYSX010000552.1:0-2212 GCA_964474315.1 uncultured Verrucomicrobiota bacterium | reverse complement strand
GATTGGTGATGGAACTAAGGCCATTGTCTGCCCGGGGAGTCGGGACAGCGAAATAGCGCCAGACCGTGGTGTTGTCCTGCGTTTGTCGGCCATAAGAAAAGTCAGCGCCTTGGGGACCGAACTCGACTTCGTCGTGGACGGGTCGGGGCAGTTCCGGACCCAACAGCCGGAGGCGATCGCCATTGGGATTGAGTTTGAAATGGGTATGCAATTCGCGACGAGGACCAGTCCCCGGCCGATCTTTGCCGGAAGCCCAGACCAGCAAAAAGCCGTTGGCCGGAACTTCCACCGGTGGCAGCACCCATTCGTCCTCGGGATCATTGCCGTCGCTCAGCGCCCAGCCCCCCAGGTTGACCGGCGTAGCGCCCTGATTCCACAGTTCGATCCAGTCTTCCGGATCGTTCTCCTCGTCTTTGAGACCGCCCTGGTTCTCCGCGAGCAACTCGTTGATGACGATTTCCGGAAGGGGGAGCGAAGGATCGATCGTGTAAGTCCACGATCCACCCGGAAACGGATACGGGACCGGTTCATCCGAAGTGATTCCATGTCCTTCCGCCCAGGCCAGAGTGACCGCTCCGGCGGCCGCAGGCGGGGCAAAGGTGAAGCGATACGGGCCGGCACCGATTCCGGTGACCTGCGTAGCGGGTTGTCCGTTGAGGGTCAGGTCGGAGGCGTCCAGGTTCAGCACCGGTCGATTGAAACTCACCACGACTTCGCTCAAGTGCCGGAGCGTGCTCAAGGGAGCCGGCTGGCGGCTGACCACCGCCGGGCCGCTCGGATCCAGCAACTCATAAGTCCAGGCCGAACTGGGCGCAGCGTGCGGAAAGACCATCGGCGGCGTTTCGAGATCTCGGATGGTGTGCAGGGCTCCCCAAGTAATGGCGACCAATCCAAATTCCGGCGGCGGAAAAGAGAACACATACGTGCTCGCTCCACCGACCACGGAGGTCGCCGGCACCCCATTGATCAGGAAATGCTCGGCGGAAACCCCGGTCACCGGCTCGCTGAACGTGACCGTGATGCGATTCAGGTTGGTGACCAGTCCGGGAGGAGGATCGACCGCGGCGACCAAGGGCGGCGAAGGGGTCAGATCACGTCCTACGAGTTCGGCATCGAAGACCAGATCGCTGCTGCCGCGGCTGACGTTGAGCACCACCACGGCCAGGACATTGTCGCCCGCCACCAGCCGCCCCGGGTTGTCCCCGAGCGAGTAAGACGCGAACGCCACCGGTTCAGGGACATTGGCCGTGGCCACGGAGGTGACGACGGGGTGGGTGGTTGGCGCATTGAAGGAAGCGACCCGTTGGCCATTGAGGTAAGCGACGAAACCGTCGTCACAGATCGCTCGCAGCTCCAGGTCGGCGACTTTAGTGGGATCGGCGACGGTGAAGTGGTGGCGGAGGAAGATCGTGCTGTAACGGCCCTCCATGTCGGACAGGTCGGTTCCGTTCAGGCCGTTTTCTCCGTAAAAGAAGGTCGCCGGGGCGGATTCCCACGCCGTGTCGTCAAACGCGGGCTGGGTCCAGGCGGTAGTCGATCCGGGCGAAGGGGCGGAGCTACCCCGATGCAGTCTCCACTGGGCCTCCGCGGGGACGAGGGTCAGCTCTTGAGCTCGAAGAAAAGCGGAGCTGACCAAACACAACGCCAACGCCACACGGCAGCAACGGAACCAGGACACAGACCTAAGTCTGCCGAATGTTACGGCCAGGTCAAAGAACAGGAGCGCGGACGGCTCGTCCGCTCGATCACCCGAGGACCACGGATTTCAGCCCGCTTCAACGGGTGGAGGCGAGGCGATCAGGAACGCTCGGGCGGTGGGCGCACGATCGCCGAAGCACCCTCGAGGCTGCGATCCTCCAGCCTGCACCCCAGCCTGACAAATGGCGGGTTCTGGCCCAACCTGCCGCGGCGTGTCTGTTTCTACGTCGTTCGGCCATCCTCCGGCGGTTTTGCGTTCCTGGCTCCGGAAGGTTCGCACCTCGATCAAAGCCGGGGCGACCACTCCCTTCTTCCTGTTCGCCGCTGCGCCGTATGCCGGCTCCCTCCAGCAGCTCGAAACGCTGAATTTTGGCCGCCCGGTCCGATCGTGGCTGTCGGCCAAGACCCAGCCCCTGCCTCCACTATGGCGGTGGTGGCAACGCCGGGGCGGCGGCATCGAAGTGGTCAGTGAATTCGAGTTCCGCGCGGCCCGGGCGGAGGGATTTCCGGAAGA
>CAYYSX010000551.1:0-2214 GCA_964474315.1 uncultured Verrucomicrobiota bacterium | reverse complement strand
GTCCCAGAAACCGGCGAACCGCCGCAACCGCGCCAGCGTGGTGAAATCCAAATCGCGGGTCTGCACCACCTCATAGGGCGCCTGCGGCACATACATCATGGCCCATTCCCGGTCATGGCGGACGATCGGGGTCCCGCGCAGGCGCTTCAGCATACCCACTTGAATCTCCTGCGGCCCCAGCCCCAGCAATCGGTCGAATCCCGCCGCAAAACTCTCCAATCCTTCCCCAGGCAGCCCCGCAATGAGGTCGGCATGGACGTGGACTCCGCTGTGTTCACGCAGCCACCGGAGATTCTCCTCCAAGCGCGCGTGGTTTTGCCGCCGACTGATCCGCTCCTCGACCGCGGGGTTGAGCGTCTGGATTCCCACTTCGAATTGCAGCGCCCCGGGCGGGAACTGCGCGATCAGCTCCCGCAACGCCTCGGGCAGGCGGTCGGGCACCATCTCGAAGTGAACGAACATCCCGGGTCGCCAGCGCTCGAGAAAGAAGCGGAGAATCGCGCGGCTGGTCGGCAGATGCAGGTTGAACGTGCGGTCCACGAACTTGAACCGGCTCACCCCACGGTCGAGCAGCCGTTGCATCGCGGTGAGGAACCGGTCCAGCGGGAACTGCCGCACTGGAACGTCCAGCGACGACAAACAGAATTCGCAGGTGAAGGGACAGCCACGCGACGCCTCGACGTAGATAACGCGATGGGCGGCGTCTTGCTCGTCGTAAAGATCGTAAGGCAACTCGATCTGGGTCAGATCGGGCAGGCCGGCGGGGATGATCTTCGGGAGGGGAGTTGGGGAATGAGGCGGGAATCCGTCGGACGTCGGACTTTCCAGAAGCGCACGGCAGACTTCGACGAACTTCAGGTCGGCTTCTCCGGTGATGACGTGGTCGGCGAGCCGCACAATCTCCTGTTCTTCCGTTTCGAAACTGACTTCTGGACCGCCCAGAACGATGACCAAGTCCGGGCGAGCCCGTTTGAGCAGAGCCACCAAATCCGTGATGGGACGGACATTCCAGATGTACACTCCCAGACCCAAGACACGCGGCGCCCGAGCCAGGATGGCTTCGGCGATCTCCAGGACGGGCTGGTTGATGTCGAACTCGGCCAACGCGGCGCGCGGACGCAGCTCACCGAGATTGGCCAGGAGATACCGCAGCCCGAACGCTGCATGGATAAAGCGGGCGTTCAGCGTGGCGAGCAGGATCTCGGCAGACATGGCAGGGCGGAACTTCGATTACCATTGAGCCACGAAGGAACGGATACGCAATGAAGCTTCATCGGGTCGTTCCGAAACCACGTCGATCACAGTGTGGCGAAGCCGCAACTCCAAGAGCACTCCAAGAGCGCGGGTCTGCGATCCGCAGCGGCGGGGGGACGAACTGGAGCGGGGGGCGCCGGGACGTTGCTGCGAGTCACAGACTCGCGCTCCGCAATATTCGCGCGGCCGGCGAAGACGTTCACAGATAGCAGTGCGGAGGGCACGGATGGGGAAATGCCTGGTCACCGTCATCTGGAGAGGGAACACCCGCTCCGCCATCGCCTCCGGTCCGTCCGGGTTACCCGACATCCGTGGTTTCCGTGGATTTGTTTGTTCGGGTGGATTCACTCCAGGGTGAGCAGAGGCAAATGACGCAGAAGCTCACGGTTCTGTTCGTGCGACAAGAGTTTCAACGCCTCCTCCCGGGTGGCCCAGCGAACTTCCGCCACTTCCCCGTTATCGTGGATTGGGCCGGTGCTCATCGCCTCCATCTCCCAGAAACAGACCACTTTGTTCTCCCCCTTCACCAAGTACTGCATCACCCCGGCGAACCGAAGCACGCGCGCTCGAATTCCCGTTTCCTCCTCCACCTCTCGCACCGCCGCTTCCGGATAGGTTTCGCCTGGATCCAGTTTCCCCTTGGGCAGCGACCATTCATCGGCGCCGAGGCGTTTGCGCCGGATGAGCACCAACTCCGGTCCGCGCGGACCACGGCGCCAAACGATGCCACCGGCGGCGCGCACCGTGGCTTCGGCCGCCCGTGGATTGGGGGAATGGCTCGACATGACCCGCGCAGCATAGCGAGGCCCGCCGCCGCGCCCACTCTGAACTTCGGGAAAGGAGCTTTGGGGGACATCTTAGATGGGTCCTTACCGCAACGGCGGGGGAGAGGAAAATTCCAAGCTCCAAGTTCCAAGCTCCAAAGAAGGGTGGACCTCCAAAATCCGGACGTGAATCGAG
>CAYYSX010000550.1:0-2224 GCA_964474315.1 uncultured Verrucomicrobiota bacterium | reverse complement strand
CAACCCGCTCCACATCGGCACCCTCGCCTTCTGGGATGGCGCCCTCAGCGCCGACGACGTCCAGGCGCTCGGCGTCGCCGGCTCGCCGGTCCCCGAACCCGGCACCGCCCTGCTCCTCGGTCTCGCCGGTCTGACATTCCTGCGCCGTCGCCGCGCGGAGTGAATCGATCGGTCTTTGAATCCGTGCGGGCGGGACTTTTTCCGCCTGCGCTATGAGACAGGGCCGGTGTCGTCCAGCCCTGTGCCAGATTGGGGGCATCGCTCCGGGAATCCCCGGCCCCAAGGCGCTGAGGATCCGACCACGCTGAAGCGCGTGGCTTGGCTTTCACGTGAGGCGCCGCTGCTCACTTCCCCAGATGAAACAGCCTGCCAGCAACTGCGTGCCAAAGTCGCTTGTCATCGTCTTTCTTGATCGGGTTTTCGTTATACCTTTTATTGTCGCCTGCGGGGCCGTTGCGGGTTTTCTCCTCGTTTGCTGGGTTGATGATGGAACGCCTGTCTCACCCTATCATGTGCAATATTTCATGCCACTGTCGCTCTACTGCGTGGCGTTTTTTTTCATGGCGTTCCTGCCGATGGTGATCCTGGGGCTCATTGTCACCGGAGTTTCCTTCGTGAGAAGACAATTCTCAAAATAAACGCGACGCCCAACGAACAGGGCTGTCACTCCGCGGAGCCCGGCGGAATCGTCATGCTCAACCGTTGTTGACGACGGCGAAGCTCAAACGCGCCCTTTGGATTGATTGCCTCCCGGGTGTTGCCAGCAGGTTCATTGCAGATCCATGAACATGCGATGCCATTGCAGTAGATGGATGAATATCAGAAGATGAATAACTATAATTGGATCGCTACCACCATCGGCATTGTCCTGGCTCTGGGAATGACGCGGCTCCTGGCGAGTTGGGTCGCGCTGTTCCGCAGCCGAAAACGAGTCACATTGGATTGGGTGCCTCCCGTTTGGTCCATGGGCATCTTTTTTTCCATGCTCGATTTCTCATGGGTAATCCACCGCTTTACCGGGACGGAGCGGGAGTGGACCTTTGCAAGCTGCGTGATCCTTCTCGGCTTTGCGGTAATCTTATATGCGGCGTCTGCGCTGATCCTTTCCACCGAAGAATTGCCAGAAGGGAGCAGCCTGCGATCAGGGTTTGCGGAGGATGGTCGTTGGGCTCTCATCCTTCTCGCACTTTATGATTTCCTCTGCATATTCATGAACTGGTTTTATTGGGATGATCATCCCGTCTCCTTCGGCGGAGCTGTCAACTTGACCCTCGCTGGGCTCGCGCTTATGGCGTTGAAGTCCTCTTCCCGCAAGGTCGTGGTGCTGGCGACGGTCCTCTATACGGCGATCATCTTCGGCGTGGTGTTCTTGATTGCTTGACCCGATGGCCCTTAGCATTGTTAAACTTCAGCCTCAGACGTGAAGGCATGGCAGCCGCTGGTTCTTTTCACAGCCCTCCCATCAAACGGTCCCGTCTCCGCCACGCAGCAGCCGTAATCAAGCAGGCTGCCGTTTCCGTCCAATGGAATAAAGGACGCACAAGCTGAGCACTGGCCGAGCATTGGATTCGCAGTCGGAACACCCCATCGAGCCGCGGTACGTTCGGCCAAAGCGAAGACGGCTTCTTCTCGCTTTGAAAGTGTCCAAACTCCCTCGCCGCTTGCAAGATTTCCGGCTCTAACGTAGACCCAACGGCCGTCAAGGAGTTTGATCGACCATTCGGGGTCTCCCGTGACCATAACCATGGATTTCAAGAAATGGCCATTGGAAAACCGAACAACGAGTTCCGGAACTTGGCCGACTACAGAAATGGCTTCAATGGTTTTACCCTGAAGCGTCTGAATTCCGGACTCAATCTTTGGGCCGCTATTTGAACTCCCGTACAAAACCGTACTTTCAGCTTCCACTCGCCAGTCCCATTGAACGGAAATGCACGCCTCGCCTTTGTTGTAACATTGGCGCTTCGATTCCAACGGCGCAAGGTTGCCTGGCTCGAAGAACACGGCCGAGCCGTATCCCTTCCAAGTGAGCGAGGCAGGAGGTATTCGTACAGCTCAAGACGAAGGACCGGCGATCTTCGAGACCGCCAATGGACGCGAATCCGTCATATTCGCGTCTATTCGCGTCCATTCGCGGTTCCTCCCCTCGTCATTCGAGCCCCTGACCTGCCAGCCGATCATTGCGGCATCAGCGTCTCCAGGCGCTTGGCGCTGACCGGCTGGG
>CAYYSX010000549.1:0-2232 GCA_964474315.1 uncultured Verrucomicrobiota bacterium | reverse complement strand
CGGAGCGCGGGTCTGCGACCCGCAGCAACGTAGCTACACGGCCGGCCAGGGAATAAACCGGAGCCTCAAGAGCCGGAAGGGCGCGCACCGCCCACGCCCGAGCCCGAGCCCGAATCACCGACCGCCAGGAACGGGGCCGCTTTCCATACCGGGTCGCTCGCCGTTTCTTCCGCCGGAGGCCGTCCAGCCGGGTTCGTGCGGGCGAAGCCGCCCGCGCTCCTGCGCGGCTACTTCAGATCTTCGCCAGTCAGACCCCCGATGGTCCAATCGAGGTTGTACTCCCCGAAGGGAGCAGTGCGGTTGAGCTGGTTGGTCTTCACGTAGGCGGAATGGCCGTCCACGAACAAAAGCGGCCAGCCGCCCCGACCGTGCGCCAGGTTTTTGTCGAAGAGATTGCCGTGCTCGGGCTCGGCGAAACAACTGACGACCGCCTTCTTCGACGGGGACCGCACTTCGCCCATCCGCCGCTGGCGCAATCGGGGAGAATTCTGCGTGTCTTCGTTATAGAACTGGTGATAGTAATAATAGGAATTGGGAAAGAGGAGATCGTTGGTGCGAATGCCCCCGTTGGCGGCACCGTTGGCCTGGACCCACGCCACGTTCCAGGCGGGCGGTTTGTCGCCCGGACACAGATAAAAGGCCCGGTTGTTGGTGCTGATGTAAGGATCGAAGAGCCGGAGCAGATCGATGAAGGGCATGTGGGGCCAAGTGCGGCCGGAATAGGGGAACCGCTCCTGGTGATCGCCGGTGTACATGACCACGGTGATTCCCACCTGGCGGAGGTTGGAAATACAGCGCGCTGTCACCCCCTTCATTTTCGCACGGCCGAGCGACGGCAGCAGCAGGCCGGCGAGAATGGCGATGATCGCGATGACCACCAACAACTCGATCAGCGTGAAGGCCAGAGTGCGCCCGCGGAAGCGGGAAAGCGGTGCTCCGGGATTCATGGGCAAGATCTATCATGTTCGCTATCGGATGCCACGCCCGATTTCAAGACGGAGCGTGGGTGGGGCGCATCTCAGTTTCTGGGCGGAACCGCCACTGGCGCGCGGCGCCGTCCCCGCCCGCAGGGCGGCCTTGGCAGCGCAGTGCCGAGGAACTCTCGCCCCACCCGCCCCCAGTCGCTCTCGGCACCGATTTGAACCGGCGTTTCCGGATTTCCGGCAACCGATCCAGTAAAGAACCCGGAATCCTTCCTCTCAGGCCCCAATCGTCCCGTCGGCCTTGACGGCTGCCTAGAAGGGGGCGTCGGACTTCAGGCCATAGCTGCCAACCGAGCCCGTTTCGATCCGCGCCCAGTCGTTGCCCAGCGCGGAAGGGATCGGGTGGGGCTGCGTCGCGTGGACACCCCGTTGGCCATTGCCCAGTTGGCCTCGATAGTTCGCACCCCACGCCCAAAGGGTCCCGTCCGATTTCAAGGCCAGGTTGTGATCCTGTCCCGCCGAGATCTCGCTGTGGGCGGGGTAGAGAGGCGGGAGCCGGCGGGCTCAGCCACACGGTGGGTGGAGCGTGGAGTTCGTCGCGCCAGTCCCACCTCTCCGGACGCGTCCCGGCCCTGGTCCGTCCTTTGGAAGCTTCCTTGGAGCTTGGAACTTGGCTTTCGGAACTTTCGCCCTCAATCCTCAGCCTCGACAGCGGGCGGCATTGATGCTTCCCTCATTCCCAGCGGCTTAAGTCGGCCGTCGAGGGTGATACCCAGACCGCCCTTCCACAGGACGGATTCTGCTCCATGTCACGAATGACCGATCATACCACCCACCGAGTGTCAACCAACTCCCCTCCCGACGCCCGTCGTGTCCTCACCCCCAACACGGGTTCGGTCGGAGTCGGTCACCCCATGGTTCTTCCCTCTCCTTCCCATCCCGCCCCTCTGCCCCGGCGCCAGCGCCGGTATTCAGCCGACACCGCCAACTTCATCGCCATGGTGGGCGACATTACCATGATCGTGGCCGGATTGATGATCGGATACTGGTTCCGGTTCGCATCGGGGCTGATTCCGCGGACGGAGACGTGGTGGACCACGGGCGACAGCCTACGCATCACGTTCTCGGAATACTTTGGTCTGATCGTCATGGGGGCGGCCCTCCTGTTCGCCAGTTTTCTCTACCAGCATCTCTACCGCGCTCAAAATCTACTGCGCTTCCGTCGTGTTGCCCACATTATCACCCGCAGCGCGGTGATCTGGCTCGCCGCCTATCTCGGGCTCAGCCTCGCCCTCAAGTTTGATCCGCC
>CAYYSX010000548.1:0-2243 GCA_964474315.1 uncultured Verrucomicrobiota bacterium | reverse complement strand
TCTTTCGCTCCACCCAGCGTTGAAACGCTGGGCTATTCCCGAAAAATCCCTGACGGGACTGCAATAAACTGAGAGGCGCACTCCCCAACGTCATCGTCGCGGCGGAGATTGCCTTTTCCGGCGGGTTCTGGATGACTCGTGTCGTTCCATGCAACCTGTCTTGACCCGTCGTGAAGCGTTGTTGGGCCTCGGCGTTCTCGCCGGGGGTTGGTATCTCGGCGCCGCTTCGGCCACCCTGCGGCCACTGCCGGCCGGCGCTTTCCACGCCACCGCGGGTCCGGCTTCCTCTCCCATGACCCTCGACAAAGCTTCTTTCGGCCGGCTGCCCGACGGCGCCGAGGCCGACCTCTTCACCCTGGCCAACGGACGGGGTGTCACGGTCAAATTCACCAACTACGGCCTGATCATCACCGAACTGCTTACTCCGGATCGGGACGGCAAACCGGGCAATATCGTGCTCGGGTTCGACACCCTGGCGCGGTACCTCCAGGGCCATCCCTTCTTCGGCGCCATTGCCGGACGGGTCGCCAATCGGATCGGCCAAGGGACCTTCACCCTCGACGGCAAGACCTACCAGCTTGCGACCAACAATGGTCCCAACCATCTCCACGGCGGCAAAGTCGGCTTCGACAAAAAGCTCTGGAAAATCGAGGGATACGAACTGACCCCGGATCTCGCTTCGGTGGTGTTCAGTCATGTCAGTCCCGACGGCGATGAAGGATATCCAGGCACCCTGAAGACGACGGTCACCTACACTCTCAATAAGGACAATGAACTGCGGATCCAGTATCAGGCGACCACCGACCAGCCGACGCCGGTGAATCTGACGAACCACAGTTATTTCAACCTGGCGGGAAAGGAGGCCATTGACCCGCAAGTGCTGCAGCTCTGGGCGTCGCGCTATACCATCACCGACGAGGGATTGATTCCCACCGGCGAGATCGCGCCGGTCAAGGGAACCCCGCTGGACTTCACCGTGCCCCGACCGTTCGGAGAAGCCATCAACCAAACCGGTCTCCAGCCCCCCGGCTACGATCACAATTTCGTTCTCGATTCCGGCGGCCAGCGGCTCGCGCTGGCGGCTCGAGTGACGGATCCGGCGAGCGGACGCGTGCTGGAGGTGGAGACGGACCAGCCCGGGGTCCAATTGTACACCGCCAACCATTTCCCGACTGACGGCTACGAGTGCAACGGCGGGCTGCGGTTTCCGGCGCACGGGGCCTTCTGCCTCGAGACCCAGAACTTTCCGGACGCAGTCAACAAACCGCAGTTTCCCCAGGCCGTCCTGCGGCCAGGCGAGACCTACGACACCACCACGGTGTTTCGTTTCCTCAAGAAATAGCGACCGGGCGAGGGAACTCATCCAGCGCGAGCGGTCAGCGAAACGAACCGGAGCCGACCGGGTCGAAGTTTGCGGCTTCGGTCTTTCCGCCGAGGCCTGTACCGCAGATTTTGAATCTGCGGTACACTGGCTGGGGCCCTCGTTGGGGAGCCAGCGTTCGAAAACGTTCCACCGCATGAAAGTTTCCATCGTCATTCCCGCATTCAACGAGGAGAAGCTGCTCCCGCAAACCCTCCAGGCGGTGAACGCCGCCCGCGCGGGTTTCGACGCATGCGGATGGGAGTCCGAGTTGATCGTGTGTGACAACAACTCCACGGACCGGACCGCGGAGGTGGCGCGCGACGGCGGAGCGCAGGTGGTCTTTGAGCCCGTGAACCAGATCGGGCGTGCCCGCAACACCGGGGCGTCGGTGGCCATCGGCGACTGGATTCTCTTCGTGGACGCCGACTCGCGTCCCAGCCGCGACCTGTTTGCGGCGGCCGCGGCGGAAGCGGACCGGGGCCGGGCCGTGGCCATCGGCAGCACGGTCAAGCTGGACGGCGGCGGCTGGTTCTGGAGCCGGCTCGCCGGAGTCTGGAACGGGCTGAGCCGGATGCGCGGCCTCCTGGCGGGTTCCTTCATCATGGTGGAACGCGAACTGTTCCAGCGCTTGGGTGGATTCAACGCCCACCTGTTTGCCGCCGAGGAACTGGAACTCTCTCACCGATTGAAAGCGGCCGGCCGGAAACAGGGACGGAAGATCGTCATCCTGCATCGAACGCCGCTGGAGACGTCGGCGCGCAAGACGGAACTCTATACCCCCCGGGAATGGCTGGCGTTTGCCCTCCGGGGGTTGCTGCGTCCGTTCTCCACCGTCACGCGCCGCGAGGCCTGCTCGCCGTGGTATGACGGCCGGCGTTGA
>CAYYSX010000547.1:0-2261 GCA_964474315.1 uncultured Verrucomicrobiota bacterium | reverse complement strand
AAACGACGACGCCCCGCAAAAGCCGGCAAGCTGGCGGGGCGTCGTCATTCATCAAGCGAGACTGGCATGATGCCTGCCTGCCTGGACGAAGTCAATCCTGTCGACGCGGAATCCTCTTACCGCTCCGGCTACCTGTCCGGCGCAGAACGGTTCGCCGCTCTCGATTGGGACACCCACACGCCTTACGAACTGATGGAGGACGTCGAACAGGAACTGTTCGACGAGTGGGAGTCACGGAAGGGCATTGAGTGGATCAGCACACACGAGATTGAGGCGTTCCGCCTGGACGGACTGTATGACGCCGTTCTCGGCGGATTGAATGCGTGGCTCGATACCGAGGAAGATCGCGACTTCACCGTGGGCGTCTCCGTCTGGCTCGACGTGACGCGGTACTGGGAAGGCCGCTTGAACGACCCGGAATATCGGGACGCGGACGGCCGTCGGCCAGTAGCTGATTATTGCGATCCACCGTCCCTTTGGGACTGCGTCGTCACGCACACCAACTACCGCCAGTGGGTAGCTGAAAACTACCGACCGTCTCCGCCGGTCCCGCGGTTTTCTGAGCAGCCTTACGACCTGGTCGAGCGGCGGGCGATCAAGTACCTCGACCGCATGCCCGAAGCGATCAGCGGGCAGGGAGGCCACTCCGCCACCTACGCCGCGGCCACGTCCCTTGTTCACGGCTTCGGAATCGAGCCGCAGAAGGCGTTGACCATCCTCGTCGACCGATACAACCCGCGATGCGTGCCGCCCTGGACGGAGAAAGAGTTGCTCCACAAGGTCACCGACGCCGCCACGAAGCCCCACGACAAACCTTACCTCTGGCTGGCGAATACCGGATTGCCTGAACCGCGGCCGCCGGCCGTGTCGGCCAGTCCGTTGGGGGCCATCCCTCCGGAAGCTGTTGCCGAGCGAAAACCGCTCATTCGTCCGATGCCGCTCACGCCGGCGTTCTTGTCGAAAGAACACCCGAAGGAGCGCGACCCGATCATTGTCGACATGCTGCGGCGCGGAGAGGTTGCCAACGTGATTTCCACCAGCAAGGTCGGAAAGTCCTGGTTGATGAACTATTTCGCGTTCACGGTGGCACTGGGATGGAAGCTGTTTGGCACGTTCCAAACACGCAAAGGCCGCGTGCTGATCATCGACAACGAATTGCATCCGGAAACGATCGCGAGCCGTCACCGGGCCGTCGCGGGGGCGATGGGGTTGAATCTCGAAGACTTGGGGGATTCGGTCGCCGTCGAGCCTCTCCGGGGCCGCCTGCTGGATATTTTCCAGATGGCGGATTACTTCGACCAACTCCGATACGGCGAGTGGGACTTGATCATTCTGGACGCGCTCTATCGGTTTCTCAGCAAAGACATGAGCGAGAACGACAACGCGCAGATGATGCAGGTCTACAACCGCCTCGACCACTACGCCGCGAAGACCGGTGCGGCATTCCTACTGGTTCATCACTCAAGCAAAGGCGAACAAGGCGGAAAGTCGATCACGGACGTCGGATCGGGAGCCGGAAGCATAAGCCGGGCGGCCGACGGGCATCTTGTGCTGCGCGACCACGAAACACCCGGCTGCGTGGTGCTCGACGGCAAGGTCCGGTCATGGAAACCGCTCGAACCGATCGTGTTGAGATGGGAGTTCCCGGTTTGGGTTCGGGCCGACGCCCTCGACCCGACCGCCCTGAAACGCCCTCGCTCTCCGAACGAGGAGCGAAGGGACCGCGAGAACAAGGCCGACCTGGACCGCATCGTCGCCGTGCTCGCCAAGAACCCCGGAATCAGCGCGTCGAAGATCGGCCGGCTCTGCCGACCGACGATGGACCCCCGAAAGGTAAACCGGCTTCTCTTCGGAATCGAAGAGTCAATCCGCAGAGAGTCAGCAGTCATCAGCGGGCACGAAACCGAACTGATCACGCTTATCGAATAGGTTGTGGAGAAAGGTTGTGGAGTCTCCACAACCGGTTGGCGTTTACTCCACAACTGGTTGTGGGGGACGCCGTATAAGAACGGCGTCCCACAACCAGTTGTGGAGTTGTGGAGTTGTGGAGCGCCCGCCCTGGGAGGAGTAGGTTCTTTACGAGGACCGCGCTCCCTCCCCCCCTCTAGGGGAACCGTCGAACTGTTTAATTGACTTTCTTTCTTTCATAGCAACCCACTATAGCTAAACGCCTTACGCCATTTCGGCCGCGAAAAGCGTCGTGCATCCACCGGGCGTAAAGAGAGTTTGGGTAAGCGGCTGTTCCCGTAGACGGCGCAAGC
>CAYYSX010000546.1:0-2261 GCA_964474315.1 uncultured Verrucomicrobiota bacterium | reverse complement strand
GATTTCTGATTTGCGATTGAGTCCGAGGCCGACCGGCAGGCGAACTGATTACTGACTACTGATCACTGATTACCGATTACCGATTACTGCCCCATGACCGATCTCAAATTCGCCTTCCGCCAACTGCTTAAGAACCCCGGCTTCACCGCCGTGGCCGTGCTCACGCTCGCTCTCGGCATCGGGGCCATCACGGCCATCTTTAGCGTGGTCAACACCGTTCTGCTCCGGCCTCTGCCCTATTCGGAGCCAGATCGCCTCGTGCGAATTTATACGGAGTTTCCAGGCTTTCCGAACGGCGGCCTGCGAAGGTTTTCGTTTTCCGTGCCGGAATACCTCGACCTGCGGCGCGAGACGAAATCGTGGGAATCCCTCGACGCATGGATTACCGCGGGAGTGAACGTCGGGGGCGACACTCATCCCACTCGCGCCACCGCGTCGGCCGTGACGGGAGACTTGTTTCGCTCCCTTGGCACGGTCCCGTTGCTGGGCCGGGTCCTCACCCCGGAAGATGATGTCCCGGGAGGGCCGGGGGTCGCGGTGATTTCCCAGGGCCTGTGGCAACGCGCGTTCGCCGGTGACGACGGCATTCTGGGCCGCGACTTTCTGCTCGACGGAAACAAACTCACCGTCGTCGGCGTGATGCCGGAAGAGTTTCACTTTCCCCCCGGCCAGCTCGACGCCACCGAGCTTTGGGCGCCGATCCAGATCGACCCTGCCAATCCGGGTGGGCGGTCGAACCACAACTTGAACCTGGTCGGTCGTCTCCGAACCGGGGTGACCCTGAAACAGGCACAGGCGGAGATCGAGTCGCTGGAGAAACACTGGGGCGAGACGGGCTCGGGCCATCGGCTGGACGGGACGGACCACACGGTCGTGAGCTTCGGACTGCATGATGAGGTGGTTCGGGGGGTTCGTCCCGCGCTTCGAATGCTTCTGGGAGCCGTCGCCTTTCTCCTCCTGATCGCCTGTGTGAACGTGGCCAACCTGCTGTTGGCTCGAGCCGAATCCCGGCAGCGCGAAATTGCCATCCGAGGCGCTTTGGGCGCGGGGTTGGGGCGCCTCGGATTTCAGTTCGTGGTCGAGGGCCTCCTGCTCGCGTCCACCGGTGTCGCCGCCGGACTGCTCCTGGCGTTGGGCGGGTTGGAACTCCTCAAGTCCACCGGCTTGGCCACGCTCCCGAGGGCGGGGGAAATCGGCATCGACGCCCCGGTGGTGCTCTTCGCGGTGGGGCTGTCACTCGTGACCGGCCTGATGTTTGGGCTGGCGCCACTTGCCCATGTCATCCGCCGCAATCTGCACAACGCGTTGAAGTCCGCCGCCTCGTCAACGACCGGCGCGGCTCGGGTTCAACGCTTCCGCCAGGCGCTGGTCGTAGGCCAGTTGGCCCTCTCCCTCATCCTGCTCATCGGCACCGGGCTGATGCTCCGCGCCTTCTGGAATCTACAGGAGGTCAACGCCGGCTTGGATCCGAAAAACGTCACCACCATGTCCGTCGCCTTGCCGGGCGCCACGTATCGTGGCCAGGAGGTGCGCGAGTTTTGGACGAGGCTGAAAGAGCGGCTCGATTCGATGCCGGGTGTCGAAAGCGCCGCTTTGGTTTCCGGATTGCCGCCCATCTATTCCAGCTCCCACAGCGATACCTTCATCGAGGGCTATGTTCCCACCGAAGGCGGCCCGCTGCAAAACGTGGAGTTCTATCAGAGCGTCAGCCCGGGCTACTTCGAAACCCTGCGGATCCCGCTGATCGAGGGCCGATTCTTCGACAGTCGCGACGACGCTGAGTCACCGGAGGTCGTCATCATCAACCAGACGATGGCGCGCACGTTTTGGGGAAACGACAGCGCCCTGGGACGCCGCGTTCGTCCCGGCGGAACCACCAACTGGTGCATCGTGATCGGGGTGGTCGCGGACGTGAAAAATGCCGGGCTGGAGAGACCGACCGGCACGGAAATCTATCTTCCGTTTACGCAGAATGCCGCACAGCGCCGATCTCACCGCATGTCCGTTGTCGTTCGTGCGTCCGACGATTCATCAATGATCGCCGGTGCGGTGCGGCGCGAGCTGGGCGAAATCGACCCCGCGCTGCCGCTGGCGAATGTCCGCACCATGGAGGAGTTGCTCTCTGCCGCCCAGTCGCGTCCGCGTTTCCTCACGCTCCTGCTCACGCTGTTCGCGGGCGTTGCCCTCATTCTGGCGGCGGTGGGGATCTACGGCGTCATCTCCTACTCGGTCGCGCAACGGACGAAGGAATTCGGTCTCCG
>CAYYSX010000545.1:0-2290 GCA_964474315.1 uncultured Verrucomicrobiota bacterium | reverse complement strand
TGACCCATCCATTTCTTCTGTAGAAGGCCTCGCATTCGAGGCATGAAGCGGACGAACGGCTCCCGTTCCAGTTCGCCGAAGACGAACTCCCAGTTCACCACCCGAGAGAGACAATGGTAATAGGCGACGGAATGACCTTCTGACGCCTTTCGTCGCGCCAAGCGCATGACCCAATCCAATCGGAAGACCTATTCGAACGTAAGCTTCCTTTTCAATCGATGTCCCTTTATTTCTAATGATGAACCGGGGCGCATCTCAGTTTTTGGGAAGGTGGTGAAGCCGGGGAGAAAGACCGAAGCGGAAGGCCTGTAGCGTCGGCTGTCCTCAGCTAACCGCGCGGGTGGAGTCGCCTTGGGGGCCGCGGGAACCAACGGGCGGGGAGCAGAAGACGCCGCTGCGGCAAGGGGTCGGCTGAGGACAGCCGACGCTACACGGTCCCTCCAGACCGTCCCTCGCCACTTCCCAAAAACTGAGATGCGCCCGATGGACCGGATCGGCACCAGCGCCAGCAGGAGCAAAAGAAGCGCGCCGTGGCGGCCCAGCGGCCCTGGCCGAGTACCTGTGTTCAACGACAATTATTCTTCCCCGGGAAAAATAATTGTCGGCGTACATACCTGGCACAGCCTCGTGGAGCCCGTCCACTGCTCGGTGAAGTTCATCCGCTGGTTGCGCTCCTGTTTTGTTTCCGGACTGCTCTGGACCCCGTCGTGCGCCGCCCGGAGGGTTTTCGAGGAGACCGGGGAATCCCATGCGTCACGAGAGAGAAGGCGCTCTGCCGAACGATCCGAAAGGACGGACTCCTTTCCAGGTGACACGCCGAATCTGCTTCCCGGAGATTTCGGAGCCGCCCGCCAACGGCGCTCGTCGAGCGCCGAGCGCGTGCCCCATTCTCATTAATTTTATCGAAGCAAATCTTCTGACAACCGCTCGCCCGTTGACATATTCTGCGGCATCTCGGACGTTATGGACCATGAAACCGGCGATCTACCTCACCGACCCGAAGGAAATGCGACGAGTGCGCTTGAATCAGCCGCCGCTCACCTCCGAGCAGTTCCGCGCCCAATTGGAAGCCATGCGGCGCGCGACCGCGAAATTCTCCGCGGTCGCCAGACCCGGGACCTCCTCGCGTGGGCGCGCGAAATCGGCCGCCTAGTCCCCTCCGCCGACTATGCCAGTGTCGCGATCCGGGGCGGCGAAGAGCACCGTGTGTGGCTCGGCGCCAAGGATGGTCGTGTTTGGAAGGCGACGTACCCAGGTCAAACTGGATTCACCGCGATTTGTGGTCTGGAGACGGGCGGCGCGGTCGAATTGGCCCGTGCGACTCCGCTCGAGTATTTGGAAAGACTTCAACAGCAGAATCGGATCTTCGGCGATGCGGTGCTGCTCGAAGGCATTGCTGAGGAATCTCAAGGCCCCGTCATCATCAGCTCGCAACCGTTCGTGCCGGGCGACGCCGTGGAAGCCGAAGCCTTTTCCGAATTCATGCGCGGTCTCTGGTTTGCCCCGCTGCCGGGCCTTCAGCTCGGCAATCCCGGTTCGCTGGCCTTCTACCGCGACTTGGACGAAGTCGCCGCCTTCGACGCCCATCCCGCCAACTTCGTCAAGGATGCCAACGGCGTCGTATTGCCCATCGATCTCATCCTCGTCACTTGTGACGAATC
This sequence comes from uncultured Verrucomicrobiota bacterium, assembly GCA_964474315.1. Classification (GTDB taxonomy): domain Bacteria; phylum Verrucomicrobiota; class Verrucomicrobiia; order Limisphaerales; family UBA9464; genus UBA9464. The sequence continues at coordinate 629 of CAYYSX010000545.1, read as the reverse complement.
ACTTCAACGCGCCCTGGCAGCCTTTTTGCCGCGCCAGTCTTAGAGCTGGAGGTGCCGCTCCAGCACGGGTGGATTGCGGGCGCAAGTGGCACTGGCCCAACATGCTTCCGAGTCGTTCTCCCAGCACCCGGGTGCCGATGTCCATCCTGCAGTCTGGGGTGAACACCGCGCGGCCGAGGCGCACAACTCCAGGAGCGCGGGTCTGTGACCCGCAGCAGCGTGGCTACCTGGAAGGCGTTGGTACGACCCGCGATTGATGCGGCATGGGGTTCCGGGTAGAGCTGGCACGAGCGGGCGTGACGAAAAGAGTGCGCCTCGTGCCCTCGGCGGCTACACAACCACCGGCTCGCCCTGGGCCGAGCCAAGCCTCCTCCGAAGGGACGCTCGCAAACTTCGCTCTCGATGCTCGGACTGCATTCATCGTTTTGCCCCTCTGTTCATGTCGCTAATTATCAAAGGTAAGGTACAGATCGGACCCAATTGCCTCCGCGCGGACTGAAAACTCCGGAGGAGGGGAGTACTCCACAACGCTTCGCGAAGATCTCGAACGGCGCAGCGAAGAACGCGCCAGCGTTTTGGAGTACGCCAGTCCGCTGGCGTTTTGGAGCGTTGCGGCGGGTAACCCTCGG
>CAYYSX010000544.1:0-2292 GCA_964474315.1 uncultured Verrucomicrobiota bacterium | reverse complement strand
GAATCAAACCTTCACCCTCACGTTCTGGATGCGGCCCGTGGATCCGTTGATCGGACATTACGGAGCGGTGCTCTCTCAGGATTCCGGACTGAACGACGGTTGGGTCGTGCAGCAAGCGATGGCCACCGACGCCGCCGACTACACCGAATGGGTTTCCGGTTTCTTTGGACCGCCGAGATCCATCGTCCTCGTCTGGGAGACGACTACTCATCGCTGGCAGGCCGTGGCCCTGCAGGTGACGCCCTCCGAAGTCCGATTGTGGATTGACGGACGCCTCCACGGTAATGGCTCCTGGACCGCCCCGGCCAGCACCCATCCGGGACCGCTGTACGTGGGCAACTCCGTCATGGGTGCCCATCCCTGGAACGGCGACCTGCGCGACCTACGGATCTTTGACCGGCTGCTGGCGGAAGAGGAAATACAGGAACTCGCCCAACGACCTCGATCGGCCCCCCGTGACCGCCCGCCGGCAACCCATCTGGTGCCTTTCACCGAGGTTCCCCTGCCCACGATGAAACAGGCTGACTACCAACTCCGGCGCTTCACCACCGACAACGGCCTGCCCAACGCCGGCATCCAGTGCCTGACCCAGGGACGGGACGGGGCGGTGTGGCTGGGCTTCGAGGGAGCCCTGGTCCGGTTTAACGGACACCGCTTCCAGATGGCGGACTCCGGCGACCTCGATTTTCCGCTGTCGCCTCCCGACGTCTGCAATCTTACGGAGGACTCGGCGGGAAATCTCTGGCTGGGACTGTATCACGGGCTGGTGCGGAAAGCGCCGGATCAATGGACGGCCTTCACCAACTTCGGGTCGGGACGCTTCGTGACCCGGGTGCTGCCACAAGCCGACGGCACCCTGTGGTTGACGACGATCCGGGACCAAGTGCCTCGCGGCCGGCACTATCTCAAGCACTTCGATCCCCGGACCGGAACGTTACTGGCGGACATTCCTATTACGGGCGATGTGCGTGACCTTCGGCCGGCGCCAGACGGGATGTGGGTGGCGACCGACGATCCCCCGGCCCTCTGGCATTATGACCAACAGAGCCACGCGTTCACACTGGCCGTGAGCCTAGCCGGCGTCGGCGAGTCGTTGCCCGGAAAGTTTTTTCCCGAGCGGCCGGTCATCAGGGTCGCCGAGGCGGCAGTGGACCGGGGCATTCGCGTGGAAGCCTGGCAGGAGGAAAACGGCCCCTTGCAATGGGCCCTAGTCCATCTCGGGACGAACGGCCCTGTCATCCCATGGTGCCGTTTGCTCCCGCGCGACTGGAGCTCCTGGCCGATGGACCGAAGCGCGGGAGGATCGGAATGGGTGGCCGCCTTTCGAAGTCTGCTTCGGCGGAATGGCCCGACGTGGGAACGGCTCGACTTGCGGGACTCCGCGACGTTAGTCGAAGCGATTACTGCCAATGCCGAAGGCGGGATCTGGGCAGCGATCCGGGGTGACGGACTCTGGCTGATCCAGCCGCGACTGGTTAAGCAGGTGACATTTCTCGGCGTCCTGGAGGAAGAGGAAGTGCATAGCATTGCGTCGCTCAGTAACGGACATCTGCTGGCCGGAGGCCGCCACCGCTATCAGATGGTGGAATTCGACCCTTTTCTGCGCGAGCCTCCCAAGGTTTATCCCCTGCTTCATGGCGTGGGATTCGTCACCGGGTCGCCCTCCGGGGTTCTGTACTCCGTCTCATTCCCCTTCAACGACAACATCAGCCGCCAATCCGGGACGAACCGGACTACCTACATTGATCCTCCCTTCGAAGCTACGATGCATATGGGAGAAGTCAGCCAGATCCAAATCGCACAGGATGGTTCGCTTTGGATCGTCGCCGTCCGCGGCGTCCTTCGCTTTCGGAACCTTCCCGATCCTGCGCCCGCGCCCGAAATGCGTTTGTCGTGGCTGGAGCCAGACGTCGTAACCAGGTTCCTCGACCGCTTGCCAACAGGCGTGGCCCTGCTCGGGCTGGCGGAAGCGCCCGACGGCGCGATCTGGATCGGCTCCAAGGGGCACGGCCTGTTCTGCATCCGGGAAGACGCCGTGGAACACCACGCCGATCCGGACCTGCTTGCCCAGCCGGAGTATTCCTGCGTCCCGCTCGGCTTCAGCGACGACGGACTACTTTGGCTGGGCAGCATGAATGGGTTGGGCGTTTTTCGGGGAGGGAAGTTCCAGTGGCTTCGCACGACGAACGGCCTGCCCGAACCCGTGGTGGCCGCGGCGTCGGAAGCGGCGGGCCAAGTCTGGCTGGCCGGACAACGCGGGGTCCACGCGGTCCCGCGGACGCAACTGGACGA
>CAYYSX010000543.1:0-2299 GCA_964474315.1 uncultured Verrucomicrobiota bacterium | reverse complement strand
GCCTGGCGATCAATGCGTCGGGCGTGGTGGTGGGCGCGGCCACCGACGCGCAGAATGCCCTGGTCGCCTTTGCGATCGATCCCGTCCGCGAATCCCAGCTCACGTCCCTGGGTACCCTGACGGGCGGCAATCTGAGTGTCGCCCTGGACGTCAATGATGCGGGCCTGATCGTCGGCTATGGCCAGGTCGGGGACGAGACGTTCCGCGCCTTCACCGCCACCCGGTCGTCTCCCACCCCGACGGTTCTCGAGCTCACCAACGGATATGCCTCGATGTGGGCGACCGCCGTCAACAATGCCGGTGAGATCGCCGGTCATGCCCAACGGGCCGCCGACGGAGCCACGAACGCCTTTCTGGTGGTGAACGGCCAGACCCAGGACCTCGGCCGGCCTTCCGGTGCGCATCATGTCCACATCCAGGCCCTCAGCGACCAGGGACTCCTCGTGGGGACCGCCCTGTTTTCCTCCGGGGCGGGTTCGCGCGTGGTCACGTATCAGGACGGACAGTGGTTGGATCTGGGCGACATGCTGGGAGGTGGCCAGGCCGAAGCCGCCGCGGTCAATCGCTTCGGTCAGATCGTCGGGCGCGCGCTCACCACCAACGGCGTCTGGCACGCGTTTCTCTTCACCGACGGCCGGGCTTTCGATCTGAACGACCTGGCCCGCGGATCGAATTGGACCCTGACCGGTGCCAGCGGGATCAATGATCGCGCGCAGATCGCGGCGGACGGCACGGATTCCGGCGGTCCCAACCAGGCCCTCCTGCTGTTTCCCGCGAGCGAGATCGGGCGTCGCGTCTTCCGCCCCGACGGAACGATTCCGCAACAGCCCCTGGTGGAACTCCTGCAGCAGAGCCGGGGCGACGATGCCCCCAACAACTCGTTCTTCTGGAGTGCCACGGAGGGCAAGCTCTATGCCATCCGGCCGGTCATCGCGAGCATCCGGTGGCGCACCGGAACCTATGAGACCGTCACCAACCTGACTCTGTTTGGGGACTCCTACATCCAGCAGGTCTTCACCAACGAAGTCCTGGTCGATACCCTCTCGTTCAATGTCTGGCCGAACGATCCGGAGATTCACATCGCGGGCGCCCCGGTTCAGATGCAACCCGACGCGCCCAGTTTCGCCCATACCTTCATCAGTCTGATTTACCACACGGCCATCGACGCCGCCGTCGATGCGACCACCAAGACCTTTAACGGCCAAAACCTAGGCTACAGCGTCTTTCACTACCTGCGCACCGATGGGCAACCGCCGAAGGCCGAATTCCAGACGAACTATTTTGCCGTGGCGCGGACCCTCGCCTGGAACGACCCCGCCGCCCCCGCGCCCAATCTCCTGGTGACGAACGTTCCCTGGGCCATCGGCACGCCCATCACCAATGCATTGCATCAGGACTATCCGGGACTCAATGGCTACCTGTACGATACCAACACCTGCGTGGACCTCAGCGGGCCGGATGCCGCCTACGATCCGTCCACCCGCCAAGGTTCGCTTCTGCCGGTGAACCTCAGCACGGGGGGCCGGGATCCCCTGGTGGTGTGGTACCACCCGGATCGCATCGGCATCTCCTGGCCTTCCTTTCCGTACCAATACGCCCCGCACTGGCCGGACGATGCGCCCACCCTGGTCATCGCCAGCGGCCTCGGATCCGGTCCGCTCAATCCGGCCGCCTACCCGCAGATGCGGATCTACAATCAACCGGATGCCAGTCTGCCGGGCTACAATCCCAATGAAGAGCATGCCCTCCTCATCGCCAACACCCTGTACGCTCTGCGGGATGACCTGAACGCCGCCGTCACGCCCCCGGCTTCCGAGCCCTATGTGCTGTTGAAGTATCGGGATCCCGCCTCCAATGAATGGCGTCTCCAGGTCTATTCGGTCGTCGCGGAACAGTATCCCTACTTCTTCCGGTATGACGGGGTGGTGGGAAATGAGCTCCAGCCGCCCATGCCCCTGGCCGCGCTTCCCCTGATGACCCAGAAAAACCAGTGGGTCTCCGGTCCGGCCTGGCAGGACTACAACGGGCGGTATTACGCCCGCGCCGCCGCCAGTTCCTCCGGGGAGGCCGATATCGTCCTGCGCTACTTCTATCCGCTCCAACCGGGATTCTTTTACGACCTCCAACGCAACGGCCGGCCGGCCGCGGTCGAGGGGGATCCCATCGCCTGGTTGGATCAGCGCCCGAATGGCCAGGTGAACGTGCCGGTGGACGTTCATTACACCATCCAGTGGCCGTCCAGCGCTCCGGTGCTCCAGTTGGGACAGACGCTCACGACCGCGACGGCCGGCCTTCCCGA
>CAYYSX010000542.1:0-2302 GCA_964474315.1 uncultured Verrucomicrobiota bacterium | reverse complement strand
CCCGTCTCAGGGTCGCTTGACGGGTTGACGCCGGGTGCGGAAGTTGCCTTCGCCAAACCATGCAATGCCAATTCTGCAAAAAGGCGCCGGCCACCGTCCATTACACCCAGATCGTCGCCAACGAGGTGAAGAAGGTGGACCTGTGTGACGCTTGCGCGAAGGAGAAGGGCATCAATGACCCGACCGTCTTTTCCATCGCCGACCTCCTCCTGGGCTTGGGCGCCTCGCAGAAGATGGAAGAAGCCACGGCCGCGGCGGGCACGGACGTGGCCTGTCCGGAATGCGGTTTCACGCAGGCGGACTTCAAAAAGACCGGACGCCTCGGCTGCGCCAAGTGCTATGAGGTGTTCGCGGACGGGCTCGAACAGTTGCTCAAGGGCATGCACCGGGGGACGCAACACAAAGGCAAGGTTCCCCCGGCCCTGCGCCGCTCGGTCGAGGCGGAGACCCGCCTGAACCGGCTCGAGGCGGACTTGAAGTCGGCTATCGCCAAAGAGGACTTCGAACGGGCCGCGACGTTGCGGGACGAGATCAAGCAGGCACGTAAGGCCACCGCCTCCGCTTAAACCCTTTCCCGGCTTGCCATGAAGATTCTCGAGTTTCTTTCCTCACCCGAAGCCGTCAGCCAGCGCACCGGACCGCATGACTGGATTGTGTTGTCCTCCCGCGTCCGGCTGGCGCGTAACCTGACCCAGACGCCCTTTCCCGGCCACGCCAAGAAGCCCGAGCGGATGAAGTCGTATGAGCTGCTGATGCCGCTGGTGGCGGGGATGCCGCACTTGGGACTGGAGCCGTTTGCCGAGGGGTTGGACAAACTGACGCCGCTCGACAAACAGGTCCTGGTGGAACGCCATCTGATCAGCCGTGAGCATGCCGCCAAGGGGCAGGGCAGCGGGTTGGTGTTGAACCGGGACGAGAACTTCTGCGTCATGATCAATGAGGAAGACCACCTGCGCATGCAGGCCCTTCGTCCGGGTCTCCAGCTCAAGCAGGCCTGGCTTTCCTTGGACGCCCTCGATTCGGCGTTGCAGGAGCAGGTGGAATTCGCTTTTACCGAACAGTACGGCTACCTGACCGCTTGTCCGACCAACCTGGGAACCGGGATTCGGGTCAGCGCCATGCTGCATCTGCCGGGATTGGTCCTGGCCGAACACATCAACCAGATCATCCAGGCGGTGAACAAGCTGGGTTTGGCTGTGCGCGGGCTCTACGGGGAGGGAACCGAGGCCTTGGGCAACATTTTCCAGGTGTCCAACCAGCAGACGTTGGGAGAATCGGAGAGCGAGATCGTCGAGCGCCTGAACAAAGTGGCCCTGCAAATCATCGAGGCGGAACAGAACGCCCGGGCCGCCCAACTCGAAAAGAAGCCGCGCCATCTCTTCAATTTGGTGGGCCGTGCCTACGGAATCCTCAGCCAGGCCCATGTCATTGCTTCCAAGGAGACCATGAATCAGTTGAGCCTGCTGCGCTTGGGGGTGGACCTGGGAATGTTCGTCGGCGTCTCCAAGGCGCTGGTGGACGAATTGTTCCTGATCAGCCAGCCCTGGCACTTGCAAACCTCTCGGCCCGAGAAGCTCGAACCCGAGCAGCGGGATGCGCTGCGGGCGGAGCTGTTGCGGACCCGCCTCCGCCAATTTCCCGCACCCGACCACACCAAGGCCGCGGCCGCCAAAGTGGTGTGAGGCGATGCACGGGAGAGCACCCTCTCATCAGGCCATGAACAAGGAGAATCTGCCCAGCTTCACGCCCCGCGCCCAGCAGGTTCTCGTCTTCGCCCGTGAAGAGGCCGCCCGCTTCAGCCACCACTTCGTCAACACCGATCATCTGCTTCTAAGACCTCGACGTCGATATCGACGCGTGCCGTCGGGAGATCCTCAAGGAGCTGGACCCTTTCGCCTGACGCACCCACAACCCCGGTTGGAGTCGAGGCGGTCAGGAACGCTGGGGGCGGGAGCAGTGATGGTGAAGCACCGTTGCTGAAGGGTGCGGTCCTTGGCCGGGAGCGCGGACGGCTCGTCTGCTCGAGTCCTTCGCTCCTGAAGCTCCCAAACCCGAGTTCCAAATCCCCCGGCCCTCTCGCCGTCGCGGCAAGGACCAATCCAAAATGCACCCGGCCCCAACGGCCCAACTGGGCGCATCTTGATACTGTCCTTGTAGCGTCGTTTCTCTGAGACGACCTCCCCCACAGCACAGGTGAAACGGCGCGACTGGGGCAGGCATTCCCGCCGGGTCATGGGAGACCAAGGACCAATTCAAGAGGCGCCCTGCAATTCGACTCAATCCAATGAATACCGCTTGACCT
>CAYYSX010000541.1:0-2357 GCA_964474315.1 uncultured Verrucomicrobiota bacterium | reverse complement strand
CCGACGATCCCACTGAACAGATAGAGCTTGAGGTATTCGCTCCAGCCCAGCCGTTCCTCCAGCTCGCGACCGAACACATACAAGGCCCAACAGTTGAAGAGCAGGTGCAGCCAGCCGCCGTGCAGGAACTGGTAGGTCAGCAACTGCCAGACATACCCCGACTGCAACCCCGGCACGCTCAAGGCGAGCCAGCGGCCCAGGGGCCACCGGGTGTTATTCTCGATCCACAATTCGCCGAGGAAAACGACGACGTTGATGACGATCAGGAGCACCGTCATCGAAAACGGGCGTTTTCGGCTCGATTCTCCCCAGGAGTCGCGTTCAGACCACATCGAAGTTTAGCCGGAGCAAATCCGGGCCTCAGGCCAGTTTGGCCAATTCCTCCTGCAGCCGTTCCATCAAGGGCTTCAAGGTGGCGCGGCGGAAATCGAACCGGCAGCCTGCCCGGGCGAACAACTCCGGAAGCGGGCGCGCGCCGCCGAGGGCCAGACCCGCCTTGTAGTCCGCCAGGGCTTTCGCGGGATGGTCGGCCGCATTGGCCCAGACCTGCAGCGCCCCCAACTGGGCGATGCCGTATTCCACGTAGTAGAAGGGATACAAAAAGATATGGAGTTGCCGGTGCCAAAGGCTGGCCCGGGTGGTCTCGAGACCGGACCAATCCACGTCGCCGCCAAACCGGTCCATCAGCCTCAACCATGCCGCGGAACGCTCGGCCCGGGGATGCCCGGGATGAGTGTACAACCAATGCTGAAACGCATCGACCGTCGCAATCCAAGGGAACACGTTCACGATTCCTTCCAGATGGGTTCGGCGCGCCCGGCGGGCCTCGGCTTCAGAATAGAAAACATCCAGATGCGGCGCGCCGAGCAGTTCCATCGACATGGAGGCGACTTCGCAGAACTCGATGGGAGCGCTGCGGTAGGCGAATAGCGGCTCGTCCCGCGTGGCCAGGGCATGAAAAGCATGCCCCGCCTCGTGCAGGATCGTTTCCACATCCCGCTGCAGGCCGACCGCGTTCATGAAAATGAAGGGCAACCGCGATTCGCTGAGCGTGCTCTGGTATCCGCCCGGCGCCTTTCCTTTCCGGTTCGCCAAGTCGAGCAACCGCAGGTCACGCATGGTTTGGAACCCGCGGGCCAGTTCGGGATCGAGCCGGTCGAAGATGGCCTGGGAACCTTGCTCCATCTCGGCGGTGTCGGTGAAGGGCTTCAACGGGGGCCGGCCCAGGGGGTCCACCGAGAGATCCCAGGGACGCAGGGTGGGAACCCCCAGTTGCTCGCGCCGCCGCGCCTGCAAGGTCCGCACCGCGGGCATGACTTCCGCTTCGATGGCGTCGTGAAACTGTTCGCAGTCGGCCGGCGTGTAGTCGAAACGTCCACGGGCTCGAAACGCATAATCGCGGTAGTTGGCGAATCCGGCGTTGGTGGCGATCCGGGCGCGCACGTCTGCCAGTTGGTCGAAGAATCCCTCAAACGTTTCCGCTTCCTGGAGCCGGCGGTCCGCCACCAACCTCCAGGCCTCCTCCCGTAGTGCCCGATCCGGCTCTTCCTGATACCGCCCCATCTGCACCAGCGTGCGTTGCTCGCCGCGAAACTCGACGGTCAACGAACCCGAAAGCTTGTTGTATTCGTTCCCGACCTTCGCCTCTTCCGTTTCGAGCGGGACATTCTCATCGCGATACAATTCCACCAGCAGCGTGGTATCCCGGTCGTACACCTCGTAGCGTTCCTTCGGCAGCGTCGGTCGGAGTGGATGCGCGAGGTAGGCCTGAGCGAGGGCGAAGCGGCGCGGTTTGATCTTAGGCTCAACCTGCTCGACGTAATGGAGGTAGGCTCGTTCCGCTTCGGGGTTGTCGGTGTGGCAAGTCATGGCGATGTACCGCTTGCTTCCCTCCTCCTCCAGCGCGGCGGCCAGTTCGCCGACATCAAGAATCCACTGTTCAAACTCCGCCCCGGTCCGGCAATCGCCCACCCGCTGTTCCAAGGAGGCAAACAAGGGCTCTACCGCGGCCCACTCTCCCAGATCCAGACCGGCCGGAACGAAACGCCGCGGCGCGTAGGCCGGCAGCTCACCGAAAGGAAGCAAACTCATGCGGCGAAAGATTGGGGGAGTTCACCCAGACCGGCAAGCAGCCGACCGATAAACCGTACCGCAGACATTCCTGTCTGCTGTTGCGCAGGCTTTCAGCCTGTCAGTGGACCCCGAGGGCAGGTTAAAAACCTGCGGTACAGCAGGCCAAGAGGCCTGCGCTACACAGTACCGCAGACATTCCTGTCTGCTGTACCGCAGGCTTTCAGCCTGCCAGTGGACCCCGAGGGCAGGTTAAAAACCTGCGGTACAGCAGGCCAAGAGGCCTG
>CAYYSX010000540.1:0-2390 GCA_964474315.1 uncultured Verrucomicrobiota bacterium | reverse complement strand
CCACCTTGTAGAGTCGTCTGTCCCCAGACGACAGTCGTCTCGGGAGAGACGACTCGACAGGGGAGAGTTCAGGGCCTCGATTCACGTCCGGATTTTGGAGGTCCACCCTTCTTTGGAGCTTGGGATTTGGCTTTTGGAGCTTTCGCCCCGGCTCCCGATCGCCGTCCCGGTAAGGACCGTGTCCAGATGCGCCCACGCAAACCTCTCCTGTCCCAGAACTCTTGACCTCGTGAAAAGAGGGTGACCCCTTCCTGACCCCACTTGAGTCAGTTCCTTTGATTCTCTCCATTGTGAAAAGAACGCGCCGATCGTCTGCCCCGTGATTCGCGGACTGGAATCTCGGCAGGTAACGGTTCGATTCGGCGAACGTGTGCTGAGTGGGCGGATGTGGCAGCCACGATCGGCTTGAACACGAACCAGGCACTTGACCTGCCTGTGGGTCATTTACGTCGTAAATGACCCACAGGCAGGTCAGATTGCTTCAGGCGCATCTTGCGCAGACCCGGCAGAATGGGCTGCTGCTGGGGCCGCGGGCAGATCGGGAAGTCCACGTTGCTCAAGGCACTCCGGCCCGACCGTTATCTCAATCTGGCCGACTCAAGTCCCTGAATCTAGTGACTTGCCTGCCTTCAAGACGGTTCCTTAGCTTGCCGCCATGAAAACCAAGTTCACCGCCGTCATCAAACACGACGAAGGCTGGTGGATCGGCTGGGTGCAGGAGATTCCCGGCGTTAACTCGCAGGGTAAGACCCGCGCCGAACTGCTCCGGAACCTCCGTTCCGCCCTCAAGGAAGCGCTGGCGTTCAACCGTGCCGAGGCCTTGGCCGCGGCCAGCTCAGGCTACGAGGAGGAGATCCTCCTGGTGTGAAGCGGCGGGAACTCATCCGGCATTTGAGCGCACACGGGTGCCACCTGATCCGCGAAGGCAGCGATCACTCCTGGTGGGGCAATCCAGTAGCCAACCGCCGATCGGCGGTTCCTCGGCACGCGGAGATTAACAAGTTTCTTGCCCGGAAAATCTGCCGCGACTTGGGCATCCCGGAACCGTAAGGAAGACCGCCAACCTGGGATGGTGCCTCACCAGACCATCCATCGATGCGAGATGACGCCTCGTTCCCTAGGCGGCTACGGCCACTGCCAAACCTCGCCTTGATGGCGATCCCCAAGCTAACCTCCGGATGTGCTGCGAGGCGCGTCAGGCTGGATGGAATGCCGGATCCGGGAGTTCCTGGGCGTTGTCACACTGCTGTCCGCCACCGCCGCGCCGGGGGACTTTCGCGTGGATGTCTGGCAAACCGAGGAGGGATTGCCCCACAACACCGTCACAGCTCTGACGCAGACTCGGGACGGCTATCTTTGGCTGGGAACCCAAGGCGGGCTGGTTCGCTTCGATGGCGTTCGCTTCACGGTCCTGGATACGCACAACACCCCCGAGTTTCCCAGCGATCGCATCTTAGGACCAATGTGATTCGCTTCGTCTGATTCAGGCGGCTGAGGCTGAGAACCCGACCGTGCCAGGCTGAATGACGCAACCACGTTGCGGTGGGAGAGCGCCGTGTTCAGCCAGCCGCTTCCAATACAATCTTCGGATGGTTGGCGGCGATTTTCAGCAGCACTTTGGCCGGGCCTGCGGGTTGGCGGCGGCCTTGTTCCCAATTTTGCAGGGTGTCTTCGCTGATACCGAGCAGATGGGCAAACTTGACCTGCGACAGACCGAGCTTTTTTCGCACGCGCACGACATCATTAGCCGTTTTGACCTCGAATTTGCGGGACGGCTTGAACGCTCCGCGCTCGATGGCGACGGCTTCGTTGACGCTTTGCAGCAATTCTTCAAACAGTTCTTTTTTCATTTTCAGATCTTCAGTGCCTTCCGAAGCTGTTTCAACTGGTCCGCGCTCAAATCGTCCTGTTCGTTCTTCGGATACACGAGCAGCATCGAGATGCGATTCCGGGCAACCCACCAATAGTAGATCACCCGCAAACCGCCGCGCTTGCCGCGTCCACTCCCGGCCCAGCGGATTTTTCGAATGCCGCCTGAGCCGCGAATCAAATCTCCCGCGTCAGGCCGGTCCGCCAGATACGCCTGCAACGCGGCGTAGCGTGCGTCGTCCATCAACTGCAGGAGGCGTTTCGTGAACGTGGGCGTTTCGATAAAGACCACCCGAGAAGAGCTACGCCAAAGGCGTAGTCGTATCAAGCTTTGGGGCCGCGGATTTGACTCCATTCGGAGGGCGGTGCTGGGCACCGCTTTGGGTTCGGGCGTGAGGTGGGAAGGACCTGGGGCGTTCCTTGTCTGTTTCCTCCAAAGCGCCGGAAACCGTCGGGGCGTATCTCCGTTTTTGGGATGGGGAGCGTACGCCTCTGGCGTGCAGAACCGGGCGTCCCGCCCG
>CAYYSX010000539.1:0-2424 GCA_964474315.1 uncultured Verrucomicrobiota bacterium | reverse complement strand
GTTCCCAGTCCGCAATGCCAGCGCGCTGAGGTCTTGCGGGAAGGCGCTCTGATTGACCAATTCGATCCAGAACGGTCGGGTGTCGGCGCTGGGGACTTCGCTCAAAGCCACCGGCAAATCCTCGGCGGATGGTTCAGCGCGGCGGGCGGTCAGCGTGGGCTCAATTAGAAAGTCGGGATGATCGGCGCTGAAGTTCATCCCTTGAACGGCCAGGATATTGGTTCCGGGATGCAGGAGTCCGAGGCGATCGTTCAGTTGGATGACCTCCGGCTGGACGGCGTCCTCGGCGGTTCGCTCGGCGGGCGCGGTGCTGTTCCAATGCAGTTCGGCGGGGGCATTCCGTCGGACGATTTCCACGCCGTTGAGCCAGGCGACCAGGCCATCGGCATAGCGAATACTCAAAGTAAGCTGATCATAGGAAGTGTGCGCGGGCAGGACGAACGGCAGCCGGAACCAGGCGGACGCGTTTTCTCCGAGCATCACCGTACGAAGATCGGTGACGAACGTTCCGGCCATCCCGCGGCCCGTGGCGGGAGGGGTCCCGTCCGCCAAGGCGAGGATCGAAGCGGCGGGCAAGGCTTCATGCCAGATGGCGACGTCGTCGATCCAGCCGCGCAGAAAACTCGGCGATGCTCCCGCGTTGCTGCCGAAGATCCAGCGCGTGCCCTCATTCCAGAGTTCGCCCAGCGGCACGGGGGTTCCTTCCTCCAGGCCATTCACATAGAGGCGTCCGACCCCTTGGCTCTCCGCCGTCGCGGCGACGTGGTACCACCGGTTGGTCTGAGCCACGGTGGTTCCCGTGACGACGCGTTCCCCGCCGCTGAAGCAATAGTGCTCAAAGAGACCCTGCGCGTTGATCCGAACCTGATGCGACCAAGCGGATTGCGGACCGGAGACGTCCGTTCGAACGACGAGGCTGCAGGCGCGGATCGTTTGGAACTTCACCCAAATAGAGAGTGTGTAGTCTTGGGGGGAAATCGCATCCTCTACTCGGAAGAACTCGTCATTGCCGTCGCAGCGGAGGGAGAGATTGGAGCCGAGGGCGGGCGACGGATCCGTCGTATAGCGAGCGCCATTCTGGGCGAGCCCATGGACCCGGTTTTCCGAGGCGTCCGCGCCCTCGCCTTCGAATCGATAATAGCGTTGGGCGGCGAGCACCGTGGGGTTGGTCGAGCTGGTGAAGCCAAATCCGTTGGCGCCCATTTCCCAGGCGGCGTCGTTGAAGTCCGAAGCTGTCCAGCCGGCATCGGCCACGGCCGCCGTGGGAATCTGCCATAGCCCGGGCGAATTTCGGGCAACCAGCATGTCCACCGGGGGCGGCGGGGTAAGACCCGGCACTGGAAAATTCAGCGTTCCGGGCGTGCCGCCGGGCTGCTGGCTGGCCCGCCAGTTTTCGGCGGGACTGGACGGCGACGAGGGCAGGCGTTTGGCGAGAGACGCTCCCGAGCCATCGGCAGCGACCGGCCACGGAGGGTCATCGTTATACTCTAACTCATCCATCAACCGGCCGTTGAGATTGCGAAGAATGAGATGGTCTCCGGCGTTGTTCAGACGGCCGGTCCAAGGCCCGAGGGCGCCCGTGATGCCGGACTCCGACTGAAGCGCGACGGGGTTGGCCGCGATGACGAGGTAGGCCCCGGCTTTGAGCGTCGTGCCCTTGGGGAAGCGAAAATCAACCGCGCCTTCGAGACTCCAGTCCGAGAGGTCCTGATCCACGGCGAGCTGGTTGTGGAGTTCGATCCATTCCATCTCGGGCCCGTCCGGGGCGGGATGATAGAAAACCTCGTTAAACGTCACCACGCAGTCAGCGTCCGTGGTGGAGTTGAGCGGAAGGAAGGAGTCGGACTCAGCCGCGACGAGGCCGCCGCTGCCGGCCAGCAGGATTCCCCGGGCAACGGCCAGAAAGGGCCGCCAGCGCGGCGGGAGTCGGCGTAGCAGGAACACGTTGGACGGTGCTCAGTGGGGAGTTGGGACTCAAGTATCAAGCCGAGGATGGATGGATGCGGGAGAAAGGGGCGCCTCTGAGCGCATATTGAATCTGTCCTTAACGCCGCGGGCCGAGCCCAAAGAGTTGCCCATCCCCTTCCTCAAGCTCCAAAAGCCAAGGTCCAAGCTCCAAAGAAGCTCCAAACTCCAAGCTCCCGGTTTCCGACCGAACCGCCGAGGAAGTGGGGCGTCGGGCAGCATTGGTCGCGCCTCGTTTCACTCAGGGTGGCGCTGCGAACCAGGGAACTTGGGGCTTGGGAGCTTCTTTGGGATTTGGGGTTTGGCTTTTGGAGCTTGGGCGCGGTTCCCCCCTTCCTGAGGACAAAATCAAGAGGCATCCCTTGGCGGCTGACACGGCCGGATGTGGTCCTGGATTGACCGCAGCAAGGTCTTCGGTTTCAACAAGGTCATGCCAAATCCATTCGCCGTTCCGCGTCT
>CAYYSX010000538.1:0-2427 GCA_964474315.1 uncultured Verrucomicrobiota bacterium | reverse complement strand
AGCTCCAAGGGCCAAGGGCCAAAGAAATCCCAAGCCCCCCGGTTCGTGGCGCCGCCTGAGTTGAACGAGGCGCGACAGAGGCCCTGTCCCCAACGGCCCAGCTTCTTCCACCAAGGAGGTCCAATAGACGCCCTGCCTCCGACGGCGCCGCTTCCAGGGACGGTTCGGGCGGGAGCCGGGGGCTTGGATCTTGGAACTTCTTTGGAGCTTTGAACTTTGAGCTTTGAGCTTTCGTCCCCAACGCCTCGTGCGCTTCGTTCCCTCAGCGGCTACGTAGCCGCGGACGGCCGGACGCGCTGACTGAGAGGCGCGTGGAGTCGCCGGGGGGGGCGGAGCGCGGGTCTGTGACCCGCAGCAACGTGGCCACCTGGAAGGCAATGGAATGACCCCCGATTAATGCTCCGCCCCTGGGAGTTCGCTTGAGGCTCGATAGCTTGCCTGGAGGTACGAGCGGACGAGGCCGTCCGCGCTCTGGCGCCCCTCCAGGGCGCAAAACCTCGTCGCCGGTCCCAACCCGGGGCAGCCCCCGGCGGGCGCGGCCCCGGGCTGGAGTCTCCAGGCCTTTCAGGCCAGCACAGGATCGAGCCCTTTGGAGAATCTCCGAACGCCCTTCTTCGGTCCGCCCAGCTATATACTGCAGACTTCGCGCCTGGTCGCAGGGGATCGGAGCGCGGGTCTGTGACCCGCAGCAACGTGGCTATCGGGAAGGCGTTGGAGTGTCCCCCCGATTGATGTTCTGTCCCCCGGGGAGTTCGGAGGAGGGGCAGGCACAGAGGGCCGTTGTCCCTTCCGGAGGGCAGGTTGAAAACCTGCGGAACAGCAGACCGGAAAGGTCTGCGGTACGGGGACCGCGCCCGACTCGGGCGCAGCCGTCGGCGCCCCGCCGACGGCCCCGGGCGCCCCCGCCCGTGGTGTGCTCCCGGCCCGGGCGCGCTCCCCAACCCAGAACGACGGCGTCGTTTCCGGCAGGTGAGAAATCAGCGTTCCGGAGGGCTCGGGAGATGCGGCCCGGTGGCGATTTCGAAGGCGACATAGGTGCCTCGGCCAGGGGAGCTTTGAAGCTCTACCTGACCACCCAGGCTCGCGAGTCGGGTGCGGAAATTTCGCAGACCGTTTCCTTCTCTGACTTCGGCGGGAAGGAACCCCACCCCATTGTCCTCGACCGAGACGCGAATGAGGTGGTCCTCCCAGCGAATCTTGAACCAGACTTCGGTCGCTTGGGAGTGACGCAGCACATTGGCCAGCGCTTCCCGTACACAGGGAAAGAGTTCGGCTCCCACTTCCTTGGGGAGTTCGAGCGGGGGAAGCTCCAGGGGAAGGTCTTGGAAACAGCGCACCGGCGTGCGGGCAAAGAAACTGTTGGCGTGCTGGTTGAGGGCTTGGACCAATCCGTCCGGCGTGGCGATTTCGGGCTTCAGCGTGGAAGCGACCTGCTCGATGGCGGTGCGCAGGTCTTGGGCCTCCTGGGTCAGGACGTCGCTGATGGTGCGGACGGCGCCCGGGTTATCGAGATCCTCCCGCACCCGTTCGGCGATGAGGTGGAGGCGACTGATCCGGGAGCCGAGTTCATCGTGCAGATCCCGCGCGAGTCGTTCCCGTTCTTCCGTTCGGGAACGGCGCTCCCGTTGTTCCACGAGGATGATGGTGCGCTTTTTCCAGATCCGCCGGCCAGTCACACCCATTAAGCCAAGCAGAGCAAATCCCACCAGCCCGACCAGGCCCTTGCCGACGAACGATAACCGCTGCCACTCTTGAGCGATCCATTGGAGAATCGGCTTGGCAAGTCTCGTTTCGGACGAACCCCTCGGTCCGTTGGCAGTGCCGTAAATAATACGAATGGCACCGTGAGGAGTTGTGTAGCTCGCAGAAACAACGGCTCTCGACTGACTGACCACCAGGTCGTCATAGCCATCTCCGTTCAGATCACCGACCCCGCTGCCGAAAAGTCCGAGCCGCACGTCAGTCATACCGTTGCGGGCGGTAAAATTCGGTTCGGAGGAGAAACCGCGCGCAGAACCGAAGAAGACCGCAATCAAACCTTCCCGTGGTTCGGAATCGGAAAAGTTCGGCGCACCGATTAAAAGATCAGGATAACCATCCCCATTGACGTCTCCCGCCGGTTGGGCCATGAGGCCCAAGACAGCGTGACTTCGGTTGGCTTGGATGATCCAATCGAAGGTGGAAGGCAGGCCGGGAGCCTGACGGGTTCCATAGTAGGTAAAAACCATGCCTTCATTTGGGTCGTTCTGGCCGGCATAGGGAGCCGTGATGACGGCATCGCTCAGTCCATCCCGGTTAAAGTCGTCAACGACGATGTAATTCCCGAAGAACTGGAGTTCGTTGTCATGGGGACGTACCCTAAAAGGGTGGACGGTGGCCATCCAAGCGGCATTGGTTTGGAGTCCGTCTTTCGAGCCGAGGAAAAGC
>CAYYSX010000537.1:0-2435 GCA_964474315.1 uncultured Verrucomicrobiota bacterium | reverse complement strand
GTCCGCACCAGCGGCAATCGGCCATTGAAAATCGACGGCCAGGAAGAGTGTCATAGCGGTCCGTGAACCCTCGCCTTCGCCGCCGACAGTTTCTTCAGCGCAGCCTCTTGGGTGCCGGCGCGCTGGCGGTTCCCTCGTGGTTGGCCGCCCAAGTGCCCGGAGAGCGCCCCACCCGGTCGGCCAACGTCGAGGTGATCCATCCTCGCGGACGCGTTCCGGTCAGCATCATCATCGACGACTCCACCTGTCTGGTGAACCTCAACCGGTTCGCCATGCCCCAGTTCAACGATACGTTTGCCGGAGCGAATCCCGTGTACCGACGAAACTGGCGCGATTGGCCAGTCGAGATTCCTGACTCCTTCGTTCGCGAGTTTGGCGAATGGGCCGCCTCCACCGGGGTGAAGGGCAAGTATAGTGTGGTTCCCTTCCCGGCCTGCGTGGGTCGGATCGATCGTGTCCTGCCCGGCTGGAGTCAGGCAGAATTGGCCGCCTCCCTCGATTTGGTGCGCCAATTGATGCTGCCCAACTGGGACATTCATCCCGAGATGGTCACCCACACCCGGGTGATCGATCTCTCGACCGGGCAGCCGTACGCCGACGACTCACCGCGGTTCATGGAGAACTGGGAATGGACCACCGGCCGCAGCGTGGACGAGATCGCGTCCTACCTGGCGTTTGCCCTGCGCATCCTGCGAGAGGTCGGATTGCCCTGCGACGGGATCACCACCCCGGGCGGCTTCGGGAATCGGGCCTTGCCCCAGTTGGCGCAGGCCGCGGAGGAAGCTCTGCGCGAGGTATTCCGGGTCGAGGTTCCGCATTATTTCCGCCATGTGATTGACGAAGGCCCGGAACCAGTCACGCCCCGGGTCGAGTATGCCCGCGGACTGGACGGCCCTGATCCGCGTTGCGTGGTGAGCCTGATTGCCTGCACGGGCGACTGGACCGGTGGTTGGGACTGCACGGAGCCGGAGGGGACCGACCGCTTCATCACCGCCGACGGCCAGCGTGGGCGGTTGGTCGAAGTGATTGAACGCGGCGAACCGGCCTTGCTCCTGGCCCATTGGACCGGGGTGTATTGGAATGGGGAAAAGCGGGGCTTCACTATCTTCCAGGAAGTGGTGCGGCGGCTGCACCAACGTTTCGATTCACTGCAATGGATGAAGCTGACCGACATCGCCCGCTATTGGGCGGCCAAAGAACTCACCCGGATCGAATCCGGGCCGGATGCGCTGCGGTTGGCAGCGCCCTTTGCGTGCTCCGAGTTCACGCTCCGCGTACGCACGAATGCGTCCGGTCCGTTCCACTGGCACCGCGGTCCCACTGCTCCGCCCCAGGAGCTGGCCGAAGTGACCGACCCGACACCGTTCGGTCCGGGAACCTGGCGGCGCGTTTCCGGAGGGATCGAAGCGTGCGTCGATCTGCCGCGAGGAAGGTCGGAGTTGAAGTGGGGGAGATGAGGGAAGTTCAAAGCTCAAAGCTCAAAAGGACCGCAAAGACGCCTCACGCTTCACGCCTTACGACCCTCAAAAATCAAAGGCCCAACGATCCGATGCCTCTTCCGCTCATCAAACCGGTGCTCGCCGACACTCGTTTTCTCCAGGACGTCCACCAAGCCCGCTCCCGGCCGGACCAACTCCATCTGTGGTGGCTCGGGCAAAGCGGATTTCTTCTGGCCTGGAAGGAACACTGTCTCCTGTTCGACCCGTATCTCTCCGATTCATTGACGCGGAAGTATGCGAACACGGATAAGCCCCACGTGCGGATCAGCGAGCGGGTAATTGAACCGGGAAAACTGGATTTCGTGGACGTGGTGACCTCCTCGCACAACCACACCGATCATCTCGATCCGGACACGGTGCGGCCGTTGGTCGAGGCCAATCCGAACCTGGAGATGGTCTGCCCGGAAGCCAACCGCATCACGGTCAGGGAACGGTCCGGACTTCCGGACGAGCGGATTCATGGTCTGGATGCGACGACTTCGACCCAGGCCCCGGGTACTCCGGAAACCACGTTGTTGGCCGGCTTCGAGATTCACGCCATTCCCGCGGCGCACGAAACGATCGAGACGGACGCCGCCGGCCGAAATCGTTACCTGGGGTTCGTGGTTCGCGCCGGCCCGTGGGTGGTGTATCACTCGGGGGACACCGTCGGGTACCCTGGCTTGGTAGAACGACTGCGTCCCCTGGGCATCTCGGTGGCTCTGCTGCCGATCAATGGTCGAGCCCCTGAACGGCGAGTGGCCGGAAATTTGTCCGGGCCGGAGGCGGCGGAACTTGCTCGGGAGATCGGGGCTGGGTGGGTCATTCCCTGCCACTACGATCTGTTCGCGTTCAACACCGCTTCGCCGGAACCCTTTGCCGCCTCTTGCCGGCAGCTCGGGCAGCGGTTCGAAGTGTTGCCGCTGGGAGGTCGCTGGTCCGCGAATCACTGACCCT
>CAYYSX010000536.1:0-2435 GCA_964474315.1 uncultured Verrucomicrobiota bacterium | reverse complement strand
GAGGACACCGCACGCTACACGCACGTACGTTCGCAACGATTGATAGCACCGGCCTCCGACCTGCTGTTCCGCAGGTTGTCAAGCTGCCTCGGGTCCGCTGGCAGGCTAAAAGACCTGCGGTACGGCAGACAGGAATGTCTGCGGTACCGCGTCGTTTTTCTTTCGTTCGCGGCCAGTCACCTTCTTCTCATCCTCTCAGCGCCCAAACTCTTCCAACTTGGCCTGCATCTTCTGCAATAATTCCGGGGTTTTGACTTCCCCCTTCGGGTCGATCAACAATGCGAAGTTGTCCGCCAGAATTTCCTCGGGATGAATGATATAGTTCGTGTTCCGGCCCACCTGCTCAAAGAATCCGTCCACTTGATCCGCATCCAACAGCGTTGGGTTCTCGGCATCGAAAATAACTGAGGCCGTTCGGTCCTCATTGGGTTGCACCACCAAAAACTTGAACGTCAGATAGTTGAAAAACTCTCCGCCCTGGCGGGGATCGTAGGTGTCCTGGCTGGCCAATAAAATAGGTATCGCGGCCACCGTCTTCCCCTCCGCCTGCAACTCGATCCAATGATCGTTCCGGGGCGCATCCGGATTGGTGATGCGCGCCCGGCCTTTGGGAAAGGGGATTTCCTCGCATTTGCGGAATCCAATCACCTCATACAAGGCCTCTTTCAACGCCGGATTCTGTCGTGAAAGGATATGAAACAACTCGTGAGCCAGGATCCGATCCAACCCCGGATTCCGGGTCGGGCTGAGCCGCCTTTCCGGCAGAACAATGGCATTGGCCCTCGTGTAAGCCGCGTTCCCCTCTTCCTTTCCCGTGGTCTTGATCAAATAGATCGTCTCCGGCCAGGGCAAGGGGAAGGCCTCGATCTTTGGCTTCAGCCTCCGCAGGCTTTCCTCCACCCATTCCCTTTCGTTTTCGCGGAACTCCAGCACCTGGGTCGCGACAAACTTCAAAAACTCCGTTTCCGAAACCTCTTTTTCCGTTTTCAACCGAGCGGCCCGATCAAAGCCGCTCATTCGTTCCACAAACTCATCGCGTCTCCCCAACATCCGTCTGCCTTCTTCGACCGAAGCGAAAACCAGCCGTGCCCCGCCGATTTTGATTTCGTCGCCACTGGCGATCCCAGCTCCCAGCAAAGCCATCCAAGCAAAAATCGCTTTCATTTTCGAGTGTGATATTTTCAAATCCTAACAGGAATTGATCTGGTTGAAGCCTTGGCTCCGATGGGGCGTCGTCAAGGCTTTTTCTGAATCTGGCTACGTAGCCGCGGCCGGCCAGACTCGCTGACTTTGCGGAGCGGGTAGAGTCGCCTGGGGTGAACTGGAACGCGAGTGCGTGCCGAGTGCCCCTCGTGCCCTCGGCGGCCAGTGGTGTGGCACGGCCTCTTCGAAAATCGCCCGCCACCTCACCAAAAATAGAGAGGCGCCCTTCGTTCGGACCTGAGCGAGGAATTGGCTTTCCTGCTATCACGTTGATGGTAGCCTGATGGAGTTTTACGCATCTGAACCAGAGGTTTAGCAGATAAAATGCCTTTCCGACGCAGAGCAATTTTTAGATTGGTACTGCTGCTCGTTTATTGGAGCAACCAATGGCTGTCTCTCGGCAGTTCCCTATTCGATCTACGGGTTGCTCGATGGTCCGTCACTACGAACGGCATCATCTTACCTCAAGCGCCGGTTCCAGGTCGAACCCCCTGGTTCCATGCGGGCGTCTTGCTTACCAACATTGAGTCAATCGATGCGCATTCCGTCACTCCCGAATTTGCCGCCGGAGCACCGAACCCACCCGTCACCTACAAGGCCGATCGCTTTACTATCGACCACGGTCTGCCTAGCAATCAGATTCAAGCGTTGTGCCAGTCTCCAGATGGATCTCTCTGGGTGGGCACGTCGCGCGGCCTCGCGCGATTCGATGGGAATCGGTTCGCCGTATTTGATTCTCGTAACACAGCGGCTCTCCAAGAATTGGGAGACAGCATCCGCGCCCTCGTTTGTGACTCAGAGGGAAACATATGGGTCGCCACCACCGACGGATTGCTCCGGCAAAAGAATGACGAATTCGTGGCTATTCCCGGCGTCGCTGGTGCAGCAGTAGGCAAGATCAGCCGCTTGGCCCCCCGGCGGGCAGGCGGCGTCTGGGCTTGTACCGAGGCCGGACTTTGGCTTTGTACCGAAACGGAATTGAGGCGGGTAAGTGAGTCCGGTTGGGCCTTCGCGGTTCTGGAAGACTCGGCCGATTCCTTGGTCGCTTGTTTTGGTGAGAGCACCTTACGAATGGACCTCAAGTCGGAAGTATGGACCGAAATCTATCGGAATCATCCGACCAATCCCTGGTATGGATCCGGGCCCGGTATCGATCTGACGAAAGATCGGAACGGGAGCCTAGTTCTGGCAACAACTTCTACGATCTATCGCGAAGCAGCGTCGCCCGGAAC
>CAYYSX010000535.1:0-2455 GCA_964474315.1 uncultured Verrucomicrobiota bacterium | reverse complement strand
CGATTCACGTCCGGATTTTGGAGGTCCACCCTTCTTTGGAGCTTGGGATTTGGCTGTTGGAGCTTTCGCCCCGGTCCCCATCGCTGTCCCTATAAAGACAAATCCAAGAGGCGCCCGCGGGGGGCAGGGTAGAAATGGTCCTTTCCCTTCCACCACCCGTTGAAAGCTTAGAATGCAGTGGCCGTGGCGTCGGGAAAATCCTGCCGATACCGCCGGAGCAGCGCCTCGGGGTCGTTCGGCAAGAGGTAAAGTTTTTGCCGAATCGTCCGCGTTTCTCCCGGTGCCAGACCGCCGATCAACGGGTCGCTGTGCAGGCACACATAGACGCCTTCGAAGAGTTCGTGCGTCCGGTCGCTCGCCGTCGCCAGCAGCCAACGTCCGTCGCCCGACACACAACCAATGAGGCCGTTGGTGAGCCGTTCACCCGCGAGCGGACGTGGATTGGCGTCGGCGGGCCGCGTCCACGGCGGCAGATAAACCTGCCCACCGAGATAGAGGGCGTTGGTCGTGCGGACGATGCGATCCAGTGGGGTCAATCCGCGGGCCGTGAAGACAAAGCTTCGGGCGGGGTAACTCGTCTGGTCCCGGCCAGTGAATCCGGCGACACGAATACAGGCGGGCTGGAACCATTGGACGGGCGCGTTCGTCGCGCCGGTGTTGGTGAGGCGAAACGTGAAGTCGAGTTCGTCCGCACCGGCCCCGACTTCATGTTGCACGAGTACGGACGGTTCGACCCGCGTTCGGAACTCGAGGCGGTTGCCATCCGGCGTGGCCGACACCAATTCCGTCTGATGCGCCAGTCGGGATTGGCCCCAGTCCCGCTGCTGGGCGCCCGGGCGGAGGAAGGCTTCGAGATACCAAATCTCCAGCTTGCCGCCGGGGATGGTGGGGCTGGTGACGGTCAGCAGATTGTTGGTCCAATCCAGGCGGAAGGCCGGACCGGCGGCGGCCGTTTCCCACACTGGAAAAAGCAGCCAAAGCACGAGCCATTTTTTCATGGGGAAGTGAACGTCCCCGTCGGGGTTGGGAAAGTCCATGCCGGACTGATGAATCCGGCGCGTCCGGGCGCACCTTGAATCGGTCCTTACCGGCAGGAGCGCGGGCGGCTCGCCCGCCGGACCACTCCAGGGGAAGCTCCAAGGTCCAAGCTTCCGGTTCCCGTCAGGGCCTCCTGAAACGAGGCGTTGGCCGACACGGCTTCGGTCACCCCCCCTGCCCGTCGAACCGCGCCACCCACCGGGGAACTGGGAGAGGCGCTTGGATTTTGGTCCTTGGAACTTTTTTGGAGCTTGGGATTTGGTTTTTGGAGTTTTCGCCCCGATCTCCATCGCGGTCCCGATAAGGACCCATTCCAGATGCGCCGGGCACGGCCGGTGTGCGGACAGATCAAGGCAGCTCCCGGATCCGCAGGTTGCGGAACTCCACCGGGGATCCCTCCGATTCGAGACACAGGTACCCGGACGCCGGCTGGCAGCCGGTTCCCCCGGAAACCTCCTCGCCATTCACCCAGAGCCGAACCTCACCGTTGATGGCCCGCACGTAATAGTGGTTCCACTCGCCGACTCCCCGGCTGCGGTTCTGTCGCGGAAAACTGCGCTGGCCATCCGGTGCCACCGGTGGGAAGGGCTTCATCTGGGCGGCGCCGGTCGGAAACACATCTCCATGGGTAGTGAACCAGTCGGCCTTCTTCTGGTGGTCCCGCTCGTACTGTTCGGTGTATCCATGATCCAGCACCTGCACCTCGATCCCTTCGGGCAACCGTCCGTTGCCCGCCTTGAGCTGACGAATCGACCGGTCGGTAGCCCAGAGGAAAAGGCCGGAATTCCCACCGGAACGCAGATGACGCCACTCCACCACCAGTTCCAGGTTGGTGACCGAATGATGGGTGCGAATCACGCCGATTGGTTCACCGGTGCAATGCGCCACGCCGTCCTTCCAGGTCCAGGTGTTAGAGGCGCAGTTCACGTTCACGAAGTCCGCCTCGCCCAGAGTCCGCCACCCGAGGCCCTGACCGTCGATGCGAGCCTGTGGTAACGGTTGGACCGGTTCAGCCCCGATGACCGACCTGGCTCCCCACAGAAAACCCGCAATCAACAGAAAACTACGCACTCGGCCTTCGATGCTCATGCGGAAAGCGTCCGTGACTAGGTGGCTTCGCGGCGAGCCGAAAGATCAGTCACGGCCTGAATGGGGCGCATCTCCGTTTATTGCAGTCCCGGAGGGAGGACCGGAAATAGCCCACCGATTTATGGGTGGGTGGCGGAAGCGGCGAAAGCCAGTCCCGGCCGGGACGAAAGAAAAAGGCCCGTCTTTCTGCCGTCCCGGCCGGGACTCGACACCTCTTTCGCTCCACCCAGCGTTGAAACGCTGGGCTATTCCCGAAAAATCCCTGACAGGACCGCAATAAACTGAGATGCGCCCGTCTGGATGGGCTCCTCACTGGCGACGGCGCCGC
>CAYYSX010000534.1:0-2474 GCA_964474315.1 uncultured Verrucomicrobiota bacterium | reverse complement strand
CCCTCGTTTCAAGCCGGTAGAGGAGGGAATCGGGCGCTTGGAGCTTGGGATCTCTTTGGAGCTTGAGCTTTGGAACTTGGGGCTTCCCCCCCGGGGGGGGAGTGGCCCTGCGGACGAGTCGTCCGCACTCCTGCCGGTAAGGACAATCTCAAGAGGCGCCCTTCCCCAAGGGGCGCTTCCACCTCCGACTTTCGCGTTCGCCCTTCCCACTTCCACCGAATCCCGTCGCCTTCCCTGGAAACATCGCCGTAGGCTCGGGACGCAGTCTCGTTCGCTTCCATGAAACCATTCCATGTCGGCGTCATTGGCCACGGTTGGGTCGCCACCGCTCATATCCCGGCGATCAACGCCACCGGCAAAGCCCGGGTCACCGCCATCTATTCCTCCCGGCCGCTCGATGAAGCGGCGCTTTCCGCCCAATACGGAACGCCGATCAAGGCGTATCACAACCTCGCCTCCATGTTGGCCGATCCCGACCTCGATGCGGTCACGGTGTGCAGCTATCCGCAGGATCATGCCAAGCAGGTCATCGCCGCGGCGCGGGCCGGCAAACACCTGATCATCGAAAAACCACTGGCACTTTCCTGGAAGGATTGCCTGGCCATGGACCGCGCCATCCGCGAGGCCGGCGTGAAGACCTGCGTGTGTCTCGAGTGCCGTTGGTCGAACCAGTTCCTCGTCACCAAAGCCGTGCTCGACCAGGGTCTGCTCGGCGAGCTGCATTACGGGGAAATCGACTATTACCATGGCATCGGCCCCTGGTACGGACAGTTCCGTTGGAACACCCGAAAGGATGCCGGCGGCAGTGCGCTGCTTACTGCCGGATGTCATGCCCTGGACGCCCTGCTGCTCTGTCTCGGCACCGACGTTGCTGAAGTGACCAGTTACGACACCCGTTCCCGGAGCACGATCTTCGAACCGTACCAGTACGCTACCACCAGCGTGACGCTCCTGAAGTTCCGCAGTGGGAAGGTAGGGAAATGCGCGGCGGTGGTGGATTGTCTTCAGCCGTATTATTTCCACACGCACCTGGTGGGCAGCGAAGGCAGTCTGCTCGACCAAAAGTTTCATTCGCACCGTCTGCACACCCACAAGCAGAAGTGGAGCGAGCTCTCGATGAAAATGCTCGATTCGGGCGACGTGAGTGACCATCCCTATCAGACTCAGTTCACCGCCTTTTTCGACGCTTTGGCCGAAGGAAAGGAAATGCCGCTGACGAGCTTCAAGGACGCCCTCAAAACACACGAAGTCCTCTTTGCCGCGGACAAGTCAGCGGCGACCGGAAAGCCGGTGAAGCTGGGATGACGGCGGCCACTCCCCAAACCTTGAGTCGGAGGCGCGAGCCGCCCCAGCCCCTTGTACCGCAGATTTTCAATCTGCTGTATCGCAGGTTTTCAACCTGCGGGGCGGCACCGGCTCGCCGGAGTGGAATCTCTCCACCAACGGGGGAAAACCACCCCCGGCCGGCTGCAAGCCGGCGATACAGCAGATTGAAAATCTGCGGTACAACGCCTCAAGCCGGAGGAACCGAACCTTCGGCCTCCAACCCATCCCACAGCTCCAGATACAACGGAGATACCGAGGGATGGACGGAGAAATCCCGCGGAAGACCGCGAGCCAGGATCAGTTCGACCACGTCCGCCTTGTCCTTCAGCCGGTGCAGCGGAGTACCCCGCCAACTGTCGAATTTGAGGGAGATCACTCACGGTTCTACCCGATTTCCCTGATCCGTCACGTGCGATTCTCTCCCCAAATTTAGCAACCATGCCTTCCGTCCTCGCCGTCGCCGCCCATCCTGATGACATTGAGTTCTACTTTGCGGGAACTCTGCTCCTGCTCCGTGCGGCGGGTTGGGAGGTCCATTACGCCAACCTCTCGTCGGGAAACCTGGGCAGCTTGACGCTCTCCGCCGCCGAAACACGCCGTCTCCGGGAAGCCGAGGCGCGGGAATCCGCCGCCTTGCTGGGCGCCACGTGGCACGAGCCCTTTTGTGACGACCTGGAGATTCTGTACACCGTGGCGAACCTGCGCCGGACCGCCGGTCTCGTGCGACAGGTCCAGCCCCGCATCCTGCTGACCCATTCGCCGGTGGATTATATGGAGGATCACATCACCACCTGCCGGCTCGCGGTCACCGGCGCCTTTGCGCGAGGAATGCCTAATTTCTGGACCGAGCCCGGCCATCCCCACGTCGAGCACGACGTCACCCTTTACCACGCAATGCCACATGGCCTGGCAACGCCTCTGCGGGAACCGGTGACGCCCGATTTGTTCGTGGACACGACGTCGGTGCATGAGACCAAGCGAGCCGCCCTGGCCTGTCATCGCAGCCAGAAGGAATGGCTCGACGCCAGCCAGGGAATGGACAGCTATCTCCTGACCATGGACGACCTGTCGCTCCGGGTCGGCCGGATGTCCGGAAAGTTCGAACATGCCGAAGGCTGGCGTCGGCGTCTGCACCTGGGTTTCAGCGC
>CAYYSX010000533.1:0-2483 GCA_964474315.1 uncultured Verrucomicrobiota bacterium | reverse complement strand
ACGAGGCCGTTCCGATAGTCCGGGCTGCGACATTGATAGGTAGGCCCGTCTCCCCTAGTCAATGCCGCCGCCGAAAAATGGGTTGGGCACGGACTTGATGGGACGAAAAGGTGGGGCGCCGGGATGGCGTGGATGGGGTGACGCTCCACTGCTACCGCTACGCTTGGGCCGAACGCGCCAAGCAATGCGGCTACCCGGAGCGGTTCGCGCAGAAAGCTCTGGGCCACAACAGCAAAGCGGTCCACCGCGCCCACTCGCGCAAGGCCCAGGTCAAGCTTCCCTCCTTGGAGAACTACGAGAAGCAGGCGGCGGCGGGGAACCTCCTTCCGTTCCAGCCGGCGGCAACGACCGCTGACGGCGGCCGAGGCAATCTCGAAGGCCCGTTCTATGACCCAGCAAGGCGTGGCCCCTAAGTTGATCCAATGGCGTGTTTGGCGAGTAGTTTGGCGTGTTCTGCTAGTGACGTTCGAGCGATCCATCGTATCGTCGAATCATGACAAACTTGCAGGACCACGGGAGGAAAGCGCACTTCGCAACTGTGCAGCCCCCTGAGCAGCGTCAAGTCACCATCTCCCAAGCAAGTGGGCGCAACTCCCTCGGCAGCCTGCAGCCGGGACCGTTCGTTAGCCTTTTAACGCTGGCACTTACGGTTGAATCCGGTTCATTCGCGGGGAGCTTTGACTGGCCGCAATGGCAAGGCCAGGAACGCAATGCGGTGTCAAAAGAAACCGGCCTGCTCAAGGAATGGCCGAAGAATGGCCCGCCTCTCGCGTGGAAGATCAAGGGGCTTGGCGGCGGTGACAGCACGCCCTCCATCGCCGGTGGGCGGATCTTCGGCATGAGCCACCGCGGAGAAGATGAGACGGTCTGGGCGCTTTCAGAAAAAGACGGTAAGGAAATCTGGGCCGTGCGGATCGCCCCGGCCTTCACCACGAGCTGGCCGCAATCGAAAGAAGGTCCGAGCGCCACTCCAACCATCGACGGCGACCGACTTTACGTGATGGGGTTGGCCGGGAACGTAGCCTGCCTTCAGGCGGCCGATGGCAGGCTGCTCTGGGAACGAAGCCTAATGGCTGATTTCGGCGGAAGAATGCCGATGTGGAGCTTTCGGGAGTCGCCCCTCGTGGATGGAGACAAAGTTATCTGCACGACAGGAGGGCGCGACACGACAATGGTCGCCCTCCACAAACTGACTGGCGAGACCCTCTGGCGAAACTACGTGCCGGACCGCGCTGGCGACGCCCAGAACCGCGATCAGTCGGCGGATCGTCCCAATGTGATACAGACTGATCTTCTCCTCTCAACTCTCGACAAGGACCATGACAAGTTGATCTCGGCCGATGAACTCGCAGCAGCGCCGTCCGTTCTCCTCACCTTGGACAAGAATCAAGACGGCAGACTTACTGAAGATGAGGTAGCGCCCGGCAGCGCACCATCGAGCGGACAGGCTCGCCGAAGGGGTCCGGGAGGCGTCATCCGTATGATGAAAGCCCATTCCGCCATCGATACCAACGAGGATGGCACCCTTGACGCCGCAGAGATTAAGAATGCGGCGGTGGCGCTGCAAAGAATGGATGCAAATCGTGACGGAAAATTGGCCGAAGATGAAGTCGGCATGAAACATTTCGGACCGCAAGACACCGGAGCTGCATACTCTTCAGCCATCGCGATCGACCTGGGCGGCCAGCGCCAGTATGTGCAGTTTCTGGCGACTACCGTTGCGGGAGTTGCCGCTGCTGATGGCAAGTTACTTTGGCGCTATGACAAGCCTGCGAACGGGATGCGGCTTAACATATCTACGCCCATTTATCATGACGGCCAGGTGTTCGCCGCCTCGGCTTATGGGGCGGGAGGGGGCGTGGCCCGGCTGAGCAAGAAGGAAACCGGGGAGTTCACCGCGGAGGAAGTGTGGTTCTCCAAGTCGATGGAGAACCACCATGGCGGCGTGATTCTCCACGACGACGCCCTGTATGGCGCCAACGGCGGTAACGGTGGCGGTTACCTGGCCTGCCTTGATTTCAAGACCGGTGAGGTCCTCTGGAATGAAAAGGATTCGGACAAGCGCCGGGTCACCAAGGGCTCCGTCGCGTTCGCCGATGGCCGCATTTACTACCGGACGGAGGAGGGCCCGGTCGTGTTGATTGAACCCAGCCGCCAGGAATACCTGGAGCGTGGGAGGTTTGATCAACCGGAGCGCACGGACCAACCAGCGTGGGCGCATCCGATCATTGCCAATGGAAAACTGTACATTCGGGATCAGGACACCTTGTTCTGTTACGACGTAAAGGCGAAGTAATTCCTTCCCTGTTGTCCCACTTCTCACCCAGCATATGAGCGATCGACTACGCATTTCCAGCACGTGGGGGAAACGCTTCCAGGACCAGGGCCTTGCTGTCCCGGCACTGCTTCGACGTGCAGGCCTACACTCTAGCCTGTTTGACCAAGATAAGGTCTATGTGACGACGGCCCAACTCTTCGCGCTT
>CAYYSX010000532.1:0-2483 GCA_964474315.1 uncultured Verrucomicrobiota bacterium | reverse complement strand
CGCCTTGAGGCGGCGGAGCGGTAGGCTTTTCCCGCGGCTTGGAGGTTTCCCGGTGCGTCGGGGGCAGGGAACGGCTCCGCCGGCTGAAGCCGGGACTCCGAACGACGGGACTCCGACCGCTATAAAAAAAGACCGCGCTGGCCTTAGCCAGCGCGGCGGTCGAAGCGGTCGAGATCAACTTACCTTCACCTTGCGAATGGTTCGTTTGGAAGAACGAGCCGGTGGGCGCGCTGTCTTCGGACGCGCCGACTTCCGGTGGACCGAGTTGACGAGTGGTTCTGGCTCCGGAAGCTGAGCGTTTTCATTGGAATCCTTCCGCGCCAGACGAGTTAATGTTTCATCGGCATTTTTCTCTTCCTCGAGGTTGTCGGAGAGGAGTTGGGCGGCCGCGCCGTTGCCCAATATACCCGCCCATTCGCGCAGACAGCCATAGGAGGCAATCTCGTAATGCTCCACTTTTTGAGCCGCCGAAATCAAGGCGGCATCCAACGTCGGCTCGTTCTTGTTGTCGGCGGCGAGTTCGTCGCCTTCTTTCAGAAGGCCGACGATGGCCGCGCATTTCTTAGCTTTGGGCGAGCGGTTGAAGGAGGCAAACACCTGTTCCAACCGCTCGAGGTGATGCTCGGTTTCCATCAGGTGTTGCTCAAACGCGTCGCGGAGGTCCGCGCTGTCCGCCGCATTTGCCATTTTGGGCAACGCCTTGGTCAGCCGGTTCTCGGCATCATACAGATCCGCGAGCTGATCCAGGAAGAGGTTCTCAAGTGTTTTCATGGGATGATCCAGGGTATCCTGATCGAGGAATCAGCGGTGGGGGAGCGGTTCACCCGGTCGGTATTCTACCGTGGGAGTGCCCACCGGAGTCCGCTCCGCCGCACGATCGGGAGCCGGAACGCCGGACTCGCCTGAGGAGGCGATGTCTTCGGCCTCGGCCTGTTCGAAGACTTTTTTCGCGCGGTTCACTTCCTCACTGGTTTCCGTATGGACGGAGATCAGAATGTTGCCGTCGCGAATCTTGCCTTCGTAACGCCGGGCTTCGTACTCGGGGATTCCCAGGCCGATGAGCGCACCGGTGATTCCTCCGACGGCGGCGCCCACGGCCGCGCCGCTCAAGGCGGCCATGATCGGGCCAGCGGCGATGAAGGGACCGATGCCGGGAATCACCAAGGCACCGATACCAGCTAGCAGGCCGACCGTTCCCCCGACCAGACCGCCGGTGCCCGCGCCGGCGGCGGCCCCTTCGGGGGCTTTGGTGTTTTTTTCGTGGGCGAAATCCCGGGTGGAGCCCTTGTCCGGAAACAGCACGGAAATGTCGTTGCTGGGGAATCCCGCCGCGGCCAAATCGGCGACGATCCGGTCGGCTTGATCGGGGGTGCGGGCAATGCAAAATACAGATTTTTTAGACATGGAATGAAGTGAGTTTGTGTTGAGGTGGCTGCGGCGAGTGAAAATTAGGAATCAACTAGCGGTTGGTCTCCAACGAGGTGACTTCGAGCTGGTTGTCCACTTGTCCCGGAGCAGCCGTTTCGGCCAACCGCACGATGAGTTGACGTTCGTCCTCCGTCGCTACGGCACCACGCAGGGTCACCCGTCCGTTGATGGTGATGATTTTGACATTCTGTGCACTGACCGAGAGGTCAGGCTGCCGGAGAACGTCCTGGCGGATCTGCGCGGTGAGCTGGAGGTCCCGCTCGGTGTTGCTCTGATCCGTGACATCGGGATTGGCGGGCAGCGTTTGCGCTTCGGTTTGGGTCAGGGAATGCGCCGTGGCGTTGCGGGCCGTTGCTTCAAACTCGTTTTTGGCCCGGTCCAGGTGCAGAACCTTCTTTTCGGCATCGTAGTGGAAGGCAATCCAAGGGACGAGGACGGAACGGTCTCCGACCCCAAGGACACCGCCCACGCTCACGAGCAGTCCGGTCAGTCGGCCGACGGACAGATCAACGACGAGGTCCTGGACCTTGCCCAGCTTCTCTTCTTGGTAGTTGTGGACTTCAAGGCCCACGATTTCACTGCTCCGGGTGGGCAGGATGGCGGCCGGGAAGGAGCTGGCGGGGTCGGGAGCAATGGGCCGGTGGTCTTCGCCGAGGGCCGGAAGAGCAAGCGACGCGACGATCACGGCCGGCGCGAGAACAATGAGGCTTGGTTTCATGATAATTTAAGAGAGTTAAGAGAATGTGTTACTATTGTTAGCGACGGGAATCGGTTAATCGCTGCTCCGTCGTCATGACGGTTCCAATGGCAGGAGGGATGCCACGCGGCTCGGCTCGCACCCGCCCAATTGGATGTCGTTGGGAATGGGGCGTTTCCTCGGCGGCATCCCATTCCGGTGTCCATTCCCGACCAGGCAAAATGCGCCGTCCGCTTGAAGTTGGGATGCAGATTGCAGGATCTGGGAGAGGGAGGACCGGACGGCGGGGACAGATGGACTCCCGCGGGCAGGTTAAAAACCTGCGGAACAGCAGGCCGGGAGGCCTGCGCTACGCGGT
>CAYYSX010000531.1:0-2536 GCA_964474315.1 uncultured Verrucomicrobiota bacterium | reverse complement strand
CCGAATCTGGTTTCCGTTCCCGGTCGTGAACTCCGGGGCGGCCGTAAGGGTTGCACCACCCCGCTGTTCGAACGCCTCGATCACGGTTCGCAACTGCGGCTGGGTAAGAATACCCGTCACCTCCAACGAAGCATACCTGGCGATGAAGGAGTCCGTGATGATGGGCAGCCCCGTGAGAATGCCCGTCACCTTACCCGTCACGTCGAACGAAGCATTGGTTGGGTTGGGCGGGCGGCTGACAAACCAGTCCAACCCCAGAGCTTTCTCCGCCTCGGCCTCCACTTCGGCGAACAAAGCCTTAATCATCACCTGGGCCGTCACCAGGTTCAGATTCCGGGTCGTTTTCTCAATCGACCTGGCCGGAGCAACGTTAAGGGCCGCAATGGCCTGCTCGATCACATCCAGATCGGACAGCGTCGCGCGGACGAATAGGATTCCGGTTCGGTCGTTGAAGAACAGGGCCTTTTGATTGGCCATCGGATCAGCGAGGCCGTCGAGACCAAGCGCCGGGGGAGTGAGCCTGGCGCCTTGCTGGCCCGGCAAGGCCGGAAAATCAACACCGCAGGCGTTGAAGAACTGTCGGACCATAATCTGGACATTGGCCATCAAGTTCGTACGCGTGACCGCGGTAATGCCTGGGCGCTGTTGTCCACTTCCAAGACCGCTTCCAACCCTGCCAGGCGCCGGCCAGTCCGCAAACTCCTGAACGGCGTCGGCCTGGCTGGCACCGGTTTTGCCCGCGGGCCGAAGTTCCTTCGGCATCCCCAACACCGCCCGGACGGCTTCGAGAAAGAGCTGTAGGTCCACCTCGAACCTGCGGGTATAGAGCTGCGGGATGTCAGGAGGCCGCGCCATGAAGACCACCGCATAGTCTTCCACTCGATACACCAGCGGCTGCTCCGCCGACGCGATGATCGCGTCGAGGGCATCAGCCAGGCGGACATCCCGCAGGCCGGGCGCCAAGCGGATAAGGACTCGGCCGAGATCAACCGGTTGACCCGTTCTCGGGTCAATTTGCAGCACCGCGGAGGGGATGACCTCCAGGGTGGAGTCGATGATGAAATTGAGCCCTTGTCTCTCTGGATCACGGGCACGGGCCTGTTCATCCAGGTATTCCACCACTTCGCTCAGCGGCACGCCGTCAAACTTGACTTCATTCAGGACGATCCGGTCGAGTTTGTTCTGAATCCGTTGGCGGCCCGCCCCGGTGTAAATGGGATTGGTGCGCGCGGAGGGATCCAGCGGGTGAAAATTCGGCCGGGAAGCGGTGGCTGCATTGGTGTCCGCCTCGGGGGTGGGGCTAAGGCGTCCGGTCAGGTCGTAACGTTGCGCCAGGATCGGATCCATCGAAACGGAAGGCAGCGCTGCCCCCAATACTTCTTTTCTGATTTGGCGTACACGGATGGGATCCATCGAAATGGAAGGCGACGCCAACCCGCCAGTGGCGTTGGTCTCCGGTTGGGGGATCAACCCATACCGGCGGGCTAACACCGGATCCATTTGATAAACACCTGGCCGGGAAACCGGTCCGATGCCGGCCCCGGCACCGCGGGCGGACGCCGGATCAAGGGTAATGAATCCGGAGATATTAGAGCGAGGCGCTTCGTCGCCCACCGCCGTGGCGGGCGGGACCAGGTAAAGCCGTTTGATTCCCGCTGCCCGGGCCGCCTCCGCTACATCAGCCAACCCGTCTTGGCGGTCCACGATTTCGGCGCGGACGATCAGGGTGACCTCAGGATCGATCGCGGTCATCTCACGCAGCCTCCCTTCCAGCTCCGTCTCCCCCACCGGCTGGCCCTCCAGTAGAAAACGCGGTTCATCGGACCGCACCTCCAACCGCGGTCCCGGCGGGGAAATCATCCCGGCGGGAACCGGTGGAGCCTGGACTTCCACCCGCCGGGCAAACGCCATGGGCAACGCAAGCAACGCCACCACCACGACGACCAGCCAGCCGGACCAACCCAAACCCGCCCGGCACGGCACGCCGGAGTTCAGGAGGCGTTCGACGCGGGAGCGCAAAGCGCGGCGGGATTCCAGAATGCCTACGAAGCTCAGCATCACCGCGGGCCGCGCGGCGCAATGCCGCGCCACCTCCACCAGCGTCGCCGGGTACGTCGCCGGATCGCCCGGCCGCGCCAGCATGACCCGTTCATCCACGGCCTGTTCGCGCAAGGCCCGGATGCGCGCATTGGCTAGCCACACGCAGGGATTCCACCACCACAGCACCTGGGCGACGGCTTGGGGCAGATTGAGCCACAGATCGCGTCGCTGCACATGGACCAGTTCGTGCAGGAGGACGTCACTGAGCGCGGCGGGAGTGAGGCGTTGCGTGAGCGCGGCCGGCAGAACGATCACCGGACGGAGCAGACCGCAGACGGCCGGGCTGTGGTTGGCCCGGGTAAACCGGAGCTCGGGCAACCGGCGCAAGCCAATCCGGGCGGCGGCTTCCCGCAACGGTTCCTGAAACTCCGGTGGCGCCGATTCGGCCTCTCGCACCAACCGGTGAACCTCGCCGTTGCGTCGAATCACCCAGCCG
>CAYYSX010000530.1:0-2555 GCA_964474315.1 uncultured Verrucomicrobiota bacterium | reverse complement strand
GCCGTGGCCGTGCTCACGCTCGCGCTCGGCATCGGGGCCAACACCGCCATTTTCAGCGTGGTGAATGCGGTGTTGCTCAGGCCGCTTCCTTACGACGAACCGGGGCGCTTGGTGCAGGCGTTCGAGGCGCCTCAGCCGGGTCAAAGGAATTCTGCCTCGCCCGGCGCGTTTCTGGATTGGAAAGAGCACGCGACGGTCTTCGAGAGCCTGTCTCTGCGGCAGGACCTGGCCATGAACCTCACCGGGGACGGCGATCCGGAGCGCCTCAACGGGCTGGGCATGTCCGCGGGAGGTCTGCAGATCCTCGGGGCTCGGCCATGGCTGGGACGCTTGTTCGCGCCGGATGAGGATCAGCCCGGCAAGGACCAGGTGGTCGTGTTGAGTCACGAGTTCTGGCAGCGGCGGTTCGGCGGGGAAACCAACATCGTGGGCCGCGCGATTCGACTGAGTGACGAGAGTTACACCGTCATCGGCGTCCTCCCGCCGCGCTTCCTGCCGTGGGACAAAAAGGAGTTTGTCGTTCCCACCGCCATCGCGCCGTCCGATGCCAGCCAGCGAAGCGCCCATTGGATCGAGGTGATTGGCCGGTTGAAACCGGGAGTCACCGTCGAACAGGCCGGTGCGGAGATGAACGCGCTGATGTCGCGCCTGAAATCGCTCTACCCGCCTTTCAAGAAGGACTGGGGAGTCACTCTCGTGCCTATTCAGGAACAACTAACCGGGGACATTCGGCCCACCCTGCTGGTGCTTCTTGGGGCGGTCGGCTGCGTGTTGCTGATTGCCTGTGCCAATGTGGCCAATCTGTTGCTGGCCCGGGCATCATCCCGGCAACGGGAGATGGCGATTCGCGCCGCCTTGGGCGCAACCCGCGGGCGGGTCGTCCGCCAATTGCTGGTGGAGAGCTTGCTGCTGTCGGCGATGGGGGCCGTCTGTGGTTTGGCGCTGGCCTGGTGGAGCGTGAGTGCGATCACTCAGGTGGGGGCGGTCACGCTTCCGCGGGCGCAGGAAATCGGTCTCGATCTCCGGGCGCTCGGCTTCACGCTGCTCCTGTCGCTTGTCGCGGGCTTGGCGTTCGGGTTGGTGCCCGCCCTTCAGTTGGCCCGGCCGGATCCAGGCCTCACCCTGAAGGATGGTGCGCGAGGCTCCGGCGAGGGTTCGGGGAACCGCCTGCGCCGCGGGTTGATCGTGGCTGAAGTGGCGCTCTCGCTGATCCTGCTCGTCGGCGCGGGGTTGCTGCTGAACAGCTTCTACCGGCTGATCAACGTTCCGCCCGGGATTGATCCGCGCCATGTCCTGACCCTGCAGGTGCCGCTGCCGGAGAAAAAGTATCCGGATGCGGCGCACCGGACGGCCTTCTTCGACCAAGTGCTTGAACGTGTCCGCGGCCTTCCGGGCGTCGAGGCGGCCGGAGTCGTCAGAAAACTGCCGCTGGGCGGCTGGCCGGACACCAGCAGTTTCTCCATCATCGGCCGTCAGAACCAGCCGCAGGCAGGGCACCTCACGGACTTCGATTTCTGCACTTCGGATTATTTCCGCGCGGCCGGAATCCCGCTGCTGCGGGGACGAACCTTCGAGCCGCGCGACCAGCCCGGCGCCCCCGGCGTGGTCCTCATCAACGAAGCCCTCGCACGGGAGTACTTCCCCAACGAAGACCCGCTGGGCCAGCGGATTCACCTCGAGGTCTTCACCGGCAAGCTCGATGAAGGCTGGGAGATCGTGGGGGTGGTGGGGGACGTCCGGCAACGGGGACTGGCGGACGAGGTCAAGCCCTGTGTCTATCGTCCGCAGTCGTTCGGCTTTTGGGGCGGTGAATCCCTGGTGATTCGCACCGCGTCGTCCCCGTTGAGCCTGGCGGAGGCGGCGCGAAAGGCGGTTTTGGAAGTGGATCCCACCCAACCGGTGGTCGCTGTCCGCACCCTGGAACAAGTGGTCGGAACCTCCCTCGCCCAACGCCGCTTCGTCCTCACCTTGCTCGGCGGATTTGCCGGGAGCGCGCTGCTGCTGGCAGCGATCGGACTCTACGGTGTCATCGCCTACGCCGTGTCGCAGCGCACCCGCGAGATCGGCATCCGCGTCGCCCTCGGGGCGACGCGTCGCAGCGTGTTGGGATTGGTGCTGGGTGGAGGCATGAAGCTGGCGGCTCTCGGCGTCGCGGTCGGCGTCGTCGGAGCGCTGGCGCTGTCCCGCGTGCTCGCGACGCTCCTTTACGAGGTCCGGCCGACCGATCCGCTCACCTTCGCCGGAGTCTCTTTGATCCTGCTGCTGGTAGCCTTGCTGGCGTGCTGGCTGCCGGCCCGGAGAGCGGCGCGGGTGGATCCGATGGAGGCGCTGAGAGCGGAGTAAACAGTGATCAGTGATCAGTGATCAGTAATCAGTAATCAGTAATGAGTGATGAGATTTCAGATGGGCGATTGAAATCGAAGCAGACTCATCGCGCGGACCGAGGACCTTTGGAGTGCGGCGGTTTCCGCCGCTTTGGATGAGGCGGCGGGACGTTCGGAGGCCTTTCCTGCGGGCGATCCAAAGCGCCGCACAGCGGCGCACTCCAAAAGGGG
>CAYYSX010000529.1:1186-2590 GCA_964474315.1 uncultured Verrucomicrobiota bacterium | reverse complement strand
GGGGAGACGGGCCTACCTATCAATGTCGCAGCCCGGACTATCGGAACGGCCTCGTTCCCCGCCAGAATCCTCCAAAGCACCCTCCATGCCCCACCGATTCCTCCGTTCCGTCGTCTTTTTGCTCACCCTGTCCTCCCTGTGGCTCTCGGCTTTCGGGCAGGCCATTGGCCCCATGGTCGGTATTGACCTGCCGGTCAGCCTTGTTGGAACCAAGATCTCTGCGCAACCTGCCGGCAGTTCGGGCCCCGTGGAACTGGTGTTTCGCAACGATGACTCCGCCCAATTCACCCTCGAATTCACCCTCGCCGATGATCTCACTTACGCACAACCTCAGGACTCGTCCGCCCCGCTGATCCGCCTGGTCGGGCTCGGCTATACTCTGACGAGCAACACCCAACCCGGCCCGTGGGTCAACGGCGGCATTCTCAACATCAACAACCCGGCCGCCCTGACGTATTCCAACGCCGTGGGTGTCGAGGGAGCCGCCGCGATCGCTGCGATTTCTCAAGGGTCCGATGGCTACGCGAATAACGACCGGAATCCGATTCCGGCCACGTTCAACGGGAACGACTCAGGTACCGTCTCCGTGCAGCATTCCGGCGCCATTTCCGTGATTGGAAGCGACGGACCGAACATCAGCGGCATCCTGGCCGTAGCCCGGGGCGGAGATGGCGCTGAAGGCCAGTCCAACGACACGCCCTACGCCGGACCCGGGGGCAGGGGCGGTGATATTTCAATTGCGACGGCATCCGGCTCGACGATCCAGATCTCCAGCTCCGGCCCAATAGCGCAGTCCTCTGGAATCTTCGCCCTGTCTCAAGGCGGACTTCCCGCCTCCAATTCGGGTCCGGGCGGATTCGTTGGGGCGTCGAACCCGGGAGGCGCGGTTTCGGTTCAGCATCAGGGGGCCATCGTCAACAGCACGGCGGCCGGCATTGGGATCAATGCGCGGTCGGTCGGGGGCGCCGGCGGCACGGTCTCCTTCCAAGACGGTCCGGAGAATACCTACTACGGAGAATCCGCTCCTGGAGGCGCCGTGACCGTCACTGTCGGCGGAAGCATCGCCATTACCGGTCCGTCCGGCATCGGCATTTTCGCGGCGAGCACCGCCGGAGCATCCAGTGCCGATGCCCATTCGGAGTACGAAGCCACCGGCGAAGAGGTGACGATCACCCTCGGTCCCAGCGCCCGGATCACCACGGGCGGCAATGGTGGCTCCGCCTTCGGAATCGGCGTTCTCGGAGTGAGCGCCGGCACGTCCACCGTGCTGGACCCCTTCAACGCCCAGACCGTGGCCACCAGCGGCAGCGGGTACGCGGGCGACGTCACCCTCGTCAACGAAGGCACCGTGATAACAGTCGGCGAAATGGCCATCGGCTTGGCGGCCCTGGGGGTCGGGGGCGC
>CAYYSX010000529.1:0-1086 GCA_964474315.1 uncultured Verrucomicrobiota bacterium | reverse complement strand
CGGGGGCGCGGTCACGGCGGGAAATACCCTGGGGACGCTTACCACGCAGGGAAATCACTCTCCGGGAATGGTGGCCCAGTCCATCGGCGGAGGGGGTGGCATCGGCGGGGCGGCCAATTCGTATGATGTGGGCGTGGCCTTCTCCGTCGCCATCGCCCTGGGGGGATCCGGCGGGGACGGCGGGGACGGGGGATCCGTCGGCGTGTCCAACACCGGAAGCATCACCACCGGGATTTCCAACACCACCGGTCTCAGCGGTCCCTTCTCCGCCGGAGCCGATTCCCACGCGATCCTCGCCCAGTCCATCGGCGGCGGGGGCGGGTATGGCGGCGCGGCCACCGCCGATTCATTGACCTTTTCCACCGCCGAGATCCCGGTGGCCGCATCCTTCAGCGTCGCCCACGGCGGAAGGGGCGGCGGCGGCGGAGGCGCCGGTCAGGTGTCCGTGGCCAACGCCGGATGGCTGACCACCCATGGCGACGGCTCCCATGCGGTCATCGCTCACTCGATCGGCGGGGGCGGCGGCAATGGCGGTGACGCCACGGCCACCTCCTATCTGATCGAGGGTGGACCACCGAGCTTGAAGATTGCGATCGGGCTGGGGGGAAACTCCGGCGGAGGTGGCGACGGGCAATCGGTGACCGTGAACCAGGGCGCCACCAACGGTCCGTCCGGGATCGTCACCCACGGGCAGTTTGCCGCCGGCATTCTCGCGCAGTCGATCGGCGGGGGCGGGGGGAACGCTGGCGCCGGCAATTCCAGCGACTCCAGTCCGAATCTGGGCGCGGACACGGGAACTTCCATTGACGTTGCCTTTGCCCTCGGCGGCCAAGGTGGGGGCGGGGGCTCAGGAGATGCGGTCGCGGTGAACCAGGGTGCGGACAGCGCCATCCAGACCGCCGGATCCGCGTCTCCCGGCATCCAAGCCCAATCCATCGGGGGCGGCGGTGGCACCGGCGGTGGCGGTTCCGCGGCCGCCAGCGGCGATTCCTATCAGGTCAACCTTTCTGTCGGGGGCGGCGGCGGAACCGCGGGCGCCGGAGGCGGCATCACCGTCACGAACGCCGGCATCATCGCCACCCGGGG
>CAYYSX010000528.1:0-2603 GCA_964474315.1 uncultured Verrucomicrobiota bacterium | reverse complement strand
TTTACCTACACCTACGATTGGAATGGCAATCGGGTGACCAAACTGGCCACCACCGTCACCTACCAACCGGGCTCCGGCACCGGGTATCGCACCACGCTGACCTACGACGCACGCGGGCGGATGCGGG
This sequence comes from uncultured Verrucomicrobiota bacterium, assembly GCA_964474315.1. Taxonomy (GTDB): domain Bacteria; phylum Verrucomicrobiota; class Verrucomicrobiia; order Limisphaerales; family UBA9464; genus UBA9464. Next base: position 2,476 of record CAYYSX010000528.1, on the reverse strand, counting down.
TGCGGAAGGAGGAATCCTGGACCAGCGGGGGAGGCTACGTAACGCTTTCAACGACGCGGTATATTTACGATGGGATGCGGGTGTTGCAGGAACGCAATGCCGGCAACGTCCCGCAGGTGACGTACACGCTGGGGCCGGATCTCAGTGGAACGCTTGAGGGCGCTGGGGGGATTGGCGGTAAGCTGGCCCGAACGGCCCACAGCGGTGGCAGTGGAGGAACCTACACCCATGCCTTTTACCACGCCGATCGTGGGGGTAACATTACCTATCTGTTGCAGGCGAACCAGACGCTGGGCGCCAGCTACTACTACGATCCCTACGGACGGGAACTCTCCAGCAGCGGCCCGCTGGCCGCGGCCAATACGCTCCGCTTTTCCTCCAAGGAGCGACTGAACGCCAGCGGCCTCTATTACTATGGGTACCGGTTCTATGATCCGGTGACCCAGCGGTGGTTAAACAAGGATCCGATCGGCGAGCAAGGCGGCATTAATCTCTACCAAGCATTCGGCAATAGTCCTGTGAATCATTTAGATGCACATGGGCAGAGCACCATTGCGATTCCATTTCCTTGGCCAGTGTTTCCTAACATCCCGGCACCTCCACCGGCTCTGTGGGTAGGTACTATCGCGAGTTGTGGATATGTAGCTGGCTCAGTTGTAGGTGAAATGTCTGGATTTCACGACTGGTTGGGAAATAAATTGGGCGAGCTGTTTGCTAGCAACGGCCTTCCTGATGGGTTCATTCCTGGTCCGGCTGGTGCCGCGGCGTGGGGGCGCAGGAATCCTGATGTAGGCCCCAAGGAGGCGGGCAGGCGGTTTCATGGCTGCAAGCAAGGATGCGGAGGAGGAGCAAAGGAGAAGTGGGGTGTAAATCCAGACACAGGAGATATATGCGATTCTAACGGAGACATCATGGGCAACCTTGCCGACGAACACGAAAAATGACAACCACGGCACCACTAATCGAGGTAGCTTTATACCTTCGAGGAGATCGTCTTGAACCAGAAGCCATATCCAGACTGATCGGAATGTCGCCATCGAGGGAATTTCGAAAAGGACAACTGCATGGAAAGAATGATAGATTTTCGGCTCCAGTCGGTCTGTGGGTGTATTCTATTAAGATCGACTCGATCGGAGTAGCGGAATATGTAGATCAATTAATTGCGAAATTTGCCGCGATTGGCATATGCCTGTCTGATCTCGACGGCGTTGAAGATGCGTTTGTCGATATACTGATTTGCCGTGACAACATATCCGGGCAAGTGGAGAGCACATCCGTAGAATTGACTAGAGAACAAATCAAGGAATTGGGAAAATTGGGCCTCGGTGTTCAAGTGACTGTTATGCAATAGCCTATGAGGCACCGAACTCGGCATTGATCGGTGGCTGGAAGTGCATCTTCGCCATCATCCCTCCGTCCTGCGCCAAAGCCCCCTCCCCTGACCCGCCAGCGCGAGGAGAAGTAGCTTTCCCTGGATCGGCAAATTGCCTAGGCTCAGCAGCGTGTCAAAGCGTTGCACCGGCTGCATGGGTCTCTTAGCCGCCATTCTGTGGCTGGGATTCCTTCCGTCGGCGTTCGCCTCGATCAGCGGGGTCCCGACCCGGTCCCGTCTGGCGCTGCAGCAACCCAGTCTGGGCAACTGGACCCACGCCTATACGTACGACACCGCCCGGCGCCTCAAGACCGTGAGCGGCAGTTCCGGCACCTTCAACTACGCCTACACCCCGGCGGTCGCCGGAGTGTATGCCAGCCGGCTGGTCCAGGGGATGTCGCCGCCTGCGCGAAAACCGGTCAGAATCGCCAGTTTGAAAACCGGAGAGATGATGGCCTCGATAAGCGCTCACCGGATTGCGAGGGCCAGTGGCCCAAGGCGGCACGGGGACGCCGCAGGGAGGACCGATTGTGATCGAAGGAAACAGGGAAGAAGGAAGAATAGGCTTCGCCTGAAAAGGAAGAAGACGCCCCCCAAGAACACCCCACCCATCCCGGTTTTCAAACTACCAACTTTATCCGGATTTCAGCTCGGCGCTGACAAGGGGATTTCGATCCCGACCAGTCCGGGCTCGGTGATCACCAACCAGTACGATGCGACCGGCCGTCTGCGCGGCACCACGCTGCGAGGCGCCTCCACCACGTTCAATTCACACGTGTTCACTGGGGTCAACCAAGCCCATCAATTGACCCGCCAGCGGCGGCCGGACTCGACCCTGGTGGACTACACCTACGATACGGCCAGCCAACTGAAGACCGCCTTGAGCTACGACAGCACCGGCTCCGTTCCCATCAACTCCGAGCAATTCAAGTACGGTTACGACACCGCCCAGAATATGGTGAAGTTCACCAATCATACGGCGGTGACCACCTATACGGTCAATTCCCTCAATCAGGTGACGGCCGATGGGACCTTTACCTACACCTACGATTGGAATGGCAATCGGGTGACCCAATCGGGCACCACCGCCTTCGCCTACGACGA
>CAYYSX010000527.1:0-2607 GCA_964474315.1 uncultured Verrucomicrobiota bacterium | reverse complement strand
AGGCTGGAGTCTCTAGGCCTTTCAGGCCAGATCCAGGTCACGCGGCGTCCCAGAGGATTTCCGGGCCTGGAACTGCGCCCCACGGCGGTTGGAGTCCGGTCGCGGCCATCGAAACTCCCAATCTTGATAAGTGACTTAGGGACTCAGCGCAGCCAATCGTCCCGATGCTCTTCCACGAAGGCGTCATCCAATAGGTGGGGATAGTGTCTTCGGACCCGATCAATTTCCTCCGACTGGCCGGGCGAGAGCGTTTCGGCCGGGTTCAGACACCAGAGGCCGTCCAACAGTCGCTGGCGGCGCAGAACCTCGTGAATGCCGGCTAGGCAACCGGCGAATTGGTGGGCGGCATCGAACACGGCGGCGTTGGCGTCGGTGACTTGCGCCGCCAGGGTCAAGAGACGGCCAGGAATCGGGGAGCCGTCCCGAAAACTTCGACACATCTCCAACTGTTCGACGGCGCGACGCGTCCAGCAGGCCCAATGCCCGAGCAAACCGCCGACCATGCGGAGCGGCGGCAACTCCGAGTCATCGGAGCCATGATGCTCGGTCAGCAAGTCCAGCAGAATATGATCGTCGTTTCCCGTGTAGAGCGCGATTTCCTGGGCACGCCCGGAGCGGGCGACGCCGTGGAGAACATCGAGTGTCTGGTAACGGTTGAAGGGCGCAATCTTGATGCCGACGACGTTGGGGATCCCGGCGAATCGTTGCCAAAAGGATCGCGACAAGAGACGGCCGCCAACGGCGGGTTGCAGGTAGAATCCGAAGATCGGGATCTCCCGAGCGACCGCCTCGCAGTGGTTCCACACGGCCTCTTCCGGCCAGTCACGGGTGGCCGCCAAGGATAGGAGAGCGGCATGGTAGCCAGCCGTCCGGACCTGCGCGGCTTCGGCCACCGCTTGAGAGGTCACCCCGCACACGCCGGCAATCAATACGGTCTGGCGTCCGCTTTGCTCGTCGCACGCCACCGCCGTCTCCACGGCCAATCGGAGCACCGGCTCGAAGAGTCCGTGTCGGGGCTCGCGAATGGTAAACTGGGTCGTGTGGACTCCGACCGCGAGTCCGCCGGCGCCCGCCGCGTGATAATAGCGGGTGAGAGCCCGCTGACGCCGCTCATCCAGTCGTCGAGCTGAGGTCAGTGCCAGCGGATGTGCCGGAATGACCAGCCCTTCCTGCAGACGATCGCGCACCCAGGGAGGCGGTTGAGGATAAGCCGTGGACATCGGTTCGCTCAATATCGCCCATCGCGGACTTCAAATCGGGTCGGACGATTCAGCACGCGTCCCCCCGCCCCGATCCAGTGCGCGACGCAGCGCATCACGTCGGTGACCGGTGTCGGAGGCGGACCGAAATGAGAATCCATCCGCGACGGATCGCTGAGCAGAGCGGTCTCGGATTCCTGACCGGTGAACGCGACGGGGCGGTTGAGGAGCTGCGCCAACTCGGCCGCTACCTTCCGGACGGACAGTATCGCGCCGTGGCACAGATTGAGTGCCGTTGGGGGATGTTCGGCCAGGTCGAGGGAACGGATAATTCGATCCGCCGCGTCACCTTGCCAGATACAATTGAACCAACCGTTGGAGACCTCCACGGGTTCGCCTCGCGCGATGCGGAGGGCGATGTCCACCAGCACGCCGTAGCGAAGTTCGACCGCGTAGTTCAGCCGCAGCACCACCAGTCGCGTCGGGCGGGATCGGGAGGCGAATTCAAACAGGCGCTCACGGGCCACGGCGGCGTTGGCGTACTCGCCGAGAGGCGTCAGCGGATGGCCTTCGGTGGCGCCGCCTTGAGTGACCGGGACCGGCGGATAGACGTTGCCGGTGGACAGGGCGACCCAACGGGCGTCGGGATACCGGTTCACGCCGTTCAGCGGCGCCAGCGTATTGACGGCCCAGGTCAGGGCCGGGTCCTGCGTGGTGCCGAACTTCAGGCCCACCAGCGAAATCACGTTCGCGGCGTCGGGCAGGCGTTGGAGACGGTCGGGATGGAGCAAATCCACTGACTCGGTGCGGATGTCCTGATCGTGAAAACGCCGCCGCGCTTCCGGATCCGCAAACCGGCTCGCCGCCACCACGACGAGCGGATGCCCTGCGGCGTCGGCGGCTCGGCGGGCCATGCTGGCGACGGTCAGCCCCATTTTGCCGCCCGCTCCCAGAATCACCAAAGGGCTGCTGACGGTGCGGATGAACCGCACCATCTCGGAACTCGGCTCGCTGAGAATCCGGTCCAACTGGGGTTCATCGTGGATTCGTTCGGGAAGCATTGCGGGAGCAAGGAAGCCGAGGCTGCACCCGTCATTTCAAGGGGGAAGAGTTGGGTTGCCCGACCTTCGGGCGCCTCTTGACCCTGTCCTTAACGGGAGCGCGCTGAGCACCGGGAACAGGAAAGCTCCAAGTGCAAAGCTCCAAGCTCCAAAGAAGTTCCAAAGTCCCAAGCTCCAGACACCTGGGTTCCGCTCGAACCGTCCCTGGGATCGAGGTTTTGAGGCTTGGGCGCCAGGACGTTGGAACTGGGCGCTTCTTTGGAGCTTGGGCCTTGGAATTTGGAGCTTCCCCGGGGAGTTGTGTTGCGGGCGAGCCGCCCGCGCTCCTGTCGGCAAGGACAAACTCA
>CAYYSX010000526.1:0-2617 GCA_964474315.1 uncultured Verrucomicrobiota bacterium | reverse complement strand
GACTCGTGTTGCTTACAATCTTTTTCGCTTCCGGGCCTGCCGAGCGGGAGCATCTCAGTTTTTGGACGGGTCCCGACGGACCGGGACCTCGGCCTGAGGTAGGGCTGCGGCGCGGCGGCGCGGCGGCGGCCCCGCGTACCACGCGGAGCGAGAGAACGCGGCAGTTCGCAGTGCAGCGTCGATCATCCACGGGGCGCGACCGGGGCGAGGTCGGGCGTGAGTTCTTCGACACTGCACTGCTAAAGGCCGCCCTGCGGGCGGGAACGGCGCCGCGCGACAACGGGACAAAGCGGTCATTTCCCGGCACATCAAGAATCTGTTTGAGGAGTGAAATTGCCGACATTGCGTTTGGCTTTCCCCCGTACCCGAACAAACCCCATCGTTTCGTATCTCGAAGCGGAGACAGCGAAGCCGGCTGCGCTGGTGGGCAAAGCGAAAACGTTGGTGGTGCGTTTGCAGGAATACCGCATCGGCCTCATCACCGTCGCCGTGACAGGAAAAATCCGCGTTTGATTGGCTCCCTCAAGATCGACACCGTAATCACATGCAATTCACTCGGCTACAACTTAAGAACTGGCGGAACTTCACGCGAGTGGATCTGAAACTCCGGGAGCGGCTTTTCATCACCGGGCCCAATGCGAGCGGAAAATCCAACTTGCTGGACGCATTCCGGTTTCTCCGCGATATCGCAAAAATCGGCGGTGGATTGCAGGAAGCAGTTGCCCTTCGGGGTGGTCTCACCAAGTTGCGCTGCCTTGCCGCCCGCCGCGACCCCAACGTCGAGATCGAAGTAGAGCTGAAGGCCGGACAGGGAGAGAATGTGACGGTCTGGCGATACGGAATTGGGCTGAAGCAGGAAACCCGTGGCATGCGAAGAGTTCTGCTGCTGCACGAGAAGGTCTGGAAGAATAGCGAATTGATTCTCAATCGTCCGGATAAGGCGGATAAATCCGACGATTTGCGATTGACGGAAACACACCTTGAGCAAATTACCGCCAACCGGGAATTTCGTCCGCTAGCCGAGGTTTTTCAGAAGATACTGTATCTTCATTTGGTGCCCCAGCTTCTGAAGTTTCCGCAGCTCGCGAATCGTGACGCGACAGGAGAAGACCCTTTCGGCATCAAGTTCCTTGATCGTTTGATGGAGACACCAGAGAAGACCCGTCGCTCCCGGCTCAAAAAGATTGAAACCGCGCTACGCCTCGCGGTGCCTGAACTTCAGGAGCTTCGGGATGTCAGGGACGAAAAGGGCCTTCCGCATCTGGAGGCGGTTTATCAGCACTGGCGTCCCAACGCGGGCCGCCAGAGGGAGGATCAGTTTTCGGACGGCACCCTGCGTTTGATCGGGCTGCTGTGGACTTTGTTGGATGGGGACAGCCTCCTTTTGTTGGAGGAACCGGAACTTTCTTTGCATACATCCATCGTGGCAAAACTGCCCGAACTCATCTGGAGACTGCAGCGATCCAAGAGACGTCAGGTATTGCTATCCTCACATAGTACCGAGTTGTTCAGCGACCGTGGAATCCTCGCCGAGGAGGTTGCCCTCCTCAAGCCACACGGCAGCGAGGGAACCGAAGTGGAGCTGGCCTCGGCAAAAGAAAGTATCCGGTTGCTGCTGGAGGAAGGCATGTCGATGGCGGACGCCGTGCTGCCGATGACCGCACCCGAATCCGTCTCTCAACTCGCATTTTTCGATTGAAGGCGCCCATTCCCATTTATCTGGCCGTCGAGGACGACTTGAGCGAGTGGATGCTGCGACGCGTTTTACGGGAGCGCTCGATTGAATACGCGGTAGGTCCGGTCTTCAAGCAGGGAGGCTTCGGCTATCTGAAGAAAAATTGCCCGTCATTCAATAACCTGGCTACGAGATGCCCGGTCCTATTGCTCACGGATTTGGATAGGTGTCCCTGTGCTTCCGCACTTCTTCAAGAGTGGCTCAGTCCTCCGAAACACCCGGATTTCCTGTTGCGGGTGGCGGTGCGAGAGGTGGAGGCTTGGTTGCTTGCCAGCGATCGGGAACTTGGAAGATTCCTTGGAATTCTTAGAACGCGGGATTTCGCCGCGCCGGAAACATTGTCTGATCCGAAGGCGGAATTGCTCAAGTTGGCTGAATTAAGTCCACGGCGTGATCTCCGTGAAGCCATTGTTCGACGGGACTCTGGAGGCAATCTGCGTCAGGGCGGAGCATACAATTCGACCCTCGCCGAATTTATAAAGTGGCGTTGGGAATTGGATGTCGCGTGCTCAAAGTGCCCGAGTCTTGCAAGAATGCTCGCTGCATTGTCCGCATTGGAGGAGAAGCGGGAACATTAACCGATATGAGCCAAACGACAGAAAAGGTCTTCGCAACCTACGAGGAAGAAGTCCTCCTCACGCGCGGTGGCTAGAAGGACTCTTGTTTCTCGAAGGAACGAGGAGAAGCAGGACAAAGGGGGCGGCGGACAACACATCGTAACCGAGGAAATGGTCGTCTTCTCAGGCCAGGACGTGGAAGGCAGAAATCGCGAAGCGACGCTATGCCGTCATCGTGGACGAAGCACTAGGAAAAGAAATCCGCCAGGCATCGGGCGGCCCTTCATCTCCTACCCTTCGGGAACAAACACCACACAAACCGGGC
>CAYYSX010000525.1:0-2621 GCA_964474315.1 uncultured Verrucomicrobiota bacterium | reverse complement strand
AAAGTTCCCGACACTGGTTCCCGCTTTGATTTCCTCGCGCCGGCTGGCCAACGTTCCGCCGTGCGCCCGCTTGCCGGCGACATCCGCCGGAAACGGAACCTGGGCTCATGGTCCTCGGACGTCTGGCCAGGCCGGTACGCCTATTCCTGGATCCCCTCGATGCCAATCGACCACCCCGCGAGCAAGCGCAGGTGCATCTTCCACCTTCTTCCCGGCCTGACGGCGCGCTAACCTTCCTCCCATGCGCATCGACGTTCTTCGCCTCGAAAATTTTCGTTGCTTCGAGAAGTACGAACTTCGGCTGGCGAAGAAGTTCAATTTGCTGATCGGCGACAACGGCAGCGGCAAAACGGCCCTGTTGGATGCGCTGGCGGTGGCGGCAGGTTCGTTTCTTCTCGGGATTCGTGCCAATAACGTTCGCGCCCGGAACATCGATGAAGACGACGTCCGAAGGATCGATCTTCTCGTGGGCCAGACGGCCAACCGGGAGACGGCGGGAGATGCCAAGGTGGAGGCCGAATGGCGATACACTGAGCGGCATGATCACGTAACCGAAGCAGGCAGGCCAATCTCCCTTGAACCTTTTGTTTGGAAGTGGACCCGAACTCGGGGCGGGGGAGCAGCCAACCGAACGACTCCAACACAGCCCTGGTCTATCAAGGGGCATGCTCAGAACTTGGCGAAGCAGGTGACCGATTCCGCGAAAGCATCTGAGGCGACTCTCCCCGTCTTGGGATATTACGGCACTGGGCGGCTGTGGCGGGTACTGAAAGATACCAAGAAGGAACCATGGGGGCCCGGCTCACGCTTCCGCGGTTATATTGAATGCCTCAACCCGGCCTCCGACCAGAAGACTTTATTCCGTTGGTTTGAAGCCAATGAGCGGGCGGCTCTCCAAAAGCAGGAACGCCGGGGCGTCCTGGAGGCTGTTCGTGCCGCGGTAACCGTGATGATCCCCGGAGCCGAGAAGTTGTGGTGGGACTTTGACTGGGAGGAGCTTTGTTTGTCCGCCACGATCGGTGGCGCCCCGCAGACGATTCCGTTTCATCTCCTAAGCGACGGATACCGCAACCTGCTGGGCATGGTGGCCGATATTGCTTTCCGGTCAGCGGTGCTCAATCCCCAGTTTGAGGATCAGGCCGCCGCCAAAACTCCGGGGATCATTCTGATCGATGAGGTGGACTTGCATCTGCATCCGAAGTGGCAGCGGCAGGTCGTGCCTTTGTTGCTGAAGGCCTTTCCCCAAATCCAGTTCGTCGCGACCAGTCACTCGCCCTTCATCATTCAGTCGCTTTATGAACAGGCTGACACGCTGCTCTGGGATATCGCTACAGCCGCTCCCCTCCCGCTAGAAAGCAAGAGTATCGAAGACATTGCTGAGCAGAAACAGGGGGTGGAACTACCGCAGCAATCACAGCGGTATCTCGATATGGAACGTGCGGCCAAGAGGTATTACGCGCTTTTGCAAAAATCCAACGGCACGTCCACGGAAGAGAAAGAACGCCTGCGCCATGAACTGGACGAACTTTCGCGTCCTTTCAGTGATGACCCCGCATTTCAAGCATTGCTCAAGATGGAGCGGCTGGCTTCCGGGATGGATACCCCGATTGCCTCATGAGACCAGTTGACCGCGGACCGATTCCTGTCGCGGAGGGAAATCCGATGGTGTTCAACCATTACTCCGAGGCGCGAACACCTTTGATGGAACGCTTGGGCGACTATTGCTCTTACTGTGAGCTACCCTGCAACGAAGGGCCGGACGTTGAGCATGTTCAGCCCAAGAGCCTTCAACCGGACCTGGAACGTGACTGGACCAATTTATTACTGAGTTGTGTGTTCTGTAACAGCACCAAGGGCAAACAAGCCGTGGCGTTAAACGACTATCTTTGGCCAGATCGGGACAACACGTTCTCGGCCTTCACCTACGAACGAGACCGGGCGCCCAAACCATCCGTCAGGCTTGATCCCCTTCTGGGTACCAAAGCAACGGCGACGCTGGAACTATTGGGCCTGGAACGGGAACCGGGACATCCCCTCCTGACCAAGAACGACCGGCGTTGGTCCAAAAGAAAGGATGCTTGGGACAAGGCTGCGCGCGCTCGGTCCTATCTTGAATCACAGCCCAGCGAGCAGATGCGTGCAATAATTGTGGATATGGCCTTGAGCACTGGATTTTGGTCGGTTTGGATGACGGTTTTTGCGGAAGACCGTGACATGCTGCGAAGGTTTTTGAGCTGTTTCCCAGGAACTTGGGTGAAGTGCTTTGACGCTGACTTCCGTCCTCAACGCCGACATGGCGGACTGTGCTGAAGCCCCATCCGTGACCGACGTCCCTTCCAGCCTGGGCCAACGCCTCGCGCCGCTGTTCGGGGCCGGTTTCTTCCGTCCGCTCAGCCGCCCCACGGCCGCCGTCTATGTGGATTGCGCCGAGCGGTTGGTGGAGGCGGCCGATGAAGGCGGGCAGGTGCCGTTCGACGAGGCCCGTTTGCTCATTCGCGAGGTGCTGACACGGCATCCGGAAATTCAGTTGGAGGAGGATGAAGGCGGGCAGTTCCGCGATCTGAACCAACGGGCCGGACAGTTCTTCAACCAGCTCCTGCAGGTCCACTGGCTCGAGCCGC
>CAYYSX010000524.1:0-2632 GCA_964474315.1 uncultured Verrucomicrobiota bacterium | reverse complement strand
TCGGTGACGAGGTTACGAGTGCCTCGGCAGGCCACCGAGCGCAAAGCCGGAGGAAATTTAAGCGGGTGTCGGGAAAGGGTATTCGGGTAGGGCGGATTGTCCTCAATCCGCCGCGTCTGCCGCACGCGAACGCCTCATACCATTTCTCTTTCAAAGGTATAATAACCTCGTGTTTGGGACCGCCCGATCGGAGACTTGAGCATGCGACCTCCCAAGGATTTTCCCGCTGGGACAGCCCAGCGAATGCGCACTTTGCTTCGGCAGGCCCGGGATGTGGCGGAGCAGCGACGGATTCAGGCCGTTTTGATGCGAGCTTCCGATGCGTTACCCCCGGCGAAGATCGCCGAGCTGACCGGGTTGAGCCTGCACACCGTGCGGGTGCTCCATTCACGCTTTATGCGCGAAGGCGAGGCTTGTCTGGTGGGGCGGCCCGGCCGCGGTGGTCGCCGCCATGCCCTGCTCAGCGAGGCACAGGCTGGCGCCTTGCTGGCGGCGCACGCCCAGGATGCGGCGCAGGGCCGGGTGATCGTGGCCAATGTGTTCAAGCGCGATTACGAGAGGCTGGTGGGGCACAAGGTGGCCGTGGCCAGTGTTTACCGGCTGCTGGCCAAAGCGGGCTGGCGCAAGGTGGCCCCACGTCCGAGCCATCCGAAGAAAGATCCTTTGGCCGAAGCGGCCTTTAAAAAAACTTCGCGGCGCAAGTAGCCGCCGAGCGCGTCCGCTTGGGCCGGTGCCCGCTGGTCGCCTTTATGGACGAAGGCCGGTTCGGACGCATCAGCAACTTGGCCGACTGCTGGGCCCCAGCCCCGATCCGGCCGCGAACCCCTCGGCAGGTGGTGCGCGAATCCCTGTATGCCTTTGCCGCCGTAGCTCCGGCGCGGGGAGAACTGCGCCATCGGCTGTCGCCGAAGTGCAACACCGCCGCCATGTCGCTGTTCTTGCTGGACCTGCTGCACGCCTGGCCCGACGAACCCATCCTGCTCGTGCTCGACGGTGCCGGCTGGCATAAAGCTCGGGCGTTGCCGGTGCCGGAGCGGCTGCGTCTGTGGCACCTGCCACCCTACTGCCCGGAGTGCAATCCTGCGGAGCATGTTTGGGATGAAGTTCGCGAAAAGGGCTTCGCCAACCAGTTCTTCGCCACCCTTGACGACGTCGAAGTTCGGCTAAAAACCCGGCTTGAAGAACTCGCCGCAGACCAGCCACGCCTGCGCAGCCTCACCTGCTTCTCTTGGCTCCAGCCCTAGTTATTATACCTTTGAAAGAGAAATGGTATTACACACCCATTAGTGATCAATTTTATCTGCTCGTTGACAGCCTTCGGCCGGGAGGAATTCCGCGCGGCGCAGCGAAAAGGCATCGTCGCCGGAGAAAAGCAGCCAGCCGCCGCGACCGTCGGCATCGAGCCATTTGGCGGGGAAATGATTCGATTCGCCGGGGCCAACGTCCCAGGTGTCGGTGAAGAAGACGGTCGTCCACGGTCCCCAGGGCTCGGGGGCGTCATAAACGCCGAAGCCGCCGGCGTAGCGGGTGTCCGTGCCGCGCCCGATGGTGGTGAGCAGATAGCGCTTCAACCCGGGATTGAAAGTGATGTGCGAACGATACACCGCGCCTTTGTTTTCGAAAATGCCGCCGCGGTCCGCGATGTTGCGGCTCCACCCGGCGCCGTCTTGCTCGTCGCGCCGCACAAAGAATTCGTAGGCGGAACGGTCGCGCAGTTTGTCCTTTGGCGCCCGCGCCAGCACGAGCCGGTCGGCGCGCTGGTAGGCGGTCCCGGCATCGGTGGAAACGAGGTAAACGAAGTCGTCGCGGGCGCCCGCGTAGTTTTTGCCGAAGTTCACAAAGGCGGGGCAGCCAAAGCTCTCCTCGAATTTCCAGTCGCTCCAGCGCCAGGTGACGCCGCGATCCTCCGACCACGCGAGCTGTGAGTTGCCGGCGTTGCGCGCGAACAGGTAGAGCACGCCGTCCACCATGAGCAGGCCGCTGGCTTTGCGTCCGTTGCGTCCGTCGCCGTGTTGTTCGCCGGTGGGCGAGCGGAGATTGGCGGGAGCAAGGTCCGGCGGATCGCCCGTGATGCGCGCCAGGCCGAGACTGAGTTTTTCCTCCGTAAAAGGGGCGAAGCCGTTGCCATCACCGTAGGTGGTGTAGAGCGCATCATCATCGCCCCAGGTTGTGGGCCAGTTGTCACTGCCCGGAGCCAGGCGCAGGATGGTGTCGGCCGGCGCCCATTTGATGCCGGAGACGAACCGGCTGGGCGGGTAGGGCGGAGCGGTGTCGCGGGCGAGCGCATCGAGCACGGGATTGACCACCAGTTTCTCCATCATGCGCAGGACATCGACCCCGGCGGGCAGGCCGCTGCCGTTGCGCACCACGATCAGATCGAGGCTGGGCGCGACGAATAAAAGCTGCCCGCCGGCGCCCAGGCCCCAAAACGCGTCGTCGGGCGCTTGCGCGAGCACCCGCGAGCCGTCCGCCCGGCGATTCACCCACCAGGCGAGGCCGGAAAAATTGGGCAGCCCGGCATGCCGGGTCGCGGCGGTCGCCACGTCGAAGGGAATGACCTGTTGCTCGTCCCAGTCGCCGCGCCGCGCCAGCAGCCGGCCCACGCGGGCGGCGGCATTGGGACTGAAATTCG
>CAYYSX010000523.1:0-2637 GCA_964474315.1 uncultured Verrucomicrobiota bacterium | reverse complement strand
TCTCACCACCTCCCACCCTGCCAGTCTCCTCCCTTCCCAGATGAAGCAGCCCTGGGGCGCGGAGCGTCCGAACGGACTTTTCTTTGCCGGCGATCTTGGGCAGAGAATCTTCCAACCGCCTTTCTCTTGGAAATCGCTAGGCGTGGACCTCCGCGGTCGTTCCCGAACGCTGCGAGTCAACTATCGGACGTCGCATCAGATCCGGCTGCAGGCTGATCGACTTCTGGGGCCGGAGGTCTCGGATGTCGATGGCAACTCCCAGAAACGTCGCGATACCGTTTCGCTCTTCAATGGTCCGCCTCCCATAATTCAACGATTTCCGGCCGAGGAATCAGAAGTCGCCGCAGTCGGAGCCTGGCTCGCCGATCAGGCTCGGGGTGGAGTCTTGCCGCATGAAATCGGAATCTTTGTTCGATCCGAGGAGCAACTCGATCGAGCCAGAGCGGCGGTGGAGCGGGCGAGGCTTCCCCATCGAATTCTCGATGAGCATGTGGAAACGGCCACCGGCCACGTCTCGATCAGTACCATGCACCTCGCCAAGGGCCTCGAGTTTCGTCTCGTTGCGGTGATGGCCTGCGATGATGAGATCCTGCCGCTCCAGCAACGTATTCAGACCGTTGGGGACGACGCAGACCTACAAGAAGTCTATGACACCGAACGTCACCTTCTCTATGTCGCCTGTACACGCGCTCGAGACCACCTCCATGTCTCCGGCGTCAGCCCCGGGTCAGAGTTCCTTGAGGACATGGAACGGCGGCAGTGAGCAGTGGGTGGCTCCTATTTCCGCAGGGCTGGCAGGGAACAGGGCATTGATTGAGCGGTTGACGCACCGAGAGATGTGCTGTCCCTGCAAGCATATCGGTAAGTTTATGAAAATTCGGTTATAGCTGCCGGATTTTCATAGAACCTCCCAGTCCGATGGAACGAGGCGGGTTTCTTGCACGGATTCGTGACCAGTTCATGGTCCATCCGGTGGTCACTCTCCTTGGGCCGCGGCAGTCGAGAAAGACCACTTTGGCCCGCGAGTTTGCCGCTTCAGGCGTCGAGCCGTTTGATCCAGCCCTCAACGACTTCGACCTGGAGAATCCGGCGGCATTCGCCTGACCAAGCACCGAGGATGACCTTTGGGCCTCCGGTCGGGGCCATTCCAGCATTCCGATGGGTTTGTTCCAAGGCCGGCAGTGCGGCCTTGCGTTCCAGTCGTTCCTGCCGCGGTTAGGTAAAAAAAGGCAGCCGAAAGGGACAGGGGCATCTATTGCCCGACACCGGGACGCAGGGGCCTGCACCCGTGTGCTGACGGCGCGCGGGGCCGCGTTTGAGAGGCACTCCGACGACTCAGGCATTCACAGGAGTGACCGGGCTTCGTCCCGAAGCGGATGTTCGAAAGCGGAGGCATACGCATCGAGGGTAGAGGCGCGCAGGGGGAGTTTCCGACCGGTTTCACGCCAGCGGGATACATGAAGTGTGAACCTCGACACTCATCGTTTGGCGCGGTGGATACGTTTGGGCAGACGCTGTTCATCCAGGCTCAGGGCGATGGCATCGGTCACCGGGGCGGCGAGCTGGGCCAGACGGTTGTGGAGTCGGAGGATGAAGGCGGCGGTGGCCAGGGTGCCCAGGGCGACGGTAGGATCCCCGCGCTCCAGTCGCCAGAGGGTCCCCCGGCTGACGAACAGGCGGGCGGCCATGTCGGCAGTGGAAATGCGCCGCGGGCAGCGGGAGGGAGATGGGGGTCGGCATGTGGTTGGTGTACGGCATAGGAGACACTCTGACAATTTGCGTTCTATATACCGCACATTCACGGGTTCATCCTGAAGTAGTCGATGCTTTAGAAGCGACTGGAGTTCGGGACACGTCAGGAAGCCACGTTTGGCGGGGGCGCCAAAAGCCGTTGGCGGGGCCGATCGTGAAGCGATCCGGTTGATCCTCAGTTCCATCGTCCCGACGGCAGCGCCCGGGGCGGGCGTGCTCCCCAAGCGGAAGCGCAGTGCCCGAGGGCGGGCGCGGTCCCTAAGCAGAGCAAGTCACTGATAACTTCAGGATACACGCGACATTCACGGGCTGGACGGTTTCGGATGTAGGGTCGTCTCTCCTGAGGCGACCGTCGTCTGCGGACAGGCGACGCTACAGCGCGCCGAGGGCCTCCGAAATTCCTCACGCTTCCCCTGAATTTCAGCTTCCGGACGAGACGTCCGACGGAGCGGCCTTCCGGTCATTCTACCATGAACACCCGCCATCCCTTCACTCGCCGCGCCTTCGTGAAAACGTCGGTCGCCGCGATGGCGACCGCCAGCCTCGTTCCCCGGCACGTGCTGGGCGGGCCGGGCTTCACCCCACCCAGCGAGGTGCTGACCCGCGCAGTGATCGGCACCGGGGGCATGGGTATGGGCCACGTGAAGTCCATCAACACCGACTGCAAACTGCTCGCGGTGTGCGACGTGGACGCGAATCACCTGGCCGAGGCGGTGAAGGCGGGCGGACCGGATTGTCAGGGATACCGCGACTTTCGCGAGATGCTGGCTCGGAAGGATATTGATATCGTCCAAATTCCCACCCCGCCGCACTGGCATGCGATCACGGCTGTGGCCGCCGCCAAGGCGGGCAAGGACATCTGGTGCGAGAAGCCCATGACCCGGA
>CAYYSX010000522.1:0-2638 GCA_964474315.1 uncultured Verrucomicrobiota bacterium | reverse complement strand
CCTAGAAACCGCAGTAGGGATGAACCGCGAAAGGCGCGAACCACGCGAAAACAAAGCAGGACTGCCCCATTCAGCCCCTCCCATCGCTTCCCCCACCAGGGGAACACTCGATTTTGCCCAACTCGTTTTCTGTTCGCGTGTTTCGCATCGTTCGCGGTTTCAACTGCCGAATCCAGGCTCAAAAAGACCCGGCAATCTTTTGTTGCATATGCAACAAAAGATTGCCGGGCGGATGCCTTGCACGATAGCTGACCTGACACTTTCACGGGTGACCCCAGTGGCTGCCCCTCTATTCGCCAGCACTCCGTTTTCCACTATCCATCGTTGCGAAAGTACGTGCGTGTAGCGTGCGGTGTCCTCACCGCACCACCGGCGTGCCAGCATCAAGTCGTGTGAAGGTCCGTTCGCAACGATTGATACCCATGCGAAAGTCGGGCTCGCAGCGAAGAACGTAACGGCGGCATGCTCTCTCACATGGCACCGAGCCCAAGCGAGGATGGATCCGGTGACCGCTCTGCGCCCCAGTGGTTCGCGACGACGCACTGGAGCGTCGTGCTGGCCGCCAAGGAGAGCGACTCCACCGAAGCGGCCGGCGCATTGGAGAAATTATGCCGCACGTATTGGCCGCCACTCTACGCCTACATTCGACGCGATGGCTGCGACCAGACGGAGGCGCAAGACCTGACTCAGGAGTTCTTCGCGCGGTTGCTGGCCAGGGATTACCTGCGACAACTCCGCCATCAGGAGGGCAAGTTTCGATCCTTCCTGCTCGCCTACCTCAAGAACTTCCTGTCCGAGCAGCGCCGCAGGGCCGGAACGCAAAAGCGCGGCGGGAATCGGGTGTTCGTTTCGCTCGACGCGCCGGCCGGTGAGGAGGGTTACCTCCTCGAACCGGTGGATGGACTGACGCCGGACCAGGTCTTTGAGCGCCGGTGGGCGCAGGCCATCCTCCAGACGGCGCAGGACCGGTTGCGCGGGGAGTTCGCCGGGCGTGGGCAATCGGCGTTGTTCGAGCGACTGCAGAATTATCAGCCGCACGAGCCGGGCGGGCCGTCTTATGCTCAACTCGGGGACGACCTCGGAATGACGGAGGCCGCCGTCAAATCGTCCCTGCAGCGGATGCGACATCGCTATCGCGAACTGTTGCGAGAGGAAATCGCCCAGACGGTCACTCGCCCGGAAGAGATCGAGGAGGAACTCCGCCATTTCCGCGCGGTGTTGGGTCAGGCGCGTGACTGATTCGGACGGGCCGGATTTTCTTCGGAACTTTCGACTGTTTTTAGTCCTGTATCAGGCAGAGTGGGCCGTTCGGTGCGGCGACGAGTATGCCAGACACTCATCATTGCGCGGAATGCGGGACACCTTTGCCGGTGTACTGGCCCAAGGGCCTGTGTGCGCTGTGCGCGCTCGAAGGGGCGATTGGCATGACTCACGCAGCCAGCCACGTTCGCCATGACGATGACGGGCTACAAACGGGCGGGATATTCGAATCTATCTTTGATCCCGTTGTCGTGGGGACACCGCACGCTACATGCATGCACTTACGCAACGATTGATAGAGCACCAGGAACGGTTCCGGCTGCCGCACGGCGATGGTCTGCGCCGGCGCGCCCCGCTCCTAGCGGAAGCCGTCCGGGGCCGCAAACCACGCCCGGCGTCGTGATCGGCGTCGTCAGCGTAGGTCCGCAATAGAAGGTCCGTCCCTTTTTCCTTGCTTGTAAATGTCTCGTCTGTGGCCAAGCGTAACCAAGTAAAGTTCGTTTCGCGGAATATCGAACTGGTAAATGATTCGGTAATCCCCAATGCGCAGCCGAAAGGTATCAGCACCTTGCATTCGGAAATGTGGATAGATGGCCAGGCGAACTCCAAGCAAATCGATGCGAGCCTGCAGCCGGGTCTGCATCCCAGCGGGAAGCGCAAAGAACCTTTCGTCAAACTTACGAGAGGCAATCTGAGTGGCCGCGCCGGAGCTCACGGGCGGCGAACACGAACGCGGCCGGCGGCGATGTCTGCTTTGCCCGCCTCGATCTCGGCTTTGAACTCATCGGTCAATTCCAGTCGATCCTCCATCAGGTTCTCCAACCAGTCTCGCAACTGCTCCTGCTCTTCGGGAGTGAACTTCAGGACGGCGTTTTCAACTTCGGCCAGCGTGCTCATGGGGAAAAGGGTATTTCAGCCGCGGTCCTGATTCAAGCGGCTAACCGCAACGCCCAATTCTTGAAGCGGGCTGACTGCGTGCGATCGGCGCGATGGCAGAGTCTGGCCGAGGTGCGGCGAACCTATCCGAGCGCGGATGGCGTAAAGGTGAAGAGCAGACGGCAGGTGATCGTGTTTAGTGGGTGCGGAAACGAGTTTCGGCTCGTGGCGGCCATGCATTTCGACCGGCAGATTGTCTTTACGTTGCGCTTCATGACACACGCGGATTACAAAACCGTCAAAAGGGTCTGTCCCCGCCGGCACACTCTCCGGACTGCTCTGGATCCCCGCCGTGCGCCGCCTCCGCGCCTTATACGCCACCCTTTAACCCCCAATTTTCCACACCATTCTTCTCCCACACTCACTGCTTCGCGCCCCCGCGCACTCCTGAAGTGGACCCCAAAATTCGGACCGGACGGTAAGTTATGGTTTTGCGGGTCTG
>CAYYSX010000521.1:0-2644 GCA_964474315.1 uncultured Verrucomicrobiota bacterium | reverse complement strand
GCACCAGACCACGGGCTTCAGCCCGCTTCACCGTGTGGAGTCAAGGCAGTCAGGATGGCTCGGACGACGGGAGCAGCGACCATAAAGTACCCTCAAGGGTCCGGTCCTTACTTATAGCGTGGCCCCGAACCGCGAAGTCGCTTTGTTAGAATCGTTTCCCCAGCGCAACCGGTCCGACATCGACCGGTTCACCAGGGGCGGATCCCCCTGTCGGCTCGATTCGCACCGGTTCCAGCGACGTGAGCGGCATCCAGATTGGCGACTTAATGTGGGCACCGACGTTGGGTTGACCTGGTGGCACAGACGTCGCCATCACTTGCAGGTCATAGTCACCAGGAGGAACCGCTCGGACGACAAAAGTTCCGTCGGCATGCAAAACCAGTGTATACTTCCGCTCTTCCATCCACGCCGAGATTCCTTCGGCCGATTGCCAATAGGCGATTCGCTTCGGCGTCTGTTCCCGGGAGGCCTGCTCGTACGCCTCGCGGTTGGAAAAATCTTGCGGACGAACCCGCGGAAGGTCCACGGGACGCGACTGCCTTCGCCCCAACACCCCTCTCGAATGCGTGAAGTCAAAGTCGGCAGGCAGATCGGATGCCACCAGTTGGCCGGCAAGTGTCAAACCTTCGTCGCTAACTTCGACCCGCGACGTCGTTCCTGGCGTCACCTGCAAAGTGACACGCTTGTCGATGGAGCTGGCTCTTTCAGGTACCAGCCCAATGCTATAATAACCAGGAGGGATGTCATCGAAGACAAACTCACCTCGTTCACCCGACACCGTCGAAAATGGGCTGTGGCTGAACAGCCAAGGGTTCCAGGAACGGGCTTCTAGATAGACCTTCAGTTGAGCCGGATACGCTGACCGCCCCTGAACCATTCCCTGCACGCGTCCCCAGGGTTGTAGTCGAAGGATCGCTCCCGGAGACCAAGTGTCCGCGTCGTGCTCGGCGTACCCCGTGTCGTGGACCGCCACCAACCTTCGGCCGCCCTCAATGTCGGGCAGTTCCGACTCGAAATGAAAGACACCGTCCGCGTCGGTCAAAGTCACATTAGCAAATTCCCGATTGGTGAATCGACGTCGTTCGAGGGTTGGTCGTTTGTTGTCGGTGATCAGGGCGACCTCGGCGTCACTCGCGGGCCGGCCGTCGGGGAGCATCACAAATCCCGTCCAACCGGCGGCCGCCACGAGCCGGAACTCCATCGAATGCTCCGTCGCACCACCCGGTGGCACTTCCTGACGAGAGGGTTGGTAACCGGCCGCGCGGACTTCGATCGAGGTTTCTGCGTCATACAAGGTCAGGGAAAAGATTCCGTCCTCGCCTGACTTGATGACCTCATTTCCATATCCATGGTCTCCCACCACGACGCGGAAACGTTCGATCAAAGCCCCAGTTTCATCGTCCACCACCCGCCCCACCACTCGCATGGGTGGGGGTTGGTCGGCTTTCTCGAGTACCACCAAGGTCTCGGCGCCGTCCGTGGTCAGCGATGCTTCCCGGGCGGAATAGCCGGTTTTGGAGATGGTCACCGGCAGGCTGTTGCCAGGGGCTTGATCCCAGGTAAAGCGGCCTTCGGAATCCGTCTTGAATTCCATCTGAAACTCCGGGCGGGACTCCTGGCGATAACCCGGACCCGCCGTCAGTTCGACCTGCGCCTGGGCCACTCCCTGCTGGTCCTGGTCAACGATCCGACCGCGTACGATTTGCCCGGGCCGCATTTCGACCCGCAGATCGGAGGGCGTGGGAACTTGGACGGCGACACTCGTGGCGGCAAAACCGGGTGCTTGCACCACCAGAGTCTGTGGCCCGTCACTGAGATTGCGGAATTCGAACGTGCCGTCGTCGTCGGAAACCGCCCGGCGAAAGGCGTCACCCCACAGGCGGTTCTGGACGATCTGTGCTCCGCCGATTGGGTTGCCTTGAGTGTCCGTTATGCGCCCTGCCAGACGCCGCCCCGTCTCCAACGTCACCACCGCGGTCTCCGCCAATAACTCCGCGCTGGAGAGGTGAGCGGCTTCGATGTCGAAGCGTGTGCGATCGCTGGTGTCAGTGATGAACTTCGCCTCGATGAACTCAAGGGAGCGGAACCTAAATAAGAAGCGCGACAACTCAGGGGGGAGGCCAGTAAAGCTCCAACGGCCTTGATCGTCCGTGGTTACGGTCTCCCGTCCATTGTCATGCAAAAGGACGCAGTCTCGGGGCGGAGCACCCATCCAGAAACTGTCGCCGTCGAGTTCGACCGTCGCTCCGGGAATGGGGCTCCCAGTGGCGTCATTCACGACGCCTCCGATGCGAATCCCTCGTTGGAGTCGAATGACATAGTCTGCCGGAATATCGGAGGGGGCGTCCCGCTGGTACCGGGACCATCGGATCCACCGACTAACGTAACCCGGGTGGCGGACGGTTACCTGAAAATAAAAATTCCCGGTGGTCGTGGGCTTAGTGACCCGACACCGACCACTGGTATCCGTTGCGACATCCACCGTGGGCAACGAGCCAACGAATTCCGCCGCCCGGATTTGCACTCCCGCCAGCGCTTCGCCGGTTTCGTCGTCCACGACGGTGAACTCAATTCGCGCGGCGGAGTCGAGCGCGAGCGGTGCCTCGTCTCCGGCTGGGGGCACGGCGGCTGGATCCGCTTGGGA
>CAYYSX010000520.1:0-2645 GCA_964474315.1 uncultured Verrucomicrobiota bacterium | reverse complement strand
AAAGGACCAACTTTTGATCAGGAATCTTCGATTCTTAACTTAATGACATTGGGCTGCGTCTCGTTCCGGCCCTTCCGGTAACACTGAGTCACATTTGTTAGCAAACCACTCAACATGGATTAAATGGTGGTGCGCCACGAATGCCTGCTTGGAGAAATCGCCTTGAAAGAGAGCCTTCTTCTTTTCCAGTGGCAACAGATCAATTCCATCGATGGTCGCAAGGTTGGTCCGTTTGTTCACCTTGGGTTTTCGTCCGCGTTTCATTGGCTTAGGTTTCCGTGGTGGCATTAGTCGTCGGGTCAAAAAGGGCGCCCAGCCTCGCCGGGCGCCCTGTGGTGGCATTTCGTCAAATCCTTCTCCGATACCTGAGAAGCGCATTCTGAATGATCGACTTCATGGTTCTCCCGTCGTGTTTAGCGATGGAACGAAGCCAGCGATCAACCGGGAGCGAGAACCGGAACGAAGTCGGTGGACCCAGATTCTTGGCCGGCCGTCCGCGGCGTTTGGGGATTGTGGAATTCATACGAATTACCTCTTCGGAACCCCGTTTCGGAGGATATGTTTGAACAGGACGGGCAAATCCGAAGTGTATCCGCCACAAATGTCACAATGGCTGTTAATAAGCTCTAGGCACCTGCGAACCGACACGGGCTCCCATTCGTCGTTTCTCTGTCGGAACAGGCGGCCTTTGGAATCTTCGCCAAGAATTAGATCGGAACCAACGTCCGATTCGAAAAACACGTCCACAGCGCCCACGGGCTCGGACTGTTGAGGCATCACGGCGGTCATTGGGCACCGCCTTTCTCGACGAGGTTGGCGGCGAGCCAGCGGAACATCTCGGCTATACGATCAAAGTCTGTGTCGGAATCATCGCCATAGTAGTTGGCGTTGATGTCATGCAAGATCCGCAGAACTTCGAGCGGGCGCAGCGGGGTCTCCTGTGGAATGATCCGATTGCTTAAGCCCGACGGGCGTGAGGTGTCTTCCACGGAAATGGACTCGACCCGGAAGTAATGCCCTCCGTGGAATGCGATACCTGGGCACCGGGTTGAAAAGTCCTCGCAATTGGGAACCTCCATCCAGACGCACTGATACCGGCGTTTGAACTCGGCTTCGGTCATTCCTGCGTCCGGATTGCGCGCGGAACGGCGTGAGGTGGTGGTGATCGCGGTGGAGTCCGCGGTTGACGGTAGCGTAGCTTTCATGATGACTAATGGTTTTTGCCGGGGCCGGTGGTACGAGCACCGCTGGGCTTGTTGTGGATGACTGCGACCGGCCCGCCCCGGCATTTCGGCCACAGTCGAAATCGTTCAGCCCGCGGCCTCCATGGGCAGGGTGATGACGTTCTCTTGCTTGGCCGGGCGGATGTCGAACCAGGCTTGGCCCTGGGCTTCGGTGACCAGGGCGGAATAATGCCGATGCACGACGGCGGGTGAGTTTCCCGCCTCATGGGCGACGGTTGCAGCGTTCTTGGTGACGGCGAGCCTGTAGCTGCAAAAGGAGTGACGGAGCCCGTTCTTCACCCATTGCACCCCGGCACCGCGGGCGATCTTCATGAACACCCAAGCCAGAGCGTGTTCGTGGGAATGCGGGCTGATGGTTCCATCGGAACCCCGGAACGGCTGAAGCCACTCGACAAGGTTCGGCGGCATTTCGATGGTTCGGCGGCTGGCGGTCTTGGCCTTCTCCGACCGAATGATAACCACCCGCTCCGCCATCTGGACATCCTCCCACGACAGACGTTGAAGCTCGGCTGTGCGGACGCCACAGAACGCGGCGATGGCGATCAGGGCGCGCTCAGGGCCTTCTGCAGCCTCCAGGATCGTTGCGATCTGGGCAGGGGTGAAGACACCGGTTTCCGCGGGCTTCACAACGGGCGCCGGAATCTCCGCGATTTCCTCAGCCAGCTCCCGCGGGACATAGCGTTGCTGACGGGCGAAGTTGAACAGGGTAACGATCATCCGGCGGGCGTTGTCCCTCGACCGGCCGCTGAGCGGATTGCCTGCTGTTCCTCGCAGGGTGGCCAGGTACTCCCTCACCAGTGGCGGCGAGACGCTCGCAATGGGGCAGTTGAACGCATTGGCGAACGGGGCGAGACGTTTCCGGATGTCGCGAACGTGCTCCTCTGAGCATCCGGCGGCTTCTCGATCCCTCGCCAGCTCGTCGGCAACTTTCCCGACAGGGCGAGGATCAGCGCTACGGTGCTTCTCCGCTGCGGATTGCGCGGCCTGGCCAAGGCTTACCCCGTTGGGAAGCTTACCGCGTGCGTCCACGTACTCTTCGACGGCAGCCACCAAGGGGACGCCCGTGGGCTTCAGCAGGCGGATGGCTCGCCCGTACTTCTCGGCATCGGCGGCGGTGAACTCGACGGCTTCGGCCTGCCCGCGGGACAGCGCAGACGCTATTCGCTCCGCCTCCGCCTGGGCCTTCTCCCGATCCGCGAAGAACCTCCGGCACCGTTTCCCGCCGGCATCGAAAAACACCAGGGTCCACTCCTCGTAACGCCGGCCTCCCTTGACCAACTCACGGAAGTAAACGGGCAGCTCCACGGACCCGGCTTTGACCGTGAACGATGCGCGTTTCTTCGCTGCCATGCGCCCAGAGTCGGGAACATGTCGGGAAAAGTCAACCAGTTCTCAAAAACC
>CAYYSX010000519.1:0-2650 GCA_964474315.1 uncultured Verrucomicrobiota bacterium | reverse complement strand
GCAATAAACTGAGATGCGCCCGTCTGGATGGGCTCCTCACTGGCGACGGCGCCGCCCCCACCCATTCCCGGTCGTACCGCCGGAGGATCGACGCTGCACAGCGAACGCGGGGCCACCGCCGCGCGGCAGCCCTACCTCAGGCCGAGCTCCCGGTAAATCGGGACCCGTCCAGAAACGGAGAAGCGCCCCGGCGGCTCACAAACAGAGAATTGGTATGGGAAAATCTCCCGTCCGACTGATAGTCTGTGTCGTAAAAACCGACGGCGGCGAACTGATAGGTTCGCAAAAAAGCGGCGACTTCAAAAAAGCGGGTATGACACACGTCGTTGTCCATTCCTGTTTCACAGACCACGGCCCTGACCCGACCGCGTTCCAGAAGACCCGTTGCGCCCTGGAGCACTTCCAAATCATAGCCTTCCGTGTCGGTTTTGAGAATATCAATACTCTCGATGTGGTTTTGTTGGCAAAACCGATCCACGGTCATCATCTCGATGGTCTCGGCCGCTCCCTGGTTTTTCAATGAGGCTTGCCGCGCCTCGACGAGTGAATTGACTTGAGATGCCGCCTCCCTTTCGCGAAGAACGTCCTGCAAACCGATCCGATTGCCGGCGGCCAATTTCAAGGGGCGGACATTCGTAAAAGGCTTAACCTGCTGACAAAGGTGCGCAAACGTTTCCTGAAAGGGCTCCCACGCATAGATGCTGGATTGGGGAAATTCCCGCGCAAACTCCGCCGCTGACTGGCCGATATTGGCTCCGATATCGAAGATCGTGGCTGGATCGGCGTTATCACTTACCATGGAACGGAACACCCGGCTTTCAGTGAAATGAGGGCAATCGCGAATCTTAGCAATGGCATAGCCCGTCCGAGCGATCAATCGGTTGATCAGCTTTCGCACTCTCATAAGTCTTTGATCGATCCTACCGGTTCGTTCGGACCGCACAAGCAATTGCGCCCCGGACTGAGAGAAGGGGGGGCGCCTCTTGAATCGGTGCTTACCGGCAGGAGCGCGGGCGGCTCGCCCGCCGGACAACTCCAGGGGATAGACCATCTTCGGGCAACTCCACTCGCGCCGCCAGGTCAGCGCGTCCTGCCGTCCGCGGGCAGGTTGAAAACCTGCGGAACAGCCGATCCAAAAGTTTACGCGACGCCATTCCCAGCGCCGGTGCCGGATCTTGGCTCGTCTCTTCATTTTATGGATCCGATGGGCCGATTGATTTCGTCCGGCGCTGGGTGTACTCAATCCGACGTGAGCGCGGTTATTGCAGAGAACGAAGCGGCTATTTGGAATCGCACCATCCAGCCCGAGAACGGAAGCTTGGCGCCCGAAGCGGCCCGGGCGCTGTTGGACTTGAAGTTGGCTTCAGTGGACATCGAGCGCGTGAACGAACTCTCCGCCAAGATCGGCGAAAGTACGCTCACCGACGAGGAGGAACAGGAACTGGACAACTACTTGAACGTGGGGCGCGCGCTCGAACTGCTCAAAGCCAAGGCACGCTGCTCCTTGCGCCGCACCGACCGCTCGGCCTGACGTTGGATGAACGCCGCGTTGGAAGCGGAAGTCCGGCGCTGGGCGAACGGCTCGCCCACGCGAAGCGATTTGCCCCTGTTGTTCGCGCGGACGAGCCGTCCGCGCTCCTGGCGACTCGACCCGCGCCGCCACTTCAGCGCGTTCCGCCGGGTAGCGTTGGCGGCTTTCAGCCGACCCACTTGCCGGCGTGGCAACACGAGGGGCGGGAGGATGAACGGGAGCCCTGTGGTGAGCCGAGACGTTGCAGCGGGTTGCAGGCCGGCGCTCCGGCACTCCGAACGCCCCGAAACCAGCCGTTGACCCTGCGGGGGTGAACAGTATGCTGACCGCCACACAGTCATCTGAATGCGCCAGGTTTTCTTCATCGCCAGCAACACCTTTCGCGAACTGGTGCGACAGCCCTTTTTCCTCCTGCTGATGACGGCGGGGGCGGTGTTCATCGTGTTCCTGGCCTGTGTTCCGTACTTCGGCTTCGGCGATGATCCGCGCATGGTGAAGGACATGACGCTGGCGGTTCTGCTCCTGGCGGGCCTGCTGATGTCAGTCTTGTGCGCTTCATCGAGCGTGGCGCAGGAGATCCGCCAGGGAACCGCCCTGGTGGTATTGTCGAAACCGGTGGGGCGGATGGCGTTCCTGCTGGGGAAATATCTGGGACTGGCGGTGGCGGTGGTGCTGTTCGCCTACACGCTGATGGTGGCGGTCCTGCTGGCGAGCCGCATGGCGTTCGATGCGTATGGCTCGGCGGACCTGAAATCGTTGGGAATCTACGTGGGTGGCGTGGCGGTGGCGTATGCGCTGGCCGGGTTTGGCAATTTCTTTCTGCGCCGACAGTTCGTGTCCGATGCGGTGGTGGCCACGGCCATCTGCACGACGATCTCCCTGATCATTGTGGTGCAATTCACCACCTTGGACCGGGCCTTCGACGGTCCGGCCCAAGTGGATTGGCGGCTCGTGCCGGCGGGCGTGTTGGTGTTGTTCGCCCTGTTGGTGATTGCGGCCCTGGCACTGGCGAGTTCGACCCGGCTCGACACCGTTCCCACGCTGGCCGTTTGCACGGCTTTTTTTCTGGTGGGACTGGTCTCCGATTATTTCTTCGGCCGGGCGGCCGAGGACGGGGTG
>CAYYSX010000518.1:0-2660 GCA_964474315.1 uncultured Verrucomicrobiota bacterium | reverse complement strand
CTCAACCTCGGACAGGCGGCCGACCTCTCCGAAGTGCTCAACTTCATCCATTCGCGGCTGCTGCGGCTGATTCTGGTGGCCCAACAGCACGGAGGAACGTCACGCAAACTCCAGGCAGCCTGGATGTCGGTCCCGCCCGCGGCCTGGATGCAGTTGTCGCAACTGGAAGCCGACATGGCGAAGTACCTGCGGGCTCTGTCTGACCCGAAGGACGCCATTTAGCCGGCTCGCTGGCGAGCCGCGTCGTTTGATCGGGGAACGGGCCGCAAGCGGCCCGGCTAGTGCGTTTGCAAATGTATCGAATCGGCGAGGTGTGAGTCCTTGCCAGGAGGTTTGAGTTTGATCCTGTAGTCGACCGAAACTGCGTCGCCGCGAGGCGGGGTGGAGAGCATCGGAAGGCGAACGGTCGGTCCGGAACGCAAGTGAACTCGATTCGGCCTGTTGTCGCGGCGAGCCTGCTAGCCAATGGCGAAGCCGACGTGCCACAGTGGTCACGACGTTCGTGATGGGGCGGGAGACGATCCCGTCTCGTGGTTGAACCTGAACGTGAAACGCAAACTCGGAAACGTTTGGGGCGGCAGGGGGTGGTTGGAGCCGGAACGATCGGAAGATTCGATCCATGAAGCAAAGAGACCTGCCCGGGAGACTGAACCGGGCAGGAGTCAGAGGAACCATAGTAGCGAGGAAGCCGGGCAACTCCGGGGGAGCGAAGGGTTCCAGGAAGATGGAAGGCGTGATGACCAGACCTGCGGAACACCAACCGGCGTCAGTGCCGCTGGCTCAACAAGCCGGAGCCGCGGATCGTCTGTGGACGATCGCGAAACCGTGCGTCTGGACCGTCCGCATGTTGACGACCCTCATTCAGGGGGTGGAAGGAGACACATGGTTTCGGCTGTTTGACAAGGTGTTCGCTGAACGGAATCTGCTGGCGGCGTATCAGCAGGTCGCCAAGAACAACGGCGCGCCGGGGGTGGATCATGTGACGACCGCGGAGTTTGGCCGACAGGCGCCGGAAAACATCTGGCAACTGTCGGACGCTCTGAAGGCAGGCGCATTCCAACCCCAGGCGATCAAACGGGTGCACATTCCCAAGCCGGGCACGAACGAGACCAGACCGCTGGGCATTCCCACGGTTCGGGACCGGATTGTGCAGGCGGCGGTGGTGAACGTGATCGAGCCGATTTTCGAACGCGACTTTGCGGAACACAGCTACGGATTCCGACCACAACGGGGTTGCAAAGACGCGCTGCGGCGGGTCGTGGAACTGCTGAAGGCCGGCTCCGTCCACGTTGTGGATGCCGACCTGAAGGGGTACTTCGACTCGATTCCGCAGGACGGCCTGATGAACCGCCTGAGAACGAAGATCGCGGACGGCCGCGTGCTGTCGCTGATCGAGTCGTTTCTGAAGGCTGGGATTCTGGACGGAACGACGGCATGGACGCCGGCGGCGGGAGCTCCGCAGGGAGCCGTCCTGAGTCCGCTGTTGAGCAACATCTACCTGGATCCGCTGGACCACCTGCTGGCCCGGTCGGGACTGGCGATGGTGCGGTATGCGGACGACTTCGTGGTCCTGTGCCGCTCGGCGGCGGAGGCGGAGCAGGCGCTTGAGCTGATCCAGCAGTGGGTGAGCGAGAACGGCCTGACGCTGCATCCGACGAAGACGCGGATCGTGGATTCGCGTGTCGAGAGCTTTGCATTTCTGGGGTACGAGTTCCGGGGGGAGAAACACTGGCCCCGGAAGAAGAGCCTCCAGAAGCTGCGGGACGCCATCCGGGAGAAGACTCCCCGGACAGCGGGGAAGTCGCTGAAGTGCGTGGTGAATGAGGTGAATCGGACCCTGCGGGGCTGGTTCGTCTATTTCCAGCACAGCAGCTACGCCACGGTGTTCCGGGATCTCGACCGCTGGATCCGCATGCGGCTCAGAAGCATTTTGCGCAAACGTCATGGCCGACGTGGCTCCGGGCGTGGCCGTGACCATCAGCGTTGGCCGAACCGTTCCTTCGCCGCACAGGGGCTGTTCAGTCTCACCGCAGCCCATGCCTCGGCCTGTCAATCCTCACGAAGGTGAACCATCAACCGGAGAGCCGGATGCGGGAGACCCGCCCGTCCGGTTCGGAGGGAGGGGGGCCGGAGTCAACCCGGTCTCCCTACCCCTATCGATGTGTCGCTCCTTTCGGAGCTTTCTGCGATCCAGACCCGGTTGTGTGCGGCGTCTCCTGACCCGCACACGCAGGCGGACCGCAGGTCTCCCCGAGCGGGGGACGGCTTCGCCACGCTCGGGGAGACCTGCGGTCGGGCCGAAGCGGCTCGGTCGGAGACCGGCCACAACATAGGAATGCAAAAGGCGGCGTGAGTTCCATTCGACTGAACTCCGCTTCACACCGCGTGTCATTTCTCTCGCGATCCGGTACATCATGCGTCGGCGGCCGGCCGCTGCCTGCCATTGATGATTCGCGCGTCGCCGTTGTTCCCCCGCGGTGCCCCGTCCGTTCACCCGGTTTGAATGCGATTCCATGAGCTTGTTCCGTCCCGCCGTCGAGCGCACCGCGGCGTACATCCCTGGCGAGCAGCCGCAGGAATCCGGCTGGGTGAAGCTCAATACGAACGAGAACCCGTATCCCCCCTCGCCGAAAGTGGGGGAAGCGATCGCGGCGGCGGTG
>CAYYSX010000517.1:0-2679 GCA_964474315.1 uncultured Verrucomicrobiota bacterium | reverse complement strand
TATGACACTCTTCCTGGCCGTCGATTTTCAATGGCCGATTGCCGCTGGTGCGGACACCACGCGGCTCCCAGTTTTGGCCCGGTGGTGGAGCTGCGGAGAGACGACAGAGAACGGAGGACCGAAGCGGAAGGCATGTAGCGTCGGCTGTCCTCAGCCGACCGGGCGGGTGGAGTCGCCTAATACGCTCGACAGCCAGGAGGGGCGGCTGAGGACAGCCGACGCTACATGGTTCCCCAGACCGTCCCTCACTACTTCCCAAAAACTGAGATGCGCCCTGCTGGGGGCGTCTTGGAATTTGGAGTTTCTTTGGAACTTGAGCTTTGGTCCTTGGAGCTTCGACGGATTCTGAAAACGGATTCCGGTCCGGCTGGTCTCAAGGCGGGCTGGTGCGAGTGTACGGCTCCTCCTCCCAGTTGTGGGCCGGCCAGAAGAAGCTGTTGACGGCACCATCGTGGCGCAGGGCCAGGTCCCGGATGTTGGTTTTGCGCCAGCGGGCGGGAGCCGTCTTAGCCACCCATCCGCTGAACAAGTGCCGGTGCCATGGGCAGGCCGCGACAATGAAATGGCCCTGCCAACGTCGGATCTGGTCCTGCAGCCAGCGCCTTCCGTCCGGAGTCAGTTGCTGCACCGCCCCCATGTGATACGCGTAACTCGTCGTAAAGCTGCCAACCTGACCGTAGTACTCCCATCCTAGGTTGACGGGGATGCGCCCTCCCGTGCGGTCGGATCGGCAGATGAACACGTTGGTGCTGCCCAAATACTTGGGCGACTCGAGGTAATTCGTATTGCCGCCGCCGAATCCCGGGTTGCGGCCGGGATTGACCAGGTACAACGGAGGCTTTTCGCTGTTGTCGTCCTGGTACAGACGGATTCCGAGACCAATCTGGCGCAGGTTGTTGGTGCAATGCATGCGTCGCGCCATTTCTGTGGACCGGGCCAATGCGGGCAAAAGCAAGGCGGCCAGAACGGCGATGATGGCGATCACCACCAGCAACTCAATCAGGGTGAAAGCACCCGAGGACGGTCGGATCCGTTTCCGCTTCATAGTTATGCCAGTGAGACCCCGGCAAAGTACTCCGGCCATTTGGCGCGTCGAGTGGAGTTGCGGAGCGGGAGGGACTGCCCGCGGCTTATCCCAACGCCGGCCGGGTTGAGGTCAACCCTTTCAGCCAGGTCCACGCCGCCCGCAGTCCCACGGGACGGACTTCATCGAATTGATAGAGACGGGCGAGCGCGTCTTCGTGACTGCTGCAGCGCGGGGGAAGGTTGAAAAAATCGGGCGCATGATCGCCTTCGACCCGGAGAATCTCCGAATAGATCAAGCCGCGTCCGACGACGTAACGGCCTGGAGGAAGAACCTCGGTACGCGCGGGTAGGATCAGCCAGGGACGCCACTTGAACACCAATTCTCCGGAATCCTGCCGGGAGAGCACGCCCAGGCTGCGATGCGGTGCATGGCCTATCTGGCGCGCGGTGAACATCCAGTTGCCGGAACCCGACGGGGTGAAGCGCAGCCGGCGGAACGTGACTAGATCCCACGCGAACACGGTGCCAAAGACCACGGTCCGGAATGCCCAAGGCGCCAGCAATACACAGACCAGCACCACCACCAACGCCCAGGCGCCGCCCAGCCGGTCGTCCAATGCTTGGGTGCCGACCACGGAGCCCAGGACCGCCGTGCGGAATGACTTCAATGCCGTGTCCACCGTGGTGAACGGGCTGACCAGCACCAACACATTGATGGTGTGGGAAACCAGCCAGACGACGGCAAAAATCATCAGGGCGAGCGGAATCATCAGAAAGTCACCGAGCGAATTGATTCCGGCGGCGGCGAAATGCAGGCCGGCGAGGTTGAGCTCAGAGGAGAGGCGTGGCTGGAGTGAGTCGAACACATCGGCGGCGATTTGGACGATCACGCCGGTGGCGATCAGGGCGCTAGCTTTGTTCTCGAAGAGTTCGAGGAGATCGAGAGGCTTTTTCAGCGAAGTGGGAATGGCCGGCCCCAGCGAATCCTTCAGGAGGCAGACGCCGACGATGGTCAGCGCCACCGACCAGAACCAGGGCTGGGCATACCAGCGGAGTCGGACGCGGTCTTCGGGTTTGGTGCAGTAGTACTGGTAGGCGCCCAACGCCCCCACGCCGAGCAGCGGCGAGATGGCGATGCCGGTGACCTGCGACAGCGACTCGGTCGCGCGCACGGCGGTCGAAGTATGCCGCTTGAAGTCGTCGGCCGCCGGTCCCGCCAGAACTTCGGAAGGCAGCAGCCAGGCGAGGATCAGCGAACAAATAAGCAATCCGCGGAACCATCGTTTCATAGCACTGGCGAGGCTGCCGCGACGAGTCCAGCCGGGGAAGGGGAAGTTGAGGGGTGATTTTGGAATCGGGACGTGGGGAGGTGGAGCGTGAGGCGTGGGGCGTGACTCACGGAGGGTCGCTCCGGCGGGCGGGAGGGCGATGATGGCGGTCATGCTATGAGGTCGGGCGGTGCGGACTCCGATCCGATGATTCAGAGCGAAACCGGGCCGCCCGAACTGAATACCCCGACGAAGTTGTTTTGTTTCAGACTCGGCGGGAAAGAGGATTGAGGCGGGCGCATCTCAGTTTATTGCAGTCCTGTCAGGGACTTTTCGAGAATAGCCCAGCGTTTCAACGCTGGGTGGAGCGAAAGAGGTGTCGAGT
>CAYYSX010000516.1:0-2696 GCA_964474315.1 uncultured Verrucomicrobiota bacterium | reverse complement strand
CGCATCTGGGTCGTGCGTGGAATCGCGCCGTGAGTTGACCGCAGCATTGCCGGTGGCGCGGCGTAGGATCGAGGGGCTGTCCCCGCCGTGTCTTCTCAGGTTCGAATCCTCCGGGCGCACCAAACCCAATTCCCGATGCCTCCTTCCCTGCCTTTTTTTGGTATTCCTCGACCAGTTCAGCCCAACGAGGGGAACGTTTGGCTCACGGAGCCGCGGTCCGAACGAGAACGTGAGTCTGAGTATCCAGTCGCGTTACCCCTTCATTGCGTTGCCGAGAAGCTCAGCTTGAACAGGGAGAGCCGCGGGAAATCATTCGGTGCGGAGCGCGACCATCGGATCGACTTGGGCCGCGCGGCGGGCGGGCAGCCAGCAGGCAACCAACGCCACGGCGCCGAGAATGAGCGCCGTACCGGCGAAGGTCGCGAGGTGAAGCGGCGGAACATCGAACAGGATGCTCTGCATGGCCCAACCTGCCAGCCCGGCACCGCCCACCCCGAGAACCGTTCCCATGGCGAACAAGCGCAGGCCAAGCGAGAGGAACTGCGCTGCGATCTGCTTCGGCAGGGCGCCGAGCGCCATGCGCACCCCGATTTCGCGGCGGCGTTGCGCCACGGCGTAACTTAGCACGCCGTAGTTGCCGATGGCGGCCAGCAGCAGGGCCAGGCCCGCGAACACCCCGGCCAGCAGCGCGGGAGAACGCCGCGTGATGAGTGTGTCCGTGATGCGGGTTTCCATGGTGCGCAGGTCGTGGAGCGGAAGTTCCGGTTCAATGTCCCGGACCACTTTTTCCAAGGTTGGCTTGATGGCCTCCGGCATTTGGGCCGTTCGGACCACGACGTAGAAATTGTCGGTGGACTGCGTGTGATCGCGGAGAGGGAGGTAAATGGCGCCGTGCTCCGATCGCTCGGTCAGGTCCGTCTGTTTCACTGGTCCGACTACGCCCACCACCCGGAAGGGCAGCTCGCCCTCTTCCACTTCCGGTCCGTCATATACCAACTGCCCCACGGCGTCACCGTCCGGCCAGTATCTTCGGGCGAAGATTTCATCCACGATGCAAACCCGCTCGTCACGGCGGGATTCCGAGCCGTCGAAAAGTCTTCCGGCTCGCAAGGGAATTCCCATGGCCCGAAAATAATCGCCCGTGGTTCCGTACAGGTAGGGTGCGACTGGCAAAACGTCCGTGCTGATCGGGCTGTTCACCACCGTCATGACTCGTTTGTCACCGTTACCCGCTGGGCCGGCGACCGGCACGCTGGTCACCAGGCCCGCCGCCGTCACGCCGGGCTGCCGTCCGACCTCCTCGACCACCCGCTCCGCAAACTGAAGGCGGAGCGGTCCGTCGAAGTAATTGCGATGGATCATGGAAATGTGTCCGGCGAGAACCTGATCCGGGCGAAAACCGGGAGAGATTTCCATCGTCCGCTTGAGACTGACCGCGAGCAGCCCGCTGCCGGTCAACAGAATGAACGCCAGGGCCATTTGCGCGGAGACGAAGCCATGGCGAAGTCGTTGAGCGGCGTGACTCGTGGTGCCGCCGCGAGTTTCCGACTGGAGCACCTGAACCAGACGGCACCGGAGGTTGAACCACGTCACGGGAATCCCAATGGCAAGCCCCACGATGAGGGCGCCGACCAAGGCAGTGAGCGCCACGCGCCCGTCGAGCGCTACCTGCAACCCCAATGGTAATTGGTCCACGCCCAACGCTGCCAGAAGTCGCACCCCGGCCGCGCCCACGCCCAGTCCGGCCAGCCCGCCGATCAACGTCAGCAGGACCGTTTCCGTCATCACTTGGCGCGTCACCCGCAGACGGCTCGCGCCCAGCGCCTGCCGGACTGCCAGTTCCTTGGCGCGGGCGCTGGCACGGATGAGCAGCAGATTCACCAGATTCACGGCGCCGATGAGGAGAAGAACGAGTCCGCCCGCTTGGAGGAGCAGAAGCGCGGGACGGATTCCTGCCACGTGATCCGCGCGCAAGGGTTGCACGACCGTTCGAAAGCCGGAGGCTTCAACCTCCTTCGCCCAAGGAAAGTCCTGATGGATGGCCGCGTCGTGCGCGTCTATCTGCGATTGGGCTTCAGCGAGGGTCGCCCCGGCCTTCAGACGGGCGATCATTTCGCTGACCGGCTCGTGCAGTGCGCCGATCGCGCGCTGCTCCGGCGATGAGGAAAGCGGCAACAGAATCTGCGGATCGGACGAAAGAAAACGAAGACCGGAAGGCAAAACGCCGACGATGGTCTTAGTAAACCCATTGACCCGAACCTCGCGACCAAGGATTTCCGGATCAGCGTCGAAGTGCCGTCGCCAATATCCGTCGCTGAGGATCGCGACGTGATGGGTTTGAAACGTCATCTCGTCTTCAGTGAAACTGCGTCCCAGCCGCGGGCCGACTCCGAGCGTGCCGAAAAAGTCGGACGAGACCCGCAGGATTTCCATGCGTTGGCCGCCTCCGGGCTCGCCCACGATGACCGCGTCATTCTTGTAAGCGGCCACTGACGAGAAGGATTCGATCTGACCGCGACGACCGTAAAGATTCGCCAGGGAAGTTCCCGCCCGATCCGCATCCCATTTGGGATACGAGCTGAACACCGTTACCAAACGATCCGGCTCAGTAAACGGGAGCGGCCGCAGCAGGACCGCATCGACCACGGCGAAGAGGGTGAGGTTCGCTCCAATGCACAGGGCGAGCGTGAGCACGG
>CAYYSX010000515.1:0-2709 GCA_964474315.1 uncultured Verrucomicrobiota bacterium | reverse complement strand
CTGGCCCTGGCGGCCGGGGCCGACTTGCTGATCGTTCACCACGGCCTGTTCTGGAGTTCCACCGTGCCCTGGACCGGGGGCCGCTATGTGTTAGTGCAACGCCTGATCGAGGGCGACCTGGCGGTGTATTCGCAGCATCTGCCACTGGATGGACATCCGGTGTTGGGCAACGCCGCGCAGCTCGCCCGGGCTCTGGGCTTTCGGCCGCTTCGGCCGTTCTTCGAGCACCAAGGCCGGTCGATCGGCGTGCAGACCACCTTGTCCCGACCTTGGACGCGGGCTCAATTGGGCAGCCAACTCGAATCGGTTCTGGGAGGCGCTCCGGTCATCTTGCCCGGAGGGAAGGATCGTTGCCGGAAAATCGGCATCTGCACCGGCGGCGCCGGAGGGGAACTGCCGAAAGCGGCCGCGGAGGGGGTGGACACGTTCATCACGGGCGAGGGACCGCATTGGAGTTACGCCCAGGCGGAGGATCTGGGGTTGAACGCGTTCTATGGCGGGCACTATGCGACGGAGACGTTTGGGGTGAAGGCTCTGGCGGCCGAGTTGTCGAAACAGTTTGGCGTACCGTGGGTGTTTCTCGATCGTCCCAGCGGGCTGTGACTGGTCTCTGCTGAAGACTTCAGTCGAGTAGGAAGGCGCGAAACTGGCCGCGTTCGGCGTGGAGTCCTTCTCCGCGCGAACGCCACGAGTACGCCTCCGATCACCGCCCGATATCAATCGTTGCGAAAGTACCTTCACACTACTTGATGCTGGCACGCCGGTGGTGCGGTGACGACACCGCACGCTACATGTACACCCGGGGCTTGCCCGATTCGATCAACTGCGGGAACCTTTCAGCATGGCCCGTTACCACACCTCACGCCGTCGCTTTCTCCACTCCAGCGTCGTTTTCGCGGGAGCGGCTTCGCTGCCTCAGTGGTTCCTCGCCCAGGCCGCGGATGCACCTCGTTCCCGGGTTCCCCTTTCTCCCAACGATCGTCCCGCCGTCGCCCTGATTGGCTGTGGCGGAATGGGCCGGGCGGACGCGAAAAACGCCAGCCGATTCGGTGACATCGTGGCCCTGTGTGACGTCGATGAGGCCCGGTTGGATGAGGCGCAGAAGCAGTTCCCCGGAGCAAAACGGTACCAAGATTTCCGCGACTGCGTGCAACATCCCGGACTGCACGTGGTCATCAACGGCACCCCCGATCATTGGCACACCTTGATCAATCTCGCGGCGGTCCAGGCGGGCAAGGATGTCTATTCCGAGAAGCCGTTGACTCTGACCATCGACGAAGGGCGCCGCTTGGTGGAAGCGGTGAAAAAGGCCGGCGCCGTGTTCCAAACGGGCAGCCAGCAACGCAGTGACCCGCGTTTTCGCCTCGCGGTGGAACTGGTCCGCAATGGCCGGATTGGTCGGCTGCGACATGTCACCACCTCGTTGCCGGCCGGGAGCCACGGCGGTCCGTTTGCCGCTAGCGAACCGCCGGCGGGTTTCGACTGGGATTTCTGGCAGGGCCAGACCGTCAGCGTTCCTTATGTGAAGCAACGCGGACATGGCTCGTTCCGTTATTGGTGGGACTATTCAGCGGGAACGCTCACCGACTGGGGCGCCCACCACAACGACATCGCCCTGTGGGGTCTCGGCGAACTGGGTCCGAGCGAAGCCGAAGCCCAGCCCCTGCGCGATCCGGTCCCCGGCGGTTTCAGCTTTCCCAGCACGTACTTCGTTCGCTTTCGCTATCCGAGCGGCGTGACCCAGATCTGCCGCACGGTGGACACCGAAGGCCCCGCGGGCAATGTGATCGATCCCCAGGTCCCCCCGGGTCAGATGGCCAATGGAGTCTTGTTCGAAGGCAACGACGGCTGGATCTTCGTTAGTCGCGGTACCATTGCCGCCAGCCAGCCCGCCCTCCTCAGCGAACCCCTCACCAACCCGACCTGGTCCGCTTATGTGAGCGACGACCACATGGGCAATTTTTTCGACTGCATTCGGACGCGTCAGGCGCCGATCTGTGACGCTGAGGTGGGCCACCGCAGCGTGAGTGTATGCCACCTGGGCGCCATCGCGCTACGGCTGGGCCGGGTGGTGCAGTGGGATCCAAAGCGGCAGCGGTTCCTTTCCGACCGGGAAGCAGAGAAGTGGGTGGCTCGGGAACAACGGAAGGGTTTCGGTTACGGCATGATTAGTTGAGCCTGCCTCCCGCCGTTCAACGGAGCCCATGAGCAAGGCGTTCACCCGCGAAAACGACGACGCCCCGGAGCCGGTGAGGATTCGGCGACCCGCCTCGGTGTTGCCGCCGGGAGTGCGGAACCATGTCACGCCGGACGGGCTGCAACGATGGCGGACGGAGTTGGACCGGCTGAGCGAGGTGGAGCGTGCGCGGTTGGCGGCGACCGACCAACCGGAGGATCGGGAACGACTGAACTCACTCGATCAGGAAATCCACCGACTTCGCCAACTCATCCGCTCCGCCGTGGCGACGCCACCGCCGCCGGCGGGAGAGGAGCGAATCCGTTTTGGGGCCTGGGTGACGGTCCGGGAAGCCGCTGGTGCGGAGACCCGTTACCGGATTGTCGGTGTGGACGAAGTGGACCTGGGGCGCGGATGGATCAGTTGGTTGTCGCCGCTTTCCAAGGCGCTGCTCCATCGACGGAAGGGAGAGTCCGTTCGGCTGCACACTCCCGGCGGAGAGGAAGTCCTGGAAATTCTGGCCGTGGAATACG
>CAYYSX010000514.1:0-2711 GCA_964474315.1 uncultured Verrucomicrobiota bacterium | reverse complement strand
GAACGAGTCATGCTCGGAACTGAAAACTTCAGGCCGGCTGCTCGGAACCGGTGGGAGGGAGTGGGGTGACGACCGCAGACAGTGGTCGTGCGCTGAAGCGGATGGCCATCAACTCGATCGAGGTCTGTTCCTACCCTTTCCTGGCTTTCGTGTGGCGCGGGTTGACCCCGGGGTAGGCAGCGCGCATCACGTGCAGCGACCTAGTTTGGAGGGCCGCACCCTTGACCGAAAGCGAACCGGGCGTTGAGAGTGAAAAGAACCTCCCGACAACGCCCCTGGTTGACCGGGACAGCGTCACGAGGCGGGCAAGGCGTTGGGGTGTTTAGTCTGACGTAGGCAAGCTTTCCTGCGCGTGAGCAGGGTTCGTAGCCGAGAAGCTGTTCCAAGCGCCAAAGGCTTTTCTTGGCACCCCGGGTGCTATGGTTGGCGTGTCGAGTTCAATTACGCGGCCAAAGGCCGCTTGCAGTTGGTGTTCGAGTCCGCCGCCAAGCTGCCCCGCCGCCAGCAGGACAAGATCGCCGAGTTTGTCGAAGCGTTCGTCGCCCAACACGCCAACGGCCAGTCCTAAGTCGTTGCCGTTCCTGAGCTGCTGCCTGGCCGTGGACTGCTCGCGTCCATGGACACGGACGGATCGTGGTCGTGGACCGGCCGCGACGGCGGACGGTTCGCGCAATGTTCGCGGCCAGGACGCGGTCGCGGACTGGCCATTGCCAGGGACACCGCGCTGGCCAAAGCGTGGACATTCCGCGTCTGTGGCGCGGCTTCTGCGCGGACACCAAACCCTTACCCTGCTAAGGGGTCACGCGTGCCTTGTGTTTTCAGCGGCTCGGTGAGGCGGCTCATGCAGTTGACCCTCGTCCTTTCCCCGCCCACCGCGTGAGCCCCTTGGCGGGAGATGCCAGAGCATCGCCACGCCGCCCGGCGCGGCGGCCAGAGCGCCTACCAAGAAGCCCAACGACCTCCCATGCCAACGAACGCGTCCAAGTTCACCGCCGGCGTCACCATAGCCAGCCAGCCCATCCCAAAAGCAAAAGCGGCCAACAGCGTAGACACGGACTGTCCCCGGAAGGCACGCGATGAGGACGAAGCAGGGTGGCTGCCCAGTGCATCGTCGATCTGATAGTTACCCTGTCCCCGTTCCCTAAACCGCATTGTCAATTGGGCAGGTGCGACCCCATTGCTTTCGAGACGGAACACTTGTCTATTGCCTTGGAGTCAATGAAATCCGAGTTCAACGAGGGCTTTTGAGAATTCCTCGGTGCCTGGTCTTATTGCGAACAGCCCATCGTGACTGAACCATGCGAGGCTACCTTTAGCATTCGCAACGAGGCAATCCCATCTAAACATCAGATTGAAACCGAGAAGATTCACAAAGCCCTCACGATCATTCCGCCCAAGCTCGATCGAAGAAGTGAGAGCACCTGAACCAGCTCCGATTGAAAATTCTAGGTAATGTTGATAAAGAAGCCACTCTTCAGACTCAGTAAAAATGTTGTGTTCTAGTTGAATAAAGAGTGTTTCTGCTTCGTTGAAATGCGCCCAGAAAAACCGGGACAAGTCGTAGCAACTAATGGCGTCTGCAGGTATCGGATAAAGCTTGGATTCGAGCTTAAGTTGTCGTATTATATCTTCAATGCTGCTATTCGACCTCAGAATATGATGGTGCTGTAACCAGTGAGGTAGGTCAACGTCGGTGATAAACTTCATACTATCGTCTCTCTATGTCAAGCTACTCCAGGCGGTTGTTTGCCATAGTTCGGGTCGACCCACCGGGGTATAAGCATGGGCCATCGCCAAAATGGAGGTATCCTCTGCCACCATGGCGGCGTCGGTGGTGACGGAGGAGGAGGACGCGGCGCCTTGCCGTGAGCTTGGTCTGGAGTAAGTGGCTGTCCCCACCGATCGCAGCGGTCGGTAACAGTTTCATTCTTGCTGGGATCCCAGTGCTTGGCGTCCCAATGGTCGCCATTCGGATCCCAGCTCGTGGAAGGCTGAGGAAATCCTTTGGGGCCGACTGGCTGATTAGGAACATATTTTATTGGGCGTTCCGGTGTGCCTGGGACACCTTTCCAAGACGAGTCTGGACCGCCTCCTGGCACTTTGATCGGAGGGCCTCCTGGGGGTTCTGGAGCCAGCCCATCGCTGTCAATCCAGTTCAACGGCGAGTTGTAAACGAAGCGATTGAGGTTGATATCATACTCCTCCCCCAACGGATCTCTATTTAGCCATCGCTGGAGATTGGGATCGTAGTAGCGGTAAAGGTAGTAGCTGAGCCCGGAGGCGGGGTGGACCTCCTTGCTGGAGAAGCGGTAGAGGTTGGCCTCAGCCAGGGGACCGCTCTGGGCCAGGAGGTTGCCGTAGGGATCGTAGAGGTAGCGCGCCGCAATCCACTGGGCGCCATTGACCAGGGCGGTGATGTTGCCGTTCCCGTCGGCATGGTAGTACGCCGGAGTCAGCCCTTCGGTGCGCGCCAGGAGTCCCCCAATCCCACCGGCATCTTGTAGGGAACCACTCAAATCACTTCCCCGGGTGTAAGTGACGGTGGGCACGCCGAGCCCATTGCGTTCCTGAAGCACCAAGTCCCTATCATACACGTAGCGTACCTCTTCCTGCAGTTTCCAGGCCCCGCTCTGCCAGAGGTACTCCTTGCGCACCCGCCTCCGCAGCCGGCCGTCATACGCAAACTCACTCTTCCAGGCACTGGCCACCGA
>CAYYSX010000513.1:0-2722 GCA_964474315.1 uncultured Verrucomicrobiota bacterium | reverse complement strand
AACTGAGGGAGGACCCGCTCAGTGGCCACCTATTTGTTTTTTCCAATCGCAGCCGGCACCAAACGACATTCAGCATACCGATTGGGTGTTGTTCTCATTGCGTACCGATGGCACCCCCTGCACGGGCAAAGGCTACCGGTGATCCGGCGCAGAGGACGCCGAGGCGATGAAACCATCGATGTGGAGATTCGCCTTGGTGTATCGAGAGAGCTGCCCGCTTGGATGACCGACGTTTCCGAGTGCGAGGCGATGTCCCTGGGCCAGCCTCAGCTCTCGATTGCCGCCCTCAGCGAGTTGCGCGCTGTGCTACGGCCTGGCTTGGCGTCGTCAATGATCGGGGATTCATTGGATAGAGAAAGGAAGGAGATATCCAATGAAACGACCACCAACCACACCAGACAGACAGTTCACACTGTCGCTACACCGGGAGCCGCCCCTGCAATTCGACGAATCAAAAAGGGAGGAACTACTCAACGTCCTGGCGGATCTGTTCCGCGAGGCGCTGAGCGGAGATCCGAGCGTAAACGAGGGACAACAGGAGGACGTCGATGAACCCAAAGATCACGCCTGAGCATCTTCGCCGGGGCGCCGTTGTTTACGTGCGCCAATCGAGCATCGGACAAGTTCTGGAGCACACCGAAAGCAAACGACGCCAGTACGCCCTGAGTGACACCGCCCGGGAGTGGGGCTTCGCCACCGTTTCGACCATCGATGATGACCTGGGCCGTTCCGGCTCCGGCCTCATGGAACGCCCGGGCTTTCAGAAGCTGGTGGCGTCCGTCTGCGGAGGTTCGGTGGGAGCGGTCTTCAGCATCGAGGCCTCACGATTGGCTCGTAATGGACGCGACTGGCACCACTTGATCGATCTCTGCGCTCTGGTTGGCACTTTGGTCGTCGATCATGACGGCGTTTACGATCCCCGGTTGGTCAATGATCGGCTTCTGTTGGGATTGAAGGGGACGATGTCCGAATACGAATTGAGTCTGCTTCGACAGCGAGGGTTGGCCGCAAGGGACGCCAAGGCTCAACGCGGCGAACTGCGTTTCGCTTTGCCCCCGGGATA
The DNA here is from genome assembly GCA_964474315.1 of uncultured Verrucomicrobiota bacterium. Taxonomy (GTDB): domain Bacteria; phylum Verrucomicrobiota; class Verrucomicrobiia; order Limisphaerales; family UBA9464; genus UBA9464. The sequence continues at coordinate 1,659 of CAYYSX010000513.1, read as the reverse complement.
CTGCTGGAATGAACTGGGCCGGATTGAAATTGATCCCGACGAGCGTGTCGCCGAAGCGATCCGCCTCGTGTTTCGCAAATTCCAGGAGCTTGGAAGTGTGCGCCAAGTCTTCCTCTGGACGGCGCAGGCAGGACTGAAGCTGCCGGTCCTACGCCAAGGACCCGCAGGCTGCCGAATCGAATGGCGGGAGGCGGCCTACCACACCGTGCTGCAGATCCTTCGGCACCCGATGTATGCCGGGGCCTACGTATTTGGTCGCACGACGCAGCGGACTCACGTTCTGGACGGGCGAGCCAGAAAGAGCGACGGCCATTCCAAGCCCATGGAGCGTTGGAATGTTTTGATCCGCGACCATCATCCGGGATACATCGGCTGGAAGGAGTTCGAGGCGAATCTGAAAATGCTGACCGAGAACGCGCATATGCAGAAGCGGATGGACCGCAAATCCGCGCGGGGTGGCCGGGCATTGCTGACTGGCTTGGTGCGTTGCGGGCGATGTGGACGGATGATGCGTATCTTCTATGGCATGAGGTCGGGGCATGCTCACCGCTATCAGTGTCGCGGAGACGTCCAGCACGAGTACAAGGGTATGTGCCTGGGCGTTGGGGGTGTTCGCGTTGACCGTGCGGTGTCTGCCCAGATGCTGGAGGCAATCTCTGACCACGCCGTGGAGGCGGCGCTGCGAGCTGTTGAGCAAGCGGTTGGGGCGGATGCCGACGTGCGGAAATCGTTGGAGCGAGAATTGGAACAGGCCCGTTACGAGGCCTCGTTGGCGGCCCGGCGTCACGAGGCCGTGGACCCGGACAAGCGGCTCGTCGCGCGCGAACTGGAGGCCCGGTGGAACGCGGCGCTCTCCCGTGTGGCCGAGATTGAGTCAAAAATCGGGCATCTGGATGCCGCGTCGGCGAGTCGACCAGAGATTGACCGAGCGGGACTTCTGGCCCTGGCCCACGACCTTCCGGCAGCGTGGAACGCTCCGGGCGCCACGGAGCGCACCAAGCAGCGGCTGACGCGCATCCTGATCCGGGAAGTCGTCATTGATCAGAAGGAGGACGCGAACGAGGTGGTCGTGACGATTCATTGGGCAGGCGGCCGGCATTCAGAAGTCCGTGTCTCTCGCATCCGCACAGGTCGCTATCCGGATGATCGCCACCCGAGCTCTGTCGAAGTGATCCGAAATCTGGGGGGCCAATGGCCTGATCGTGAATTGGCAGTGACCATGAATCGGATGCGATGCCGATCAGCAGACGATGCTACTTGGACGACGGTCAGCGTGCGCGAGTTACGTGAGAGACTTGGAATCGCGCCCTTCGATCCGACGCATCCACGCGAAGCGACCATCAGTGTGGATGAGACGGCTCGCCGTCTGAAGATCTGCGTGGGTTCGGTCCTCCGCTTGATTCGGGAAGGAACTCTGCCGGCCAAGCAACTGATGCCCTCAGCACCGTGGCAAGTTCCCGTTGTAGCACTCCAAAGTGAGGCAGTAAGGATAGGCGTCCGAGATGTGGTGGAGCGTCGCCCCCGAAATTTCGACGTTTTGCAGGATGAAAAGACACTGAAGCTCCCAGGCTTCCCATAGGAAGGATGTATTATGAAACACGATCCCGCAGCCGCCTCAAGCTGCTTTACTGGGATGGGTCGGGAACCTGGATTCTGGCC
>CAYYSX010000512.1:0-2732 GCA_964474315.1 uncultured Verrucomicrobiota bacterium | reverse complement strand
GACTCACTGACCGGAGAGCCGGATGCGGGAAATCCGCCCGTCCGGTTCGGAGGGGGTGGGGTTCTATCCCCCATTCCTACCTCTATTGGCGCGATTGTGGTCCCTCGCCCAAGGCATACCGGAGGGTGAGGGCAAGTGGCGTGACCCCACGAACGACATGGGGAACGAATCGCTCAACCCTCCCCTCCTCTTCGTTCTCTTCGTTTCCTTCTGTTCCCTGTTTTCCGGAGTTCAAATCCGGGAATCGCCCCACCTCCAGTAAAGGCACCTCGTCCCGGAAGTGGGATCGAGCCGTCCCAATATCGAGCCGGGAGGAAAGGGTCGGATCCACGAAAGGCCTTCATTTGCGCCTCTTTCGCCGGGTTTTCATCCGTGGCATGCCCTATGCATCTGGCTGAGCGATGATGAGGAAGTTGGGAATGGCTCGTGGAGTCGGTGATCGAATCCGAGGCCGTGTCTATTTGCGATTTTTGATTTCTGATTTGCGATTGAGTCCGAGGCCGACCGGCAGGCCAACTGACTACTGATTACTGCCCATGACCGACCTCAAATTCGCTCTCCGCCAACTGCTTAAGAACCCCGGCTTCACCGCCGTGGCCGTGCTCACGCTCGCGCTCGGTATCGGGGTCTGTACCGCGATGTTCAGCATCGTGCATGCCGTCCTACTTAAACCGCTGCCTTTTTACGAGCCCAGCCGCCTGGTCTGGATCGAGAATAATGTCTCCGGCGGTGAGGGTCTCTCCGGTCGCACGTCGCGCGCCGACACCCTCCTGGGTTGGCGCGAGCAGAACCAGAACTTCGAAGCCATCGCCGCCTATTTTGCCTTCTCCGACTACCTCCGGCAGACCTTGACCGGCTCCGGCGAGCCGGAGCGACTACGCGCGTTCGGCGTGTCCGACAATTTTCTGCCCACCCTCGGCATCCGGCTGCTCCATGGTCGCAATTTCACGGCCGAGGAATCCGCTTTCAATGGTCCCGGCGCGGTCATTCTCAGTCACGCCTTCTGGCAGCGCCGCTTCGACGGCGACCCCGACATCGTCGGTCAGTCCCTGACCTTGAATAACAAGCCAAGCACGGTCATCGGCGTGCTCCCTCCGAGTTTCGATTTCGCAGCCATTTTCACTCCCGGGAGCGAAGTGGACCTCCTTAATGTCTTTCCTCTCAGCCCCGAGACCGCCAACTTCGGCAACACCGTCTTTGGCATCGGGCGGCTGCGACCGGGGGTCACGGTGGAGCAAGCCCAAGCCGAGCTGACGGTTATTAGCGAACGGCTGCGCGAGACCCTTCAGAGGGGGAACTTCGGCGCCCAGGTGCGTTCCCTCGACACTGCCTTGCGGGGCAAATTCCGCAGTGCCTTTCTGGTTCTCGCCGGAGCGGTGTTCTGTGTCCTGATCATCGCCTGCGTGAACCTTTCGAATCTCTTGCTCGCCCGCCTCAATGTCCGCCGCCAGGAGTTTGCCGTGCGGATCGCCTTGGGAGCGCGCCGCCGGCACCTGATCCGGCAGGCGTTGACCGAGAGCCTGCTGTTGGCCTTCGCCGGTTCCGCTCTCGGCATTCCCCTCGCCTGGTGGGCGACCGGCCTGCTCGCGGGTCTCCAGACGTTCGGCGTGCCGCTGCTGCAAAGCGCCACCGTGGATCCCGTGGTGCTCGCCGTCACCATGTCTTTGACCACGTTCGCCGGCCTTGCCTGCGGCTTGCTGCCCGCGGTGTATTTGTCTCGCGGTCAGCGCAGTCAAACGCTGCAGAACGCCACCCACCAGCGCAGCGCCGGTCGTTCCTCCGCTTCGGCGCGCAACACCCTGATCGTGGCCGAGGTGGCCCTGGCCTGTCTGTTGCTGGTCGGGGCCGGCCTGCTCTTCCGTAGTTTCAACGCCTTGTTGCAGGTCAACCTTGGCTTTCAGCCGCAGCAAACCCTGGCCTGGCGCATCGATCCGACGCGAAGCTTCAACAGCGGTGCCGAAGTCGAACAATATCTTGGCGAACTGGTCCGGCGGGTGGCGGCGTTGCCGGGCATCGAAGCCGTCGGTCTCAGCGATACGCTGCCCCTCGGTCGTAACCGCTCCTGGGGCGCCGGGGCGGTGGGGGTGCAATATCCGGAAGGAGAATACCCGACTGCTTATCCGCGCATCATTGACCCGCACTACCTTCAGGCCATGCGGATACCCTTGATGGCCGGCCGCTATTTTGAGCCGCACTTCAATCCGCAGGCGCCCAACGCCATTATTATCAACGAATCACTCGCGCGCCGACTCTGGCCTGACCGCGATCCCCTGGGTCAGAGAATCAACGTTAATGGTGAATCCACCGTCATCGGTGTGGTTGGTGATGTCCGCCACGGTTCTCTGGAGCAAACGGGCGGCCCTGAGATGTATCTCGACTTCCGGCAGACCGGTGACTGGACGGCCATGGAAATGGTGGTGCGCAGTGTTCGCCCGGCCGAATCGCTGGTGGCGGACGTGCGCGCGACCATTGCTGCCTTTGATCCGAGCCTCCCGAGCGGCGAGTTCCGCGCACTGGAACACTTGGTCGAAGACGCGGTTGCCCCGCGCCTCCTGATCACCCGCCTGCTCGGTTTCTTTTCGGTACTGGCCCTCGGACTGGCCGCGATCGGCTTATACGGCGTCATTGCCTACTCAGTTGCCCAGCGCGTCCAGGAGATTGGCATTCGCCTGGCCGTCGGCGCCCAACAGAGTGACATTCTGCAACTGGTCCTGCGCGAGGGGCTCAAGCTC
>CAYYSX010000511.1:0-2743 GCA_964474315.1 uncultured Verrucomicrobiota bacterium | reverse complement strand
TGGTGGATTCATTAGAAATACTCGCCGAGATCGCCCATCCCTCGTTGCATCCGGATCCATCCGCTCACCGCGGAACGGCGTGGGTGCCGTTGTAGCGCCGACATTCCTGTCGGCTGTTCCGCCGGCCTTTCAGCCTGCCAGTGGACCCGAGGGCAGGAGTCGCTGCCCAGACCAGTCGCCCGCAGCGATTCCAAGCTCTGGGAGCCCACGCCGTGGCGCCGCGGAGGTGACGACCGCCGGGTAGGTCCCGGGAAAGTTAGATCATTCTGGTTGCTCAGGCTGACGCTCTTTAAGATTTCGAATCATTTCCTTAGTGGCCGGATCGGGCTCGGCCGGAGCACCGCGGATCTCGCCCATCAGCGCCTCCAAGTCCACCTCGCCCTCCAAGTCCCGCGGCTCGCGCTCGCGCAGCCCCTGCACCTGCTCCCGCGCCTGCGCCACCTCCGCCTCCTCGGTCAATTGCTGCTCCCGGTCCAGTCCCACTTCATCCCAGTCTTCCGCCCGAATCGGTCGTCCGGTCAACAAGTGCTCGATCTGTCCGATGATCAGATCCAGGTCGGCGATGTCGCTGATGGCCTGATGCAACTGCGTCTCTTTGCTCTTGAGTTGCACCCCGGCGGCCTGCATTTCCCGCACCGTGGCCCGCTGCAACACCCCGTGCTCGCTCCGGCGCTTGGCGTCCAGCTTCAGCAGGCGGGCTTCCAGTCGGCGCACCTCCTCCTCCAGCGACGTCTTCCGGTCGTAGGTATCGGTACGCCGCTGTTCGTGGGCCGTCTTTTTCGCCCGCAAGGTGTCCTGTTCGGAAGGAATCAATTTGGCGCCGTGGGCGACTTTGGTGGCCAGACTGCGCAGCCATTCGGGAAGTTCCATGGGATGAGTCGTGTTTATTGCGCTTCGAGCCGCAGGGCAACGGTCATGATCCACACGTGGTAGGCAAACGCCAGCCCGCTCAGGACCAGCAGCGCCAGCGCGGACCACGCGGTGTTCGGCGCCGCGCCCACCACCAGCCAGGCCAGCAGGGCCGCCACCGCCGTGTAGAGCAGCAGGATGCCCAGGTTGGACCGGTTCGAGCCCCGGCGCACGGTGGCCCGGAGGAAACCGATGGTGAATACCGGTAACAGCAACACCACCAGCGCCCAGCCCAGCAGACGCGACAGGAGGCCCACCGACACCGCCGGATCGGCCAGCACCAAAGGTTCTAAAGGTTGGGGTTTCCATTCACGCTCGTAGGTGCGGGTGAAGTACACGTCCTTGGACGCAATATCCGCCAGGGTGAGTTCCAGGATCAGCCGGCCGCCGGCGGCGGTGCCGTCGAACTGGCGCACCACGCCGAAGAGCACCGCCGGGGCGCCCAATCCGCGGGCGCGGGCCACCGCGGCCTCCAGCGTGGCCGGGGAAGTGATCTGAAGATGGAGGGCGCGCTGGACCTTCTCGTCCAGGGTGGGCTCGGTGAGCGGCAGCCCGCCCGACTCGTTGAGCAGCGCCCGCAAGCGATCGCTGACATAGTCCGAGGGGTCGCCGGCCAGGTGTAGCAACACCGCGGCCGGCACGTTGGTCGCCTGCGCCTGCAGGTCGGTCACCACGGCCGGCAGAAGCTGTTCGGCCAGTTGCTGCCGCACGGCGTTCACCGCCGGCTTCTGCGGACCGAACTCGCGCCAGCTCACATAGGCCAGATAGCTGAGGAGACCCACCGTTCCCGCCAGCATGATCGACGACCACAACCCACGCGTCACTCGATTCAGCATTGTCATGGCTCCATGTCCTTTCATCTCACTTCACTCATTGTTACGTCCGCCGGAGTTAGTTTTATGCAGAGGCGGTGCCAGCGGGATAGGCCGGAACACCGCTTGGGCCGGGTGACGAGCTGGCCAGTGACCTTCATGGAAAACGAAGGCACGCCGTCACCCGCTTGAGCCGGTCCACCGTGATGGCGTGGTCAAACTCGTCCAGATCCCGCAGCCGCGCCGCCGGACAGAGCAGGCAGTGCCTTCCCAGATGGGTGTAGGCATGGCCCCCGAAAAACAGCAGCAGCAGTCCACCCCCCGCTTGGGACAATTCCTCAGACATCCGCTCGGCCGCCTCCAAGGCCGCGTTCTTGGTGAGGGCGTCACCGTAAAACTCCTCCACCCGATCGAAGCCCGCGCTTTCCCGCAGGAAGCCCTCGATCATTCGCCCGTCGCGCTCGGCGTAGCGCAGGGGTTGGATGGTCGGGCGCGGTAGCGGTCCGCGGCATACAACAGGGTATAGCGAAGCAGGCGGCGATTCATCGTCTCAACCCGCCGATCGATCGGCGTGGCGATTGAGCCAAGCGCCAAAGAGATTGCCCAGATATACCAGCGGGAGAAACACGAAGAACGCCTGGACGTTGGTGAGCTGCAGACGCTCGTTCCAGGTGGCCAGCGCCAAAGCAATCCCGCCGGTCATCAGCATGGCGAGCAACCGCAGGCCATGCCGGCGTAGAAAACGCTGCCGAACCGAGGCCCAAGTCACCGGCTCCCCCTCCCCCTGGGCGGGCGCGACGATCCGGACCCGAGCCACCGGAGCACCGCCGCGGGTCAGATCGTCGCCCCGGTCGGCTTTCTCCACCCGGTAGGTTTCGGGCGATTCCTCCTGGAGCTGGAGAAAGGCATCGAGAATGACCGACGGCCGGAACCCCTGCGACTCCACCGTGCCATCGCGGGTCTGCTGTCGGAAACCGGTGCGCCGTTGCACCAGGTCCACTGTGATCCGGCCGCCGTAGTCT
>CAYYSX010000510.1:0-2758 GCA_964474315.1 uncultured Verrucomicrobiota bacterium | reverse complement strand
CGCCGAAACGAAGGAGGTGCAGTGGGAGGGAATCTTGCGCGCCGGCGTGCAGGCGCAGCAGCTCGTGCCGGGAGCCGTTTGTGTCGGCGGTACCGCAGCGGCACTCTACGCGGGGCACCGCATCTCACGCGATACCGACCACCTCCTTTCCAGCCTGCGGGAGCGATTTGAAGAGGTCCGTTCCCAGTTGGAGGCCCGACCGGAATGGAAAACCGCGCGGGTTACTCCGCCAGTGCTGATCCTTGGGAGCATCGGAGGCGTCGAGGTGGGCTTTCGCCAGCTTAAGCGCCCAAGCCCGGTGGAAACCCAGACGGTTCCCACCACGGCAGGTCCGCTGGTGGTGCCAACGCTCGATGAGCTTCTGTGCATGAAGGGGTTTCTGGCGTACGACCGCAATGCGACTCGCGACTACCTCGACTTTGCCGCGCTCACCGAATGCACCTCGCCGGAAGCGGTGGTGGAGTCGCTGCGCAAATTGGACACTCGCTACGGCACGCTCCAATCCGCCTCGGTTGGCCTCGAAGTGGCCAAGGCCCTGTGCGCCGCCGCCCCTTTCGATCTGAACGAAGCCGAGCTTCCGCACTACAAGGAATTGACGCCAAAGTGGCACTGCTGGGAGACGACGCGCGCGATCTGCGAGCGGTTCGGAGTGCTCCTCGGAGAGTCCCTGCTGAAAGGAGCGTCGTGATGGAACACCGCCATATCACCACCGAACATTGGTCCGCCGCCGCAGTGGATTCCGCCTTGGAGCGAGGGGACCTCCAGGACTGGCGGGAACTGTTCGCTGCCGTCCGAACCAATGCGGCGGTTGCGGAGTTGGTCCTAAGGATCGCTCGTGAACATCCCCAAGGGGGTGCTTCGATACTCGCCACGGCGCTGGTCGAGCGCCTGCGTCCAGGCCTCAACCGGCTCACGTTCCCGGAGCACCAAGGCACCGGAACTCAGAAGTGACTCCCATAGGCGCTAGCTTGGCATGTAATAAATCTCACTTTACAGAAGTCTTCATGAACTTCGTTCTCCCCCAAGCATGAAACGGCATTTTCACGAGAGGAAACGAAGGAAACAAAGACCTCGAACATCTTCGTTCTCTTCGTTTTCTTCTGTGAACCCTGTTTAAGTTAGCGCCTATGGGAGTGACCCCCTCCTCACCAAGGCCAGACCGACTGCGCGACCCCGATGCCAAGTCGAATTCCGACGATGATTGCGATGCCCAAGGTCGTGGAGGTGACCACTGCCTTCCCTGGATGCGTGAGGGCCAGGTCCGTCATCACTTCCTCTTGATCCTGAAATCCGTGCTTCCCACGGCCGTTGCTGGATTCGCCGGTCCACGGCCGTCGCACGGCCGCTATTTCTGCGGTTGTGGATGCTTCCATTCGCGGCCATCCCCGGCCAGCAGATCGTCGGAGGCGGTGGGACCCCAGGTGCCGGCCAGGTAAAACTCCCGGTTGGTCAGCGGCTTGTCCACCCAAGCTTGCCGAATGGAATCCACGATGCTCCAGGCCGTTTCCACTTCATCGCGCCGGATAAACAACGTGGCATCGCCAGCGATGGCTTCGAGCAGGAGCCGTTCATAGGCTTCCGGAGTGTAGGCGCCAAACTCGGTGTCGTAACTAAACTGCATCCGCACGGGCTGCAACTTGGTACCGCCGCCGGGCACCTTGCCATTGAAGCGGAGCGCGATGCCTTCGTTGGGCTGGAGACGCAGGGTGAGCGAATTGGGATCGAGGTTGATGTCGCTCTTCGCACCATAAAGGATGTTAGGGGCCGGCTTGAACTGGATGCGCACTTCGCTGGCGCTCACCGGAAGGTTCTTGCCGGTGCGCACATAAAAGGGAACGCCGCTCCAACGCCAGTTGTCGATCCACAGCTTGAGAGCCACGAAGGTCTCGACATTGGACTTGGGACTGACCTTGGGCTCGCTGCGGTAAGCGGGGCGTGCCTCTCCGTCCACCTCGCCGGCAAAATACTGTCCGCGCACCACGTTCTTGGCGATGTCCGCCGGGAGCATCGGTCGGATGGACTTGAGCAGCTTCACCTTTTCGTCGCGCACGGACTCGGCTTCGAGCGACACCGGCGGTTCCATGGCCACGAGGGAAAGCACCTGGAGCACATGGTTCTGCACCATGTCGCGCATGGCGCCGGACTCCTCGTAATAACCGCCGCGGCTGCCGACACCGAGTTTCTCCGCCACCGTGATCTGGATGTGGTCCACCGAAACGCGGGTCCAGAGATTCTCGAAGATGCCGTTGGAGAAGCGAAAGGTGAGGATGTTCTGGACGGTCTCCTTGCCCAGGTAGTGGTCGATGCGGAAGATCTGGTTCTCGTGGGCGTGACGGATGAGTTCGGCGTTGAGCTGCTGGGCGCTGGGCAGATCGTGTCCGAAGGGCTTTTCGACCACCAGCCGCTGCATGCAGCCACCGTTCTCGCATTTCTCCAGGAGCCCCGCCTTGCTGAGATTCTGCGCGATCTCGCCAAACTGACTGGGATTGGTGGCCAGATAGAACAAGAGGTTGGTCCGGAGCTTCTCCTCGGAGGCACTGTTGATCAGATCCTTCAACCGTTGATAGCCCGCCTCCTCTGCAATGTCCGCCTGGCAGTAGTGAATGTTGGTAGCGAAGGCCCGCCAGACAGCGTCATCGACCGGTTTCGTCCGGGAAAACTTCAGGAGCGCCTCCTGAAGCTCGGCACGAAATGAGTCGTCGGTCTTATCCCGCCGCGCAAAGCCGATGATCCGGTAAGGGGTGGGAAGCGCCTTCTC
>CAYYSX010000509.1:0-2773 GCA_964474315.1 uncultured Verrucomicrobiota bacterium | reverse complement strand
ATTACTGATCACCGACCATGAACGACCTCAAATTCGCCTTCCGCCAACTCTTCAAGAATCCCGGCTTCACCGCCGTGACCGTCCTCACCCTCGCCCTCGGCATCGGGGCCAACACGGCCATCTTTAGTGTGGTGAACGCCGTGTTGCTCCGGCCGCTGCCCTATCCCGAGCCCGGCCAATTGGTGCAGTTGCGAGCCGACTGGTCGGGCAACCCCAGCACCGTGATTGGCAGCGCCACGTTCGTTGAAGTCAAAGCCCAGAGCCAGTCGCTGGCGCGCGTCGCCGCCTATAGTGGCGGCGAGATGACCCTCACCGGGGTCGGATCGGCGGAACGAGTCGTGGCCGGCGCCGTGACGGCGGAGTTCTTTCCGCTGCTCGGCATCCAGCCGGCGTTGGGACGCAACTTCACTCGGGAAGAGGACACGCCCAACGGACCTAAGTCGGTCCTTCTCGGACACGGCCTGTGGCAGAGCCGGTTTGGCGGCGACCCGGAAGTGCTGGGCCGGACGATCACGTTGAACCAACAGAGTTACACCGTCGTGGGCATTCTTCCGGCGCGCTTTCAATATCCCGAACCGTTTCAACTATGGACTCCGCTGGCGCTGGGTGAAACGGGGGGAACCTTCGTGAGGTATGGCGAAGGCATGATGCTTTTGAAAGCCATCGCCCGATTGAAACCCGGCGTGACGCTTCAACAGGCGCAAGCCGAGTTGCAGACCATCGCGCAGCGCATTCAGCCCGGAGGACCGACCGCGACTCCGGGCGGCAATCCCCGGCCGCGCGGCGAGGGGGGCGAGGGAGAGGGCGGTGAGGGCGGCGGGGGGAGCGAGGGTGCTTTGACGCTGGTCGGTTTGCACGAGCAGGTCGTTGGTGAGGTGAAGGGAGCGCTGCTCGTGTTGCTGGGCGCGGTCGCGTTCCTCCTGCTCATCGCCTGCGCGAATGTCGCCAACCTTCTGCTCGCGCGCGCGGCGGCGCGGCAACGGGAGATGGCCGTCCGCGCCGCGCTGGGCGCCGGACGCTGGCGGATTGCCCGCCAGTTGCTCACGGAGAGCGTGCTGCTTTCCCTGGCTGGCGGCGGCTTGGGATTGCTGCTGGCCCTCTGGGGCGTCCAGGCGCTTGGGCAATGGAACGACGCCGGCCTGGCGGCGATGCACGGGATTGGCATCGATGCCTGGGTGCTGGCGTTTACGCTTGGCGTGTCGGTGGTCACCGGCTTGGTGTTCGGACTCGCGCCGGCGGTTCAAGCCTGGCGCACGGACGTCAACGCCGCGCTCAAAGAGGAAGGCCGCGGCGAAGTGGGCGGCCATCGCCACCGGCTCCGGCACCTGCTGGTGGTGTCGGAAGTGGCGCTGGCGTTGGTGCTGCTCATCGGCGCCGGGTTGTTGATCAAGAGCTTTTCGCGGCTGATGGAAGTCAATGCCGGCTTCCGGACCGAGGGCGTGTTGACATTCCAAGTGACTCTGACGGAGGGGAAGCCCTCGGCCCAGAAGGTCCACTTCATCGAGCAAATCGTCGAGCGGTTGAAGGCGCTGCCCGGGGTGCAGGCGGCCGCCGCCACGGATTCCCTGCCGCTCACTGACTTTGAGCGAATCACGGTGGCGGAGGTCGAGGGCCGGCCACCGATCGACTTCCGCAATGCGACGCCGGGCGAGGTGAGGCCGCTTTCGAGGCCGACGGTCACGCTCGACTACTTCCACGCGATGGGTATTCCGGTGAAAAGCGGACGGGCATTCACTTCGGAGGACACGCGTCCCGCCGCGGGAGTGGTGATCGTCAATGAGGCATTTGAGAAACATCACTTCCCCGGCCAAAGCGCGGTCGGCAAACGAATCCGCCTGATGGCGGGGGATGCGCCGTGGGCGACGGTGGTCGGTGTCGTCAGCGATGTGCGGCAGAGCGGATTGGCGGGAGACGTGATGCCGGAGGTGTATAGCCCGGAGTTGGAAGACGTGGGAGGCGCGCTGAGCTTCGTCATCCGCGTCGCCGGGGATCCGGCCCAGCTCCTCTCTGCTGTGGGGGCGGCCGTGGCGGAGGTGGAACCGAACCAGCCGCTCCACAGCCTGATGACCATGGAGCAACGCCTGGCGAACACCACGACCTCGCGTCGGCTGAACACCGCCCTGCTGGGCAGTTTTGCGGCGGTGGCGCTGCTGCTCGCCGTGGTGGGCATCTACGGCGTGATGTCGTATGCGGTGGCGCAACGCCGGCGCGAGATCGGCGTGCGGATGGCCTTGGGCGCGCAACAGAGCGATGTGCTGGGCCTCATCCTCCACGGCGGGCTGCGGCTGACGCTGCTGGGCGTCGCGATCGGGCTCGCCGGGGCGTTGGCGCTGACGCGCTATCTGTCGAGCCAGCTTTACTCCGTGAAAGCGACCGACCCGGTGACGTTTCTGAGTGTTGCAGTGGCGTTGACGGGAGTGGCTCTGCTCGCCTGCTGGCTGCCGGCGCGGCGCGCGGCGCGGGTGGATCCGATGGTGGCGTTGAGGGCGGAGTAATCAGTAATCAGTAAACAGTGATCAGTGATCAGTGATCAGTAATGAGGTTTCTGATGGGCGATTGAAATCGAAGCAGACCCATCGCGCGGACTGAGGACATTTGGAGTGCGGCGGTTTCCGCCGCTTTGGATGTCGGGGACTTGGGGGCGGCGGAAGCAGAGGGATATTCGGAGGCCTTCTCCGCGGGCGATCCAAAGCGCCGCACAGCGGCGCACTCCAAAAGGGCGCACTCCAAAAGGGGAAGACTCCGCGTCCCAGAATTGGGATCGAGCCGTCCC
>CAYYSX010000508.1:0-2795 GCA_964474315.1 uncultured Verrucomicrobiota bacterium | reverse complement strand
AGGCGTGGGTGGCGGGGTATGAGGGGAACCTGGCGCGGATGGTGAAGGACAACGGAACGAGCTGGACGACGCTGGCGAACTTGGTGTCCGGGCCGAGTGCGGCGCTGGGCTTGAGCCCCAACGGGAATGACGCGGTAGGCTACAGTCGGACGAACAATCAGAGTCGGGCGGTGGCGTGGTTCAACCGAGGTTCGCCGGTGGAGTTGAGCTGGGGGGTGGCGGACGGCAGTGGCAGCGCCTATGGCATCAACAACGCCAGAGTGATCGTCGGGCAGGCGTCGTTGAAGTTTGGCGGAACCTCCTATGCCAGCCGTCCTTTCCGGACCAAGGGCGGGATGATCCTCATCGGTGATGTTGGCGATATCCTGCCGACGCCGGAAGGAAATGGCGAGGGATTGGCCAACGCGGTGAATGCCAACGGCGTGGCGGTCGGCTGGTATCGAATAAACGACTCTGTGACCAACCGTGCAGTACTCTGGCATGGCAGAGTGTCCGGCCAGCCCAACGCTGTTGGGACTGGCCTGGGTGTCTGGTATCCACCTTGGCAGGGCTCCCTTTCAACCACGCATCTTCTGAGTCGCGCTTTGGGTGTCAATGACTCTGGTTCCATCGTGGGGTGGTCGAGTCCAACCAACGCAACCCGCCGAGCGATGCACAAACCTTCCGCTGGGGGCTTCTGGCAGGACCTCAACGACCGGCATTTCGTCAACTACCCCAGCGGTTGGGTATTGCAGGAAGCCGTGGGCATCAACAACCAGCGCCTCATCATAGGCACAGGAACCTTGGATGGAATTCCCAAAGGCTTTGTGCTGATCCCCCGGGCACCAGGACCATGAGCCAGTGGTGTGGCCGAATACATTTAGTCCATTTTAAACTTATGAAACTAATCTCACTTCTGCTAGCGTCATTGATGCTCAGTGTCGGAGTCAGGGCGCAATCATTGGAGCTGCCAGTGCTGGAATCAGCCGTATTTAACGCGCTCGATCTAGATAGCGATGATACTGCTGAATTGATATATCAAGTCGATGTCTGGCCCGCTGGGCCAGAAGAGTCTTTTTTTGACGTTCTCTACACGATTCAGCCTCAAGCAAACGCTCAACTCCTCCGACCGAGTGTCGCCGTCATTTCCTTTGAACATGCGCAACTAATTAGTGTAGGCAATCCTATTTATCAAACTCATGATGGATATAAAGAATTATCGCTGAATTTTTTCCAGGAGCTGCTAAATTTCCCATTTTGGAACTATGCCGATCGCACTTTCCCTTTACCCCAGTCGCTTTTGCTCGGTTTCCGCGCCGACTTAGAAGACGGGCGGCACTATGGCTGGCTGAGTTTTTCGCGGCCGAACACCGAATTCACCACCCCCTTCACCCTGGACGCCTGGGATTGGCATCCGCTGCCCGACGCGCCCATCCGGGCCGGTCTGCCGCCGGAAATCCCGCTCAACAGCGAGCTGACCGAGGATGAAACCGGCCAGCCGGTGCTGCGACTGAGCTGGCCGACGGAGGTGTTCACCTGGCTCCTGGAAAGCACCACCGACCTCACCCCACCCATCCAATGGGAGTACTATCCCACCGGCGGAGCTTGGGTGGACGTGCCCTTGGGCGCAGAGGAAGAACCGGTCCGCTACTTCCGTCTGCGCCAACCGTAGAAAAGGCCACCATGAACCAGGACCTCTCGGGAGCGCGGACGGCTCGTCCGCTCGATCACCCGGAGAGACCGCGGGCTTGCGCCTGCTCCCCGGCGTGGAGTCGAGGCGTTTCGGAAGGTTGCGACGGCGGGCGTAGCGGCGGTGAAGCACTCTCAAGAGGGCAGTCCTGGCGGAGCGCGGGCGACCCGGGCGCAGCCGTCGGGACAATGGAACTAAAGTCGCGACGGATCGCTTCGCGATCAGCCCGCCGACGGCCCCGGGCGCCCTTTCCCCGAGGTGTGCTCCCCGCCCTGGAGAGATTCCCCTTTGTTTTCAACGCGTCCGAACGGGTCAATACCACAGGTAATTCCATCCGCGGCGGCGGCGTGGGCACGTTTTCCAGTTTGGCAGGACCTCAACGACCGGCATTTCGTCAACTACCCCAGCGGTTGGGTATTGCAGGAAGCCGTGGGCATCAACAACCAGCGGCTCATCATCGGCACGGGAACGTTGGATGGAATTCCCAAAGGATTTATACTGATTCCTCGCACACCAGGACCGTGAGCAGGAGATGTTCATCAACCTATTGGACTACTAAAGTTTATGAAAACAGTCCGCTTGAATCTGCTGTTGGTATCGATGCTGGTCTGTTCTGGACTACTGGCGCAATCGTTGGATTTGCCGGTGCTCGAATCGGCCATGTTCAACGCCCTTGATCTTGACAGCGACGATGCCGCTGAGTTGGTCTATCAAGTAGAGGTTGGTCCTGCCGGACAGACGGAATCCTTTAATTACGTTGTCTATACGATTCAACCCCAAGGAAACTCCCAGACTCTTCGCGCAAGTGCCGCCCTCGTTCCCTTCGAACCTGCGCAACTGATCAGTGCGGCCAATCCAGACTTTCAGCTCCCCAACACCATTTCCAAAGCATTTCCATTAAACGCGTTTTGGGAGCAGTTGGACTTTCCATTCTGGAACTACGCTGATCGCTTTTCCGATGCCTTCTTCGCCGACAAGACCTTCTTCCTTCTCGGCTTCCGCGCCGACCTGGAAGACGGACGCCACTACGGCTGGCTGAGTCTCTCCCGACCGAACACCGAATTCACCACGCCCTTCACCCTGGACGCCTGGGACTGGCATCCGCTGCCTGATCAGCCCATCCGGG
>CAYYSX010000507.1:0-2808 GCA_964474315.1 uncultured Verrucomicrobiota bacterium | reverse complement strand
CTACAGGGGAGAGTTCAGGGCCTCGATTCACGTCCGGATTTTGGAGGTCCACCCTCCCTCGGCACGAAGGGTCGTTTCACTGCCAACGCGGCTCCCGGCCGTGCAGGTGGCGCACAAAAAAGTCCATCCGCCGAAGGCTGGCATAAGGCGTCTCTCCCGATCCATGGCCCGCCCCGGGCATAATGAGCAGTTCAAACTCCCGATCCGCCCGCACTAACGCTGCCGCCACCTGCAGCGTGCTGGCCGGATCTACGTTGGTATCCAGTTCGCCCACCGTGAGCAGGAGCTTTCCTTGCAACTGATGCGCGTCGGCAACATTCGAACTGCGCTCATAACTGTCGTCCACCGGCCAGCCCAGCCACTGCTCATTCCACCAGAGTTTGTCCATCCGGTTGTCGTGGCAGCCGCAGTCGCTGACCGCCACTCGATAAAATTCCGGATGGTCCAGCAACGCGCGGGTCGAACTCTGTCCGCCCGCACTGCCGCCATAAATGCCCACTCGCGATAGGTCCATCCAGGGACGCGTCGCGGCTGCGGCTTTCAGCCAGGCGATGTGGTCCGGCAGTCCCGAGTCACGCAGGTTTTTCCAACACACGTCGTGAAATTTCTTTCCTCGATGATTCGTTCCCAGGCCGTCCACCTGCACCACGATGAAACCCAACTCGGCCAGCGCATGCTGGCGGTTGAGGCGCCCGAATTGCTTGGGAACGAACGCCCCCTGTGGTCCGGCATAGATTTCTTCGAGCACCGGATAGGACTTCGCCGGATCGAAGTTCGCCGGCTTGATGATGACGCCGTAAATGTCGGTGACTCCGTCGCGGCCTTTGGCCACGAAGGCTTCGGGCACGGTCCAACCCGCCGCCCGTAGCGCCGAATCGTCCGCCCGCTCCAGCTCCAGCACCCGTGCGCCGTCTTCACTGCGGCGCAGTTCGGTGATCGGCGGTTGATCCACCCGTGACCACGTGTCCACGAACCAGCGGCGGTCGGGCGAAAATTCCACCCGATGATCCCCCTCCCCTTCGGTCAGCACAACGAAGCCCGTTCCGTCGAAGTTCACGCGGCCGAGGTGTTGAAAGTAGGGGTCCTGCCCCGCTCTGACCCCACCGGCCAGAAACCAAACCTGTCGTTTCTCCGCGTCCACCTCCAGCACTCGGCGGACGACCCACTCCCCGCGGGTCACTTGGTTCTTCACTTGTCCCGACTTGAGGTCGTAGAGCCATAAGTGTGCCCAGCCGTCCCGCTCGGACATCCAAAGCAATTCTCCGGTGGCCTCCAACCAATGGCGCCACGTCTTGTTAGTCCAGTCGATGAAGGTCGAGGAGGACTCTTCCACCACCACGCGCGGAACGAGAGTGAGGGGCGCCTGAGTCGAAGAGTCGGGCGAAGCAGCGACCGGGGCTGGCGTTCCGCCCCAGGGATCGACCGCCAGGATCCGGTACCGCTGGTGGCCTCGCTGGTTGTAGGAAACAAAGAACTTCCGGCTGTCCGGCGACCAGCGGAGACCCAACAGGCCATTTTCGGTGTAAGGATTCGCATAGAGGGCGTCGTCCACATTGCGCTGCCGGCGGTCCGCCACGGTGAACACCCGTAGTCGAGGCTTAGGGAGTGGATCGCCCGGCTTGAGATAGTCCTGCTGGTGAACCCGGGGTTGGACTTGGTCCTTAGGTGCCGCTTCAACAAAGGTGATCTTTCGCTCGGCACCGGCGCGGATCTGCTGGGCCACCACGGCCGAAGAATCCGGCGCCCAGCTCACTTCCGCGGCATAGGAATCCCCGGGCACGCCATCCTGACTGAGGGCGTGCGCCTCGCCCCCGGCCTTCGGACGCAGAAAGAGGTTGGAATCCCGCACGAAGACGACCCACTGCCCGTCGGGTGATTCACCCGGTTCGCGCTCCGGCTCTGATCGGGTTGTCGGCGGGGTTTCTTTGGCGGGCCCGATCACGGCGCGGCCCGGATCCGCGGTCGCCTCGAACACCGCCAGGGTGGTACCGACTCCATCGGTCACCAGCCACACATGGCCGGCAAAGGTATGCTGCTTCTGTTCCGCTCCCGGCCGGACCCGTCCGTAGCTCTTTCGCTCACCGGTGGCATCCAGCCAGTACAACTCCACGTCTCCTTCCGTGTGGTTGACGAAGGCCAGCTCGGTATCCTCACCGGTCCGGCGGGAGCGCCGAGGTGTATCGGCACCGCGGGGGGATAAGGTCACTTCCGCACCCGGCGGTTCGTTAGTCACCGAACGAGTTCCCCGCTCAGAGTCCACGATCACCCATTCTGACGTTTCGGGGCCGGTTTGAACCTGGTACGTGAACTGGGTTCCTCCTGACATCCAACGGGGACGCACCCTGGACCGGAACACCGTGTTCTCGGTCCGTTGCGGCAGGCTTAACGCGCGCTCGTAGTCCGTCTTGGACCCTTGCGCCCGCCCTTCACCCGAATCGACCAAAAAGAACGCGACAAGGAGACGTGCGCCCCCCCATCCCGACAAAGCGCAGCGAAACCGGTCCATGAACATGGCTTCACGGTATCCACAACCATCAAGGGGTCTAGTTTCCGTTGTCGCCTCGGTCCGCGAACAATCGCACAGGGCTGGGGGAATTACTGAGGAGATCGGAGGATGGGCGACCCGTTGAAGGTTCGGAGTCCCGCCTTTAGGCGGTGAAGCGGTGGTTTCTCCCGCGCGCTGTTCATCTTCCGGTGGCTCGTGCTAAGGGACGGTTCCGCCGGCTAAAGCCGGGACTCCGAACTCAGGGACTCGTTCGGAGTCCCGCCTTTAGGCGGTGGAGCGTTGATTTCTCTCGGGCGTTGTTC
>CAYYSX010000506.1:0-2815 GCA_964474315.1 uncultured Verrucomicrobiota bacterium | reverse complement strand
AACGGAGAGGCGCCCCCGCTTGATCACCGGCCCAGGTTCCATTGGACCGACGACCGGTTCGAAGGGCATACTTCGTCTGATTCACAATACCCTCAGCTCATGGAAACCACACTGCTTCGATTCACGGCCACAGTGCTGCTGGCCGTTTCGCTTCAGGGCGCCGACCCGTTGCCGTCCTGGAACGAAGGTCCAGCGAAGCAGGCCATCGTCGAATTCGTTCGGGTGACCACCGAGCCGGACGGATCGAGATTTGTTCCGGCGCCGGAACGGATCGCCACCTTTGATTTAGACGGCACGCTTTGGGTCGAGCAACCGATGTACACCCAGGTCGTCTATGGTCTCGATCGACTCCGCGTCGTGGCGGAGCAGCGACCGGAGTTGAAAGAAACCGAGCCATTCAAGACTGTCCTTTCTGGTGACCGCGCCGCCATCGGGAAGCTCTCGATGGACGAGCTGCAGAAGGTGGTGACGGTGACCATCACGGGGATGACGACCGAGGCTTTTGACGCCGAGGTGAAGCAGTGGCTGGCTACCGCAAGGCATCCGCGCTACGACCGACCTTATCCCGAGTTGGTGTATCAACCGATGATCGAGGTGTTGCAGTTCCTCCGGGCCCATGACTTCAAAACGTATATTGTGACCGGGAGCGGACAGGACTTCGTGCGGGCCTTTTCCGGAGCGGCCCTGGGGATCCCGCCCGAGCAAGTCGTGGGCACGGTGATGGCCACGCAATACGGATATGGACCCGACCGTGAGCCACAACTCCTCCGGCGGTCTGAGCTCATGCTCAATGATAACAACGCCGGCAAACCGGAAGGAATCCATCTGATGATCGGACGCCGGCCCGCACTGGCGGCGGGAAACTCGACCGGAGATCAGCAAATGCTCGAATACACGAAAGCCGGGCCTGGAGCACGTCTGTCGATGTTGGTTTTGCATGACGACGCGACACGCGAATATGCGTATGGCCCGGCGCAAGGCCTGCCCGATGGCACGGTTGGAACGTTCACTCAGGCGCTCTATGACGAAGCAAAGAAAGAGGGTTGGATCGTTATTAGCATGAAGACGGATTGGAGACGGATATTTGCCTTCGAACCATGAAGGATGTTGCCCGCGGTCCGTGGGAGTCAGATTGATCTCCGGGCATAGAGGTGGGTGATGAGGAGAATGTGAACTAACATACGCTGGAGCCAACTGCCGCCACGCGGGTCCACTTGAGGTCACAGCGGTTCGGGCGCACGCCACGCGGTTGGTGGCGCCTGGCCGCGCCCGGACGCTGACCTGGCTTTGTTGAAGTCGCTCCACTTGGTGAAGCAGGCTCGAGCCCGCGGTCCTCGGGTGATCGAGCGGACGAGCCGTCCGCGCTCCCGGCCAGGGGCACACCCTGCAGAGGGCTTCGCCATGACCGCTCCGGCCGTCCCAGCGTTTTTAATGCGTGAGAATTCCCATTTACAGAAGGCAACGAAGGAAACAAAGACCTCGAACATCTTCGTTTTCTCTCGTGAATTCTATTCAAGTTAACGCCGATGAGGCACTGCCCCCGAGCCGGGTTCTTCAGGCCTTTCAGACCAGCCCTTGGGGACAGTTCCCCGGTTCCCTTGGTTGATCCACCCGGTGGACAAGAATTGAGATGCACCCTTTCCGGCACGATTCCCGGTAACCTCACCCCATATTCGCCTCAGGAAGCCGATGCATGAACATGGATTCTTCCTCCCGTCGCTGCCCGCTGTGCGCCGCCGTCATCCCAGCCGACGCGCCGCAGGGCCTTTGCCCGCGTTGCGTGTTGCTCGGCGCGGCCTCCCCCAGCGATCCCGGATTGCCATCCGGCGAACGCCCCGACCCACCCGCCCTCGATGCGGTGCGGGCTGCCTTTCCCCAACTGGAAATCGTCGAACTCATCGGGGCGGGCGGCATGGGGGTCGTTTACAAGGCGCGCCAGCCGCATCTCGACCGCTGGGTCGCGCTTAAAGTGTTGCCGGAGAAGCTCAGCGCCGATTCCACCTTCGCGGAACGCTTCAACCGCGAAGCCCGCTTCCTCGCGCGGCTCAACCATCCGGGCATCGTCGCCGTGCATGAGTTCGGGCAGGCCGGACCGTTCTGCTACCTGCTGCTGGAATACGTGGATGGGGTGAACCTGCGTCAGGCCATGCGCGCTGGACGGTTCAGTCCGCGCGAAGCGCTGGCCATCGTACCCCGAATCTGCGAGGCGCTGCAATACGCGCACGAACAGGGCGTGCTCCATCGCGACATCAAGCCCGAGAACATCCTGCTCGACGCGGCCGGTCGGGTGAAGATCGCCGACTTCGGCATCGCCAAGCTGGTGGGCGCGCCGCACTCCGACCTCACGCTCACGCAAAGCGGCGCGCGACTGGGCACACCGCATTACATGGCGCCCGAACAGGTGGAGAAGCCCGGCGAGGTGGATCACCGCGCGGACATCTATTCGTTGGGCGTGGTCTTTTACGAAATGCTCACCGGTGAACTGCCGCTGGGCCGCTTCGCGCCACCGTCGGCCAAGGCGGAACTGGATGCGCGCATCGACGAGATCGTCCTCCGGGCGCTGACCAAGGAGCGCGAACTGCGTCAGCAGACCGCAGGTGAAGTGAAGACGCAGGTGGAAGACGTGGCGAAGGCTCCGGCCGGCGCATCGGGCGCACCGGCGAAACCGAATTCAAACGCGCCACCCACCGGGTCCGGTGTTCGGATCGCGGGCTTTCGCTCCGTCCCATCCAACGGTTGGCACGGATCCTGAACAACTCCACGCTCAAGGCGTCCGCCTCCAGATTGGGCCACAAACACAATAACATGACCAAGG
>CAYYSX010000505.1:0-2817 GCA_964474315.1 uncultured Verrucomicrobiota bacterium | reverse complement strand
TCCGCCCTTTACTATGCGATGGATGGCAGCGATGCGGCGGGAGAACATGGCGGAATCCACGAAGCGCTGATCGGCGTCGGGGCGTGTGGCGGACCTGCCGTGAGTGCCCTGGCGCAGTTGGTCACGGGCAATCCGACGGCCCCGGCCTGGGTCGTCGCCGGAGCCCTGACTGTCGCCTTGGGAATGGCCTGGCGCATCCGCCGACGGGCCCGGTTATCAAGGGGATGAGAAAGACCTTCAAGCGCACCTCTCTGGGGCAAATGACGCGACGAACCAGGGAACGGGGGAACTTCGAACTTTGAGCTTGGAACTCGGGAAGGCTTCCACTCGCCGTTTAAGGACCAATTCAAGATGCACCCGTCATGAACCGGAAAACGAAAGCTGACTATTACCGCCGCCTTAACGTAGTCATAATTTGTTCTGTGGACGGCTTGCGAGAGATCAGTCAGGTCGGCAAGGTCCCACCATGATTACGGCGCGACAAATCCGGGAACTGCTGGACGCCAAACCCTTCAAGCCATTCCGTATCTGCCTGTCCGACGGTACGCATCACGACATCACCCACCACGACATGGCCTGGGTCACTCGAAGCACGGTCGAAGTAGGACTGAATCTGGACGCCGATGGCTTCGCCGAATACGTCGTACGCTGCTCCATTCTTCATATCACCAAACTCGAAGATCTTCCCGAAAACGTTGCCCGCTGAATGGGATAAAGCTCGGCGGACGTCAGTCCAGAGCGGCGTTGGGGCGCATCCTGAATTTGTTCTTACCGGGACGGGGAGAAATCGCCAAGTTTGGTGGAGCTTCAGGAAGACCTCGGGCGAAGCTAGTGTTCGTTGAGCACCAACCACCCATGATCCCGTGAGCTCGGAACGACCTCATCCTTGGCATCACCTCGCCGCTGAACAGGCCCTACAGTTGCTCGGTGTGGACCCGGCCGTCGGCTTGTCCTCGGACGAGGCCCGTCTCCGACGGCAAAAATTCGGTCCGAACCGGATCGTCATGGCCCGCGGCCGATCGGCCCTGCGGCGGTTCCTGGCCCAGTTCACCGAACCATTGATGTACCTCCTGCTGATCGCCGCGGCCGTCACCGCGCTGCTGGGCGAATACGTGGATTCCGCCGTGATCGGAGGCGTCGTGCTCGCCAATGCCGTGGCGGGATTCCTGCAAGAGAGCAAAGCCGAAAACGCCATCCTGGCCCTCGCCCGAATGGTCGTCACGCCGGCGTCGGTCCGACGAGAGGGACGACGACAGCGGATCAATGCCGAGGAGTTGGTTCCCGGTGACGTGGTGTTGCTCGAAGCGGGGGACCGGGTGCCGGCGGATCTCCGGCTGTTCGAGACCCATCGACTGCAGGTGGATGAGTCGGCCCTCACGGGGGAGTCGGTGGCGGTGAGCAAGCATACGCAGGCCTTGACGCCAGAGACGGTGCTGGCGGACCGCCACAACCTGGCGTTTGCCGGCACGGTCGTGACTCGGGGGCAGGCGGGAGGGGTAGTCTGGGCCACGGGCAATGAAACCCAGACGGGCCAGATCGCTCGTCTGATCGCCGAGGCACCCGACTTGTCCACGCCCTTGACCCGCAAGATCGCCCGCTTCAGCCGGGTGGTCCTCCAGGTCATCTTCGTGTTGTCCATTCTGACATTTGCCATCGGCCTCCTACGCGGGGTTCCCCCGGCGGAGATGTTCATGGCGGCCGTGGCTCTGGCCGTGGGGGCGATTCCCGAAGGCCTTCCTGCCGCCGTCACCATCACCCTGGCCATCGGCGTATCACGTATGGCTCGGCGTCGCGCTATTATCCGCAAGCTGCCGGCCGTAGAAGCCTTGGGAAGCGTCACGGTGATCTGTTCGGACAAGACCGGCACACTCACCGAGAACCAAATGACGGTTCAGCAGGTGTACGCGGGCGGAATCCGGCACTCGGTATCGGGGGACGGATACCATCCGGAAGGCGAAGTCCGGAGTGGAGAGCAGCCGAGCCGGCTCGACGAACACGCGGCCCTGCGGGAAACCTTATTGGCCGGCTTGCTGAACAACGACTCCCAGGTGGTGCGCGACGGCGAACGCTGGGTGGCCGAGGGCGACGCGACCGAAGCCGCGCTGTTGGTGGCGGCCGGCAAGGCCGGACTGGTCGCGGCGGATCAGGCCAGCGCCCATCCCCGGATCGACATCATTCCCTTCGAAGCCGAACACCAATTCATGGCCACCCTGCATGACCGGCGCGACGGACGTTCCCGGGTGATTTACAAGAAGGGTTCGCTGGAACGGCTGCTGGAGCGCTGCACCCATTCCTTGGCTGACGACGGCCAGACGGTGCCCTTGGACCGCGCCGCCATTCGCGCTGCCAGTGACGACATGGCGGCCCAGGGACTGCGCGTCCTGGCTTTCGCCCGTCGGGAGGTCGGCCAGGACCATCAGCGCCTGGATCATGAACATGTGCAGGCGGGTCTGACCTTCCTGGGATTGCAAGGCATGATGGATCCGCCCCGGGCCGAGGCGATTCCTGCGGTGCGGCAATGCCAGGAGGCCGGCATCCAGGTCAAGATGATCACCGGCGATCATGCGCTGACCGCGCGCAGCATCGCGGGAAAGCTGGGCTTGGGTCGGGGGTCCGATGATTTGGTCGCGGTGACAGGAAAGGAACTGGAAACCACTTCGGAGGCCGGGCTTGCCGATTTGGCCGAATGCGCCGCGGTGTTCGCCCGGGTGGCTCCGGAACAAAAACTACGTCTGGTCCGCGCGTTGCAAGCGCGAGGTCATCTGGTGGCCATGACGGGTGACGGAGTGAACGACGCGCCCGCCCTCAAGCAGGCCG
>CAYYSX010000504.1:0-2819 GCA_964474315.1 uncultured Verrucomicrobiota bacterium | reverse complement strand
AGCGTCAGGTTCGTGAGTTGGTTCCACGAGAGGTCCAGAAATTGCAGGCTGAAAAAACCCTCGGGCAGCGTCAGGTTCGTGAGTCGGTTTTGCCCGAGGTCCAGCGTTTGTAGGCTGGACAGGCCCTCGGGTAGGGTCAGGCTCGTGAGCTGGTTGCCGAACAGATTGAGGGAGACAAGGTTTTTGGCGGTCTGAAGACCCTCCAGTGAATGAATCCCTGACCACACGGCGTCCAGCTCGGTGAGGCTCTCCATGTCGGCTACGGTGAGGTCGCCGGTGGGTTTGTCTAGCGCCCCCCGGATCGCCTGTTGCAATCCGGGGTCGGGGATTTCGACGACCTGGGCGTGGGCCGCCGGAACCCACAGTGGGAAACACCACGCCAGCGCCAGCGCGCCCCATAGTCCCAGGCGAAGGATCGCGGAACGCGGCTCGATCTTCCGCCGGCGGCCAGCCAAGGTTGAGAATCGAAGCCAGGAAGTCGGTGTGGGTTCAGAGTTTCGGGTGTTCATAAGGGAAGGGCCTGTTGGCCGTGGTGCTTAGTCGTATTTTCTCATCGAAGATCGAAAAAGCAACGCTCTGGTTCGAGAGGCGTGGAGCGTGACACGTCGGCTGGCCTTTCCCCCGGGCTTGCTTTCACTTCCGACTTCCGCGTTCCGCCTTCCACCTTCTACGGCGTCCTGCCGTCCGCAATCTACGTAGTGGTGAATCGAGACCATGAACCGCGAAGAGAAAAGGTGAGTTGGACGCAGCCTTCATCCGCCCCTCATCCACCCTTCGGGCACCTTTTCCCATGCTACCGCATCGGGAGAAGGACGGTTCATGGAGGGCCTGGGCCCCAGGGCATCGCCGAACGGCTCAGCCCTGGGCTAGGGTCTGTTGGCCCTTCAGGCCAGACCCGGACTTGTTCCGTGGAGCGGATCGCGGTGCCCCAGAGGGCTTCTTTGGCGCCAGGGGGTGGAACTTGGCGCTTGGCGCTTCTTTTGAGCTTTGAACTTTGAGCTTTCTGCGGACTTTCTTCGCCGGACGGAGTCCAGTAAGGAAGGGTGCAGGACAAATTGAGGCGAAAGGCGAAAAGAGCGGCACGCGTGAGGGACAGGGTCTGGCTGCCGAACAAAAACTCATAACGCCTGGGTTCCGGCTCTCCGAAGTGAGCGCGAGCCGGGTCTTTCCCTGTTAGAGCCTCGAACAGGAATTCGGCCACTCCAGTCCGCCAATTCGCCTCTCCGTGTTTCGGCGATAGGCTCTTCCGTTTACAAATGGAAATTTATTTTGTTTACATTCGGGAACAATACTCAGACCCTGTTTCCTCACCATGACCAAATTCTACTCTACCCCTCGTGTTCCCCAACCCACCGATGCGTTCTCCATCCCTTCCGCCCGTCCGCGCTGGAAGGCGCTGGCGGGAGTATTCGCATTGGCCTTGCTGATGTGCGGCCACGCCGCGGAGAATCAACCCCCGTTTGCCACCCTTGGCATCGCCAGTCAGGGAACTTCGTCCAGCCAGGTGATCACGCTCTTGGGAACGGCAACGGATCCCGACGGACAGATCCGCCAAGTGGACTTTTATGAAGGCGAACAATGGCTCGCCACGGCGTGGGCGCCTCCCTTCAATCTGGACCTCCGCGCGTTGAATCGGGGTCCCTTTGATTGGACTTTCCGCATCATCGCGACCGACGACCAAGGGAGGGAAAGCTCTGTTCCTGAGGCAACGCTTCGCGGCAGTGACGGCGAACTCCCGGAGTCCATCATTGCGACAGTTGACCTGGCACTTTGTCGCGGGGCACGTTTTTCCCGATGGAGGGCTTTCCCGGCAAAGATTCACTCGAGGTAGAGTTGAATCAGTTCGACCGGATCGGACGGCCGCTCGGAGGGATCGAGATCGATTAGATGTTTCAGAGCAGTCTCGCGGAGAAGGCGCTGGAATGGAGTCGTGTCGTTATAGAATTCCCGGGTCTCGCGCAGAAGTCTCTTCCTGTCGGCCGCAGGAATGGGGATGGACAGAAGGTATTCCATGGCGGTCGAGGCCCTCAGCGCATGGCCACTGGCTGGATCGGAAACAGCTTCCTGCAGGAGCATTCCACGAAATACCTCCCAGGCGCGCGCGTCCGACGGATCGAGGCGGAGAATTTGCCAGGCGGGGTTCAGACGGTCGTCCAGCAGTTCGTCACGGTTGGGATCGAGAAGATGCTGGTGAAGGCGATCCAGCAGCCTCCGAACCAGTATGTCTTCCCGCGGAGCGTTCCCAGTCGGCGGGTAGGGCGCAGCCAGGCGAACGAGGAGGTCTTCGAGATGCTGCGATGCAGGCGCCGAATCCAACGCGGCCCAGATTCGTTCTGCGACCGGCAACGCCGCGGGACCGGCCAGGGCCAGTTGAACGTGCCCAGCCGGACGCAGTGCCTCATTCGTGCTGAGGGTCCAGTCGGTCAGGAGATGGAGGACATCCGTCGCCGTCGGATCGATGCGAATCAGAGTACCGCCGAGGTTCGCCTTAGGATAGAGGTTGGTCTCGCCCTCGAAACGTTTCCGGATCAAAGTGACGGCGTTGGATGCGGCGGGGCCAAATTCGGCCAGCAACAGATAGGAATGATCGACCGTGACGTAACTGCCGGCGGCGTGTCGCAAATGCTGGATCAAGGGTTCCAGGAGATCCGGGTGCGGCGGCCTCGACTTATAGAGATCGAGGGTAACCTCGGAAGCGACTTCGCCGATTTCCGGGTCACCGTCCAGGAAGGCGCGGACTAATAGAGGAACGCACGGCGCAGGATCGCCAACCGAGAACCGCAGCATCGATATCGCCTGGTTTTTGTTACCTTTCAGAA
>CAYYSX010000503.1:0-2823 GCA_964474315.1 uncultured Verrucomicrobiota bacterium | reverse complement strand
CTCATTCAGAACGAAGCGCCACCATCGGATCGACCTTCGCCGCGCGGCGGGCGGGCAGCCAGCAGGCGAGCAGGGCGGCGGACAGAAGCACAACGACGGACGCGGATAGGGCGGGCAGATCCAATGCGTCGGTGTCGTAAATGAATCTGGCCGTCAGTTTGCCCACCGCCCAGGCCAGCAGAAGTCCGAGACCCAGGCCGGCCGCCATGAGTCGCGCGCCCTCGCCCAGGATCATGAGCAACACGTTGCTCGAGGCCGCTCCCAAAGCCATGCGAATCCCAATTTCCCGAGTGCGGCGGCTCACCGAGTACGCCTTGACGCCATAGAGGCCGACGGCGGCCAGCACCAAAGCGACGCACCCAAAGGCGCCGAAAATCCTGGCCCCCAAACGGAGCGCACCCACGCTGTCCCCGGTTTGGTGGGCTTCACGAAGCGTGCTCAAGGCGGTCACGGGCAATTGCGGCTCCAGCCGGCGCAGCAGCTCGCGGGTCTGGTGCATCAAGGAAGCCGGATCCACTCCCGGGGCGACTCGCACCTGCAAGAGCATTACCGGACGATAGTCTTGCCCGTAGGGCACATAAAAAAAGGGGTCGTGCTGCTTGTCCATGAGCACGCGCTTCAAGTCGGGAACCACTCCGATCACTTCCACAGTGTCGCGCGAGCCGTCGGCGCGAGCGGAGCCCAGCGCCAACTGCCGGCCGATCGGCTCTTCCCCGGGCCAAAAGCGCTCGGCCAACGACTGGCTGACGATGGCCACCCGGTGGGCGTTGGTCGTCTCCACCTCCGCGCGCGTGAATTCGCGTCCTCGGAGCAAGGGCACGCCCAAGGTTCGAAAATAATTCATGCCGACCACGTTGAAGTAGGCGAAGCCCGTCTGCGTGTCAGAAAGCCGGAGGAACGTGCCGTAATGCGAGTTCCCAAAGGGCATCGAGAGCCCGAAGCTGGCCGCTTCGACGCCCGGCAATGCTTCTACCGCGTCCACGACGCTCCGATACAACTGGCGTGTGCGTGGTTCGTCGTAGCCCGCCGTCTGCGGTCGCAGTTGGGCATAGAAATTGGAGCCGAACGAAAAACCGGGATCCGCCTCCAGTGCTCTTAGGGCGCTGCGGGCAAACATAGCCCCGGCCACGAGGAGCGACAGGGACAACGCCACCTGCGAAACCACCAGCCCGTTGCGCAGGAGGAAAAACCGGGGTCCCCGTCCGTCGGGCAACTCCGCGGCATTCCCCTTCAGGTCCGCGTTGACATCGACCCGGGCCAGCCGCCACGCAGGTCCGAACGCGAACATCAACGTCGCCAGAACGCAGAAGCCCAGGGAGGCGCCGAACACCCGGGCATCGGGCAAGGGATTGAACACCAGGAAGTCGCTTCGCATGCCGGACCCCGCCAGCGCGGCCAGGGCATTCGTGGCCCAGACCGAAAGCAAGATTCCCGCAAGTCCGCCCAGCACCGCGAGCAGCAAGCCTTCGGTCAACAATTGACGGAGGACCCGTCCTCTTCCGGCGCCCACCGCCAGCCGGACCGCAATCTCCCGGCGTCGGGCAGAGCCGCGCGCCAGCATCATGTTCGCGAGATTCAGGCAAGCGACCAGCAGAAGACAGAGCGCCATGGCCAGCGCGAATCCAGCTAACGGTATTGCGGCCGCCGGCCGCTCTCCGGGTCGGTTGCTATGGCTTAATCGGGAGACCCCCGCCGCGGCCAGACGGTGCCTGCCGTTCTCGGCGGGAAAATCTTGCGCCAGCCGTTCGCTTAAGGCGGAGAGGCGCGCCGGCAGTTCACTGGATGAGAGGCCCGGCCGCAGGCGGGCGACCAGGCTGAGTTTTTCGGCTCCGCGATCCGTGAAGGTGTTGGGAGTCGGCGCGCCCGGCTGCGCGGTCAAAGGATCCAGCAGGCCCAGCGGCAGGAAGAAAGCCGGGGCGGCGAGCGCCATCGTTCCCGTGAAATACTCCGGCATGACGCCCACCACCGTGACCGCCGTGTTGTTCAGCCGGATGACTTGGCCGATGATCCCGGCGTCCGAGCCGCTTCGTTGCCAGTACGCGTGGCTCAGGACGGCGACGGGAGTCGGAGACGATTCCTCCTCGGGCATGAACCCCCGCCCTTGCGCCGGCGAAACACCCAGCACGGAAAAGTAGTTGGCGCTGACAAAGACGGCGCCGACCGACCGGCTCAACTCGCCGTCCGTCACCGCGACATTTCCCGGAGCAAAGGCCAGCACGTCTTCAAACAACAAACTTTCCGCCTGAATGCTTTTGAAATTGGGATGGGAGAAGAAGCGGAAATTCGCTGGATTCTCCTTTTCCTGATTGAACAACGAGACCAGACGATCCGGCTCGTGAGCCGTGATGGGCCGAAAAAACACGGCGTTCACCAACGAAAAGATCGCCGTGTTCGCCCCGATCCCGAGGGCGAGCGTGAGCACGGCCACGGCGGTGAAGCCGGGGTTCTTGCGCAATTGCCGCGCGCCATAGCGTAGGTCCTGCCAAAACGTCTCCAACGCGGGCAGCCCACGTTGGTCACGACACGTTTCTTTGATCGCTTCGACCCGGCCGAACTGCCTCAGCGCGGCATACCGCGCCTCTTCCGGCTTCATGCCCGCCTCGATATTCTCCTGCGTCTGCATCTCGATGTGCGAACGCATCTCCTCGTCCATTTGCGCATCGAGCTGTTCCTTCTGAAATAGCGCGCGGAATCGAAGCCGAAGTTGGTGAAGCCAGTTCATGGATTCGTCTTTCTTTGCTTCGTTCGTAGGTCCAGTCGTGTAGCCTTCATGGGAATTCCTCATTCAGAACGAAGCGCCACCATCGGATCGACCTTCGCCGC
>CAYYSX010000502.1:0-2831 GCA_964474315.1 uncultured Verrucomicrobiota bacterium | reverse complement strand
CGAAAAGGACCAACTTTTGATCAGGAATCTTCGATTCTTAACTTAATGACATTGGTCGAAGATCTCTCACCTTACCTGGCCCCGGTCACGCCACCGGAGGATTGATGCGGCGCTACGAACGCGGGGCCGCCCTACCCGCAGGTCCCGGTCAGTCGGGACCACCCAAAAACTGAGATGCGCCCGACGGGAGGCCCGCCGCCGGTGGCTGGCTTCACACCGTTTCGTTAAGAACAACACGGAGTAGGATAGCGCCAAAAGGAAAGTCACCGAGGAACATAGTACCGCTCGCTCACGTCCAATTCCGGAGAGTACTCAAGATTCCGGGAACCGGCTGGGTTCAGAAAATATTCCAAGATCTGGATTGATGGCCGTTCTCCCCGTGGAGACGGCGACGCCCGAAACTTGATCCGTCCATAATGCTGGCCTCCCTTAGTCTTGAAGAAAAAGGCTCCCTCATGTCCCGAACTCCAGTTCGGATCCTCTGCCTCCATAAAAAATGTGATGATCGCATGATAGCCATCTTCAGGGGCCAGAAAGGGAAATTCCTCCTCGAAGGCAACCAGGCCCCCTTCGTCGGCCGACACCTCGACTGTCCAATCAAAGCGACGCTGGCCATTTATGTTCACGTCAGGGCTGCTGGAAAGTTTGAATTGAAGGTCGTATTTTTCTTGTTTGTGCCTATCTGCAATTCGTTGTCCTGCAAGATCTATCCACAATATTCCATTCACGACATTGTAATCTAATCCTCGACGATGGATCAACGGTTCCGACGTTCCCATCGAGCGAAGCCTGATTAAGATGGGCCGAGTGCGGTCGGGTTCGTGATAGGATGGGTCCCACGGTTCGGCGTAATTTAGATTGATAACTCCTTCTCGAGGAACATAAAACCCTTCTTTCCCGGGCCGCACTCCCAAACAATAACCTTGTTTATTGGTTAGACTGACCCACCCATTTTCATCGCTGACAACCACTTTGGTTGATGAACCATCCGCAGACAAGTCGGTCCACGAGAAAGTGACCTGCGTATTAGGAACTGGATCTCCGCGCTCGTCCACCACCACACCCCAAAAATTGATAGGCCGTTTCCAATTCCAAAGGCGGTCAGCCCTCTGCATTCTATATGCATGCATGACTTGCGGATCATTTGTCCACGCTCCCAGGCGTTGTCGGGCCAGCCAGGATTCTATCTTGTTTGTGTCGAATCCTTCAGGTAATCGAGGAACAATTTTGGCGTCCTTGACTTCTGCAACCGAGTTGGAAGCCGTACCATCTGTCGGGAAATCGACAGGAGCTATATGATGTTCTGTGGCATCCCGGTTAAGGAAAAAAGCGGCTCCAGCCCAAGCGATGATACTTAACGCCGAAATCGCGTATATCATTCTGATCTTCATTGTTACTTGGCATTTAAGTCTAAATGTATCTGCTCGAATAGCTGCCACACTTGGTAGCATGGGCGGTTGAACTGTCCGCTGTGATCGGAGCGAGAGCGCCCCAAAAAGAATGGTCCTCGTTCCAGGTCTCTACGATTGGCAGTATTAAACGGCCCCTGGGTTCGAGGCTCAGCGCCGAGAGCCTTGGTCCTGGATCGGGCAATGAACGCAAGAATTTCATGAGTTTTTCTGACGAACCTCAAGACATGGGCTGGACGCTGCTTGAACGCGTAGCGGGCGCGAAGATCTGCGGGAATCTGCGGGGAGAATCGTTCCCATGAATAAGTTCGATAGTCACTCCTCATAGGCCAATGAGGTTTCTGAAGTGCGTTGTTCGCAATCCAATTGGAGTCTATAACATATGTTCCAGTTTGGAGGGCA
The DNA here is from genome assembly GCA_964474315.1 of uncultured Verrucomicrobiota bacterium. GTDB lineage: Bacteria > Verrucomicrobiota > Verrucomicrobiia > Limisphaerales > UBA9464 > UBA9464. Next base: position 1,020 of record CAYYSX010000502.1, on the reverse strand, counting down.
AAATCGTTTGCGTTGTGATAATTAACAAATCTCACCTGATTCCCAGCTATCATACCTGCGTAACCTCGCTCTGTTGAAAAGCGATTCGGTGTTTGAAACCCGGGACTTGCCAACGCCTCGGCAATCATCAAGTCGGGCCACTCCAGATCTTTCCGTGAGTCGAATACCCCGGCGGGAATGGCAGCTTGCATCATTAGAATATTTCGTGGAACGGCTCCTTCACGCAATGCACTGGTGACTACCACGCTGCCCAGGCTATGGCCGATGATGTTCCTTGAATACTCTTGGGGCAATCCTTCCAGGTAGGACTTGAGGCTTACACCATACTCCCAAGCCCGATGCTCACTGGCATTGAAAGAATCGGCTATATGTGGAGCCTGAAGCGTAAACGTCGGCCAACGGAAGGTGCTGAAGCGGCCCTTGAAGCCGGCTTGCCAGAGGCGTTTGAAGAACGTTTCGGAGAAAGTAAGAACCTCCTTTTCGCTCATGTTCCACCCATGGACAAAGATGGCCGCCACGGGAGCCTCGTCGGGAGGCGGACTGAAGGGAAATCCGTTGTCCCACGACGCCACCCCCTTGGCAACCGGGGGAGGTTCCCGATCCGGGTACTGATAGGGCGGTTCGAAGCCCTCAGTTGGAGTCGCCCGTACCCGCTGGTACATCTGTTTCACGTCCAGGAGCTGCAGGTGCAGCGGAGGAGATTCGGAGACGACTTGACCGTTTCTCAACACTTGCGCCACCAGCTCTCCCTTTCCAACTCCGACTCCCTCCCACAGCAAATGCAGGCGTTTGGGCTGACCCGACCAAGTCGATTGCAGGAAAACAAACCTGGGGCCCGGTTGAATCGTCCGCCGGGTCAGCCCTTTGTCCACGATGGCGGTGGCATAGGCGGGAAGTTGAGCATTGGGCAGCGATTGCTGACTCGCAATCGCCTCCTCCTGGAGGTAGCGGCGCCCGCCGTTGGCTTCGAGGGCGTGGTAGAGTTGAATTGCGGGGGAGCCGGTGGGGTTACGCCAGAGG
>CAYYSX010000501.1:0-2840 GCA_964474315.1 uncultured Verrucomicrobiota bacterium | reverse complement strand
TTCAGCTCCAGCGGGCGGGGTTCCCGGGTGCCATTGAGGCCGGCAAGAAACCAGTTGGCGCCACTGCGCCGGGCAAAGACCACCGCCCGCCCGGGTTCCGCCACCAGACAGCGGGATTCGTCCCAGCGCGCGGGTGCGTCGCGCAGCACGGCCCGGGCCGCGTCGGGCAGGGTCGCGAAGAACCCGGGCTGGTCGGCGTAGCACACCAAGCCGGAGGTGAACACCAGAGCCGTGGCCAGTTCGTGGGCCGCGGTGGTCCGGCGGACGAACCGCTTGGGCGAGCCCGCCACCGGCGTGTAGTCCATCGGGCCGACGACGTTGCGGGTGAAGGGCAGCAGGGTGTTCAGCTCGGCGGCCTTCTCCGGAAAGGTGCTTTCGTAGAAGTAACACTCGGCGCCGAGAACGGCTTCCGCGGTGAGCAGGTTGGGCCAGGTCCGGTGCCATCCACGTGGCAGCGTGCCGCCGTGGAGGTCCACCACCATCCGGCGCGACGCGGCGTCGGCCAGGAGATCGTGCATGGCCGCGATGGCCTCCTGCCGGTCCGAACACCAGAAATCCGCCTTCACTCCCTGCGCCCCTCCGCCGGACAGTTCATCCAGTTTCCGCGTCCGCCGCCCGGGGTCGTAGAAGTCGCCGGCGAAGGACCAGGCGATGGATAGGATCCCGTTGGAACGGGCGTGGGCGGCGATCCGCGGCAGCCCGGCATCCCACCAGCCACCGTCGAAGAGGGTGTATTCCCAGCCCATGGTCACGGCCAGATCCGTGAACTGATCATAACGTTCCACGGTGTTGGGCCCCTCGGGATAGGCCCACCAGGACCAGGAACAGCGCCCCGGCCGCACCCAGGAAGGGTCGGCGATCCGGCAGGGTTCGGCCACGTCCGTCACCAGGCTGGCCAGGGCAATGTCCGCGGGCGTGTCGCCCAGAACCAGGACCCGCCACGGCAAGGCCCAGGGCAGGGACGAGCGCGGCTCCGGTCCGCCGGAGTGCGTCCGACCCCGGGTGCCCTCGTCGGCTTCGGGAAACGCGACGCGCAACACGCCACTGCGGTCGGCCGGGGCCAGATGGGTGCCGCAATAGCTGCCGTCCGTGCCGGACTCAGTCACCAGAATCCACGTCCGGGCCGAGGGTGCATGGAGCAGGACGGGAAAGGCCCATCCCCGCGGCGCGGCCCGGACCGAGGCCGGGAGATCGGTGGGGGCGGCGGCGAGGTAATAGTCCTCGTAGGCCGGGGTGTACCGTCCAGCGGCATGATACGGCTGCATCCAACCCCGGGTGTCGGACCGGAAGGCAAATCCGGTGCGCTCGGACTGCATGACCCGGACCACGGCATTGGTTTCGGGAAAGCGGTAGCGAAAGGCGACCCCCTCGACCGACGCCACCAGCTCCAGGGTGATGTGGCCGCCGGTAGCATTGGTGAAGGCGAGGCTGCGGTGCGCGAGGACGGAGTCCACCTGGGAACGGTTCCCGGAAAGCAGCTCATAGGATTGGCGCCGCCGGGTGACGGGACTGGTTTCGACCCACCGCAGTCCGCGTGAGAAGTCCTGGTCATCGCGGGTCACTCCCAGTGGGGACGGTTCCATCGCCCAGCGTCCGCGGTGCTTCACCCGGAACGAAGGTTCCCCCTGCGAACTCAACGACACTTCGAGCCGGTTCCGGCCGTCCGGCGAGGTCACCCCCCAGGGACCGGAGAGATTCTTGGCGGTGGCCGCGGTGACCGAAAGCATCAGGGCGATTCCCGCGGCCAACGCCGCCCCGCGCCCGTGGTCGCCTTTCCGTTTCAACACCCAGCGCTAGACGGAAACCGGCGGAGGCCATTCACCGGGCCGGACCTGTCACTTTCGGGATGCGGGACCAACGTCCTGTCCCTCCGTTCTCCTCTAAGCTTTCTCCAAAACCCGCAGGATTTCCATGCGTTGGCCGCCGCCGGGGTCGCCCCCGATGACCGCATCATTCTATTCGTAGGCGCTGCGGCTTTGAAAGTGGTCACGGTGGAACGCGACCTGACCAAGTGATTGACGGCATCCGGATCCGTGAATCCGAATCCCCCGCACAGCTTCGTGCTCAAGGCCCGGACCCCGGACGGGCGGATCACGCTGGACGTCACAAGCAGTCCGATACGCCCATTCTTCGATCCGAGTGATAGAGGTCCCGTTCCCGTGGGTCGTGGCGTCATTTCAGCCAGTGGATTCTGATCTCCTTCTCGAGCGGCTTGAACTCCGGGTCGCCGGTGACGAGTTCGGCTTTCGTCTCTTTGGCCAGCGCGGCGGCAAAGGCATCGGCGAGGCTGAATGAGACACGTGCTTTGAAATCCGCCGCCCGATCGGAGAGGGTGCGGGTGACCGGATGAAACTCGATGGGCGCCGCCGGCAGTTCTGCCGCAATGGCCGTCCAGGCGGCGTCGCCGTCTTTCCGCCGGATGATATATTGTACCTCGGCGTAGTTTACTTCGGTCATGTGGACGGGCTGGTCGCGCCTCCCGGCCCGTTCAAGGATTTGCGAGACGGTCTCCGCGCCCGGTTCATCGCGCAAGAACCGGAGCAGCGCGTGACTATCGAGAACCACCTGTGCTGCGGGCATACTTAGCCTTTTCCAATTCCCTTTCCTCGCGCTTGTGCTCGGCCCATTCCTCGGCGAAGTGCGGGTCGCCCGGCTTGCGCTTCAGGATTCCCCGCAGGCGGCGGATGGTCACAGCGGTGACCGGTTTGAGGAGAATCCCCTCGGGCGTGGCCTGGACCACGGCTTTGACGGTTTGGCGCGGCGGATGCGTTGGGGCAGCCACCGCTCATCGAGGCTGAGGGCGATGGCATCGGTTGCCGGGGCGGCCAGTTGGGCCAGGC
>CAYYSX010000500.1:0-2849 GCA_964474315.1 uncultured Verrucomicrobiota bacterium | reverse complement strand
CCGCACACTCTTCGTATTCCCCCGCGACCTGCTGGGTTCGGCGTTGGGCGGCGCATCGCAAGCTGCTTCACCACGCTCCGCTCCACGTAGAGCGCGGCGTCCACATCGGCCACCGTCGCGTCGTGCATGCGAGCCGCAACCGCCATATGCACGCTGGCGGCCTCGGTGGCGTGCAGCACCGTCATCGCCGTCGTTGCCTCTAGGACGGACGTATACCGGTGCTCCGGCGCGAGCCCGTGGCGACGGGCCAGCCGAGCCCGCCGCTCATCGTCGGTGATCGTCCGCATCCGGCCATCGTGCCGCACCGTAGCGCTGCTCCGCGGGCGCGGGCGACGGGTGCCGCTGCCTGTCGGCCACCCGACTGGCGCGTTCCATTCGCGAGCGCTTGCGGAGTCTCATCAGTACTCAGACCCATGCGGCTCGGGGCCGGTGCTCACGTCCCGGCCGGGATCTGGCCGATCCGCCAGGTCGTTTCGACGATGTCTGCGCTTGAATTGGCACTTCGCTGCCTGTATCGACGTTCCTCGCCCCGCGATCACCACGAAGACCGACGCTGCGCATCGACCGCGCGGGTTGACTCCGACGGGCACGCCGTGCGCTTCGCTGATCTTGAGCCAATCGCAGGGAACATACGCGGAGGCGCCCTGAAGAGCTGGATCTCGGAGCTCGGCCCCATACGGTGGCGGCCGATCGGTACCTGTGCGCTTCGGCTGCACGCGGCACCAGACGACGAGAACCGCACCGACGGGCCTGTTCAGGATGCGTTATGTGGTGATACAGATTACTTCAGTCGTCGCAGTCTGTCTGGGGGATCAATGTGAAAGCGGTAGGGGCATGGTTGTTGGCTGGCGTGGTGGCTGTCGGGCTCATCGTCGCGCCGGGAGCGACCACGAGCGCTTCGGCGCTTACAGCGGGGGTTGGGTTCACCGCAGACCATCTGCCCACCTGGCAGACGAATGGCACGGTGTGGGCGTTGGCTCACTCGGGCCGGACGGTCTTCGCGGGCGGCACGTTCACGGAGATCCGACCACCTGACGGAGGATCCGGTGACGTGCGGAGCCAGACCAATCTCGCCAGTTTCGATGCGGAGACCGGTAATCCGGGCTCATGCCTGCCGAATGTGACCCTTATTGGTGGAACGGCGACGGTTCGCGCACTCGAGATGTCGCCCGATGGTCAGACGCTGTACATCGGCGGCAACTTCTCGAACGTGGGCGGGGTGAACCGTGCGCGCCTGGCAGCGCTCGATGTGGCGACCTGCACCGTCAAGCCCTTCAGGACCCCCCTGATCGGCTCCACCGTTCGTGGCCTCGCCGTCACGGGCAATGTGGTGTACGCGGCTGGGGAGTTCCTCGGGGTCGGGGGTGTGACGCGCCAGCGCTTCGCCGCCTTCGACGCCCAGACCGGCGACCTGCTGCCTTGGACCGCGAACGCCGACGCCCTGGGCAAAGCGGTCGCTGTTTCGCCGGACGGGTCACTCGTGATGATCGGCGGCAACTTCTTCAACGTGAACGGGCAGTACAGCCATTCGATCGCGGTGGTTCATCCAGTCACCGGCGCCAATATCAGGAACTACGCCAGCGGTTTCATCCCCAACACCTCGGTGACCCAGACCATCACCACTGACGACACCAGCTTCTATGTGGGCAACGAGGGGTCCGGCGGCGGAGTCTTCGATGGCAAACTGGCAATCCGTTTCTCCGACCTGAACCAGAAGTGGCGCAACACCTGCTTGGGCGCCACCCAGGATGTGCTGGTTGACGGAGGGACGCTGTACTCGGCCCACCACCACCATGACTGCGAGTCGATGGGGAGTTTCCCCGATGGGACGCGGGTGTACCTGACGGCCGAACGCACGGAGAACGCCCAGCTTCTCTCTTGGCGACCGCGCTTGAACGATGGGATCGGTGAAGGGATCGGCCCTCGGGTTCTGACCATTGCCGAGACCGGTAGCGCCAGGTACCTCTGGGTCGGTGGCGAGTTCACCACGGTCAACCTTTCGGGCCAGCGTGGACTCACGCGCTTCGCGTCCACCCCGGACACCGGCAGGCCCCCGATCCCGACTGTTGAAGCTGAATCGCTGCAGGCCGGGTCGGTCCAGGTTCGCTGGAGGACCGTTGTCGATCCGGACGACGGCGTGCTCACCTATCAGGTCTACCGCGGAACCACCGAGATCGGGCAAGTCCAAGCGGCGTCCCAGTGGTGGACGAGACCTCAGGCCTCCTTCACGGACAACACCGCGCTGCCGGGTGTGACCTATCAGTACTCGGTCAGCGCGAGCGACGGTACGAATACCTCCAACCGCTCTGCCGCCGTGTCGGTCACCACAGCGACCACCACTGCGCCCTATGTGGCGCAGGTGCGTGCGGATGGTGCCAACTTGTACTGGCGCTACGACGAGGCGGGCGGGACTTACGGTGCTGATCATTCGACCGGCGACCGCGCCCCGCTGTACTTCGGCACCTCGACCTACCAAGCCGAACCCAACGCCATCGCCGGCGAACCCGGCCATGCGATCCGCTTCAACGGCTCGTCCTCCTACGCGTACAACGACCAGATGGCGCCCGGGCCTGCCGTGTACAGCATCGAGACCTGGTTCAAGACGACCACCAACCGGGGCGGCAAGTTGATCGGCTACGCCAACCGGCTTCCAACGACGGAAGAAGTGCCGCGCAATCGAAACAGTTCGAACTACGACCGACACATCTACATGCGCAATGACGGTCGACTGGTCTTCGGGGTGTACACGGGCTCGACTCAGGTGATCACGTCACCGAGTGCCTACAACAACGGACAGTGGCACCATGTGGTCGCAACGCAAGGGCCGCAGGGCATGGCGCTCTATGTGG
>CAYYSX010000499.1:0-2850 GCA_964474315.1 uncultured Verrucomicrobiota bacterium | reverse complement strand
AGCATCCGCGACGTCATTCTCTTCCCGCAACTCAAGCCGAAGTCATAACGAAGCAGCTCCGTTCACCACTTTTTATCAATCGTTACGAAAGTGCTTTCACACTACTTGATGCTGGCACGTCGGTGGTGCGGTGAGGACACCGCACGCTACACGCACGTACGTTCGCAACGATCGATAGCTATCCGTGTGATCCGTGACACCCGCGGTTCCGACTCGCGGTTTCAGGATCAAAGTGCCCCCCGACCTTCGGCTCCACGCGCTGACCACCACTCAGGGGGCGGTGACGCGCAGGCGAAACCATTCTGCGCTGGCTCCGGTGGGTGCCGGCAGTTCGATCTCCACGACCTGACCGTCGCCCTCGAAGGCCGCGTCCACCGTCTGCCAGACTCCTCCCAGAACGGGCGTGGACTCCACTTGATAGCGGCGGCCCACCACCGTCTCGAATCGGAACCGGAGCGCATCTCCGTCCAGACTCAGATCCCGTAATTTCAGGACACTGTCCGCCCGGGCGTAATCCGTGCCCGCTTCCACTTCGTCCCGGGTGGACATCCCATCCTGATCCGGATCGTCCCAAGCGTCGGAAGCCAGGTTAGGATTGAAGTTATGATCCCATTCCCATTCGTCAGTCAAACCGTCGCCATCGAAGTCGCGACCGGACGGCACCGGCAATTTCCCCAGGCGAAGCAGCATGATGGCCAGTTCCGAGCGAAAGGCCAATCCGTCGGCCCCCCAAGCGACCACCGACGGCGTCCACGGCACTCCGAGATCGCCGCCGACATTGACCGGCGACACCGGCAGCGTTCCATCGCGATCAGCCAACCCGAGATTCAGCCCATGATCGTCGTACAGATAGGCCACGCGACCGGCGTCCTCCAGCGGTGCGGGAGATCCGCTGCCGTCGAGAGACGGCAATGGCTCCAAGCTGAGGGCATCGTTGACCGCGCCGTGGTCGAGATAAACGCGTCCCCAAGCGACGCGCAGGCTGAAGGTTTGCCAGTCGCGGGAGCTGGCGGCCAACGGTTGGCCAAACTGGTCGCCCGCGAATCCGTAACGTTCAACTGCCTGGTGAGTCTCGGCGTCGTCATACCACGATCGCGCTACGAGGACGGTTCCGTCGGGCGCGAACGCCAGCGCATTCACCGCCAGGGTAGTGGGAGTATCGAGCAGGCGGCGAAGTTCACCGTCCCGCAGGTCATGGATGACTGTCGCTTGGGAAAAAACGGCGGCGGCGGCGTCCGTCGGATGGGCCACCAGATTGGCTACGGGAAATTGGGAATCCAACGGTGCTTCCTGCAACAGTTGTCCATCGGCCAGCCGGAACCGCCGGAGTTTTTGTTCCGCATCGAAGGCGACCCAGATGGCAGAGCCGTCCCCGGTGACCGCCAGGGCTCCGGGTTCCGGACCGAAGCGAGCGTTGGGAGCAATGCGGCCCGTCGCCGGATCGATGACGACCACGCCATCGGAGGTTGAAGCGTACAATTCTCGCCGGTTGGGGTGGGCCGCCAACGCCGTATTGGCCAGCCTCAACTGCGTGGTTTGGCCGACCTGCGGCACCCACTGCACCGAAACGTGGGTGGCCGCCCGGTTGTTCGCCGCTTGCAGATCACGAGCGTTGGAATAGACGGTCGCCTCGACCGGAAAACGACCCGCGTCCCAAGCTGGAATCCGCAGCACCACCTCGACCCACTCGCCCGGCGCGAAATTCTCCACCCGGCCGTTCAGCCCGGTCTCGTAGTCGTGGGTCACCGTTCCGCGGCTCGTGCTGACCGTGGCGTTTCCTGCCCAAGGCAAGGAAGGCACCGAAGGCATGGAGAAGTGCACCCGCTCTGCCACGTCGGGTCCGGCATTGGTGATGACGAGGTGGAATTCGAGATCCCCTCCCATGGATGACGTCCCAACGGGCGTCAACTGCACGGCCACGTCAGCGTGTGCCGAGGTTGAAGGCAAAGCCGTCGTTCGCAGCAACACCACGGAGTTGGCAAAGGCCCGGAAGGCCAGCCGATCGCCGCCGCAATGAACCAACGGCCGGGCCGCCGGAGCCATGGTCAACAAGAGGTCCTGAACCAGTTGTCCGGTGGCGGTGTCGAACGCTTTCAACGCGTGCAGGGAACCCGTGAAATACGGTCCGTTGTCGAGGAAAAGTATGCGGTCCTGTTCCAGCAGCGGAAGAACGGGTCCCACGGGCAGGACCCCGAAGTTACGCACTTCCTCCAAGCCGGGTAGTTGGGCGACCACCCCGCTGTTGTGGTACAGCCATGGTCCTTCCACGCGAATGTCCAAACCGCCCAGCACGCCGGCTTGGGAGTCGAGGGTGGTGAGTCCCGATTCGGTCAATCGGTGGCGGGCCAAGACATAATCCAAGGGACCGGAAAAAGTGACCACCTCATCGGCGCCCGGTCCGCGCTCCAACTCGGGTCCGGCGTCCACTTCTTCTGGCAGCCGGACGCCGCTTCGGAAGGCTACCGTCCGATAGAATGGAAAGGTGCTGCTCAGATAGCTAACGACCACCCGCTCAGGCTCACCGGGGAAAACCACCAAGTCGGCAACCGGATTCCCGGGGGCAATCTGTCCGGAGGACGGACCGTACGACAGAGTGTGCCCCCAGGTGCCGGCGTTCAGATCGAAGCGCCGGATCGCTGATTCACCATCCAGGGCCACGTAAAGAAATCGCCCGTCCTCGCTCCGAACCATCCGTCCCGGCGACAGACCGGCGGGAAATTCCGCCTCCATCAGGCCGGTTTCCACGTTCAGTCTGACCAACCGGTCGTTCCGCCCCCCCGTCGGATCAGGAACCGTGGCCCAAAGGCTGTTGCGGTCAGGATCGAAAACGAGATCCGCCGCCGCCAGATC
>CAYYSX010000498.1:0-2851 GCA_964474315.1 uncultured Verrucomicrobiota bacterium | reverse complement strand
GAAAAGGACCAACTTTTGATCAGGAATCTTCGATTCTTAACTTAATGACATTGAGTGACGGAGACTCTCTTCGGGGTAGTGGAATCCGACCTGAAGCACGTCCAGATCTCCGTCCCGATCAACGTCAACCAGGGCAGCCCAGTCGTAGCTGTTCAGCAACAAATGGTGGTGGTCGAAGAGGAGTTCCCCCGCCCATTCGCCTCCGTGATTCCAGTTCAGCACCAAGAGCGGTCGTTGAGTCGAGGGGTCCACCCCGACCAGCAACAGGTCCAAGTCACCGTCGCCATCGGCGTCTCCCCAAATCGCCTGAGAGATATGCCGGGAGAATGGCCAGGAGTGGGTCGTGGCCGTCCATCGTCCACCCTCATTGGTGAACAATTGCACCGCTCCTCCCCCACCCGGAACCAGCACCAGATCCAGGTCGCCGTCGCGATCGTAGTCACCCCAGACAAACTGCCCTCCCTCGATGCCGGGAAGAATGTTTTCCAACGGGGTGAACACCTGCTCCTGGAAGGCCACTCGGACCACGCCGAAAGAAACGCCACCGTCGCCATCCTCCACCCGCAACGTTAGATGGGCGACTCCGGGATTCGCAGAGGCAGGAGTCACAGTCAGCGTGCGCACTGGGCCGGATCCACTAATGACGACCTGGCTCGGATCCACCGTTTCCGGATGAGATGACGTTACTGAGAGAGTCAGATCGCCCGCCGACGTTTCCACGTCCGACAACCGGACCACGATGGGGCGCAAAGGCTGGCCCGTGAGGCCGACATATTCCGGGAAGAAACTGAGCTCCGGGAGATCGTTGACGGGAGTGATGGTGACGGTGAACGGATGGCTGGTGGTGGCTCCGTGCGGATCGGTGGCGATGATCGTAATCACGACTTGGCCGTGACGGTTCGATCGCGGTCTCAACGAAACCAACCGATCGAGGAGAGGCCACCAGTCCCGATAAATGGGCAATTCGCCCGCCGGCACCGGCAGTATTTCAGGATCGGATGATTCCACGCGCACGGAAATCATCTCGGGCGGGCTATGATCGTCGGTGACGGTGAACGACAGAGAATAGGTCCGATCTTCGCTCATCATCACGTTGGTCACGCCACTGACGACCGGCGGTTCGTTGACAAAGCCGTGGAGGGCCACGTCCTGTTCCGGAGCCCACGGACTGCCCAGAAAGCCGTTGTCCACCGCCTGCACCGACCAGAACAGGCGGTCCGACGGAACCCGCTCCAGCGTCAGCAGGCGGAAGGTGTTGAAGCCGTTGTTGCCAGGAGCGGGCAGCAGGCGCGTACCATTCGCCAGCGAGAGGGAGGGCACCACATCGTTGGCGCCGGGTCGGGTGCCCACGCGGAGATTGTACGTGAGCGGCACGGTCTGGTTCGGATCGTGCGCCTCGTTCCAGAAAAAGAACACCTGGGCATCGAAGGCCCAGGCCTGCAGCTTGAGGGGGGCCTCCGGCGGGGGATTGACCACGCGCAGCGCGTTGGTGAACACCCGGCCCGGCGTGTCCAGCGTGCCGGGAGCCCAGAGATCCATCAGTCCGTCGCGGTTGAAGTCGCCCGCGGCGGGGGTACCCGCGGCGGCGGGAAACAGATAGCCGCCCGGGAGGAAGCGGCCGTCCCCCAGGTTGCGATGAAGCGCGAAATAGTTCGTCCGTTGGTAGCCCCGCGAATCGGCGCTCAAGAACAGCTCGGGACCCAGGCGCGGCAGCACAAAATCCAGCCGCCCGTCCGCATCGAAGTCGGCCCAGGCGGGCGCATCGGCATTACGAATATCCTCCGGCTCCAGCTTGAGATGGAGTTCCAACCGTCCCGAACGCTGCCGCCACAGAAGGAGCTCGTGGTTACGGAGGGAACGGGGGCTTTCCTGGACGGCCCAGACATCGAGCCGGCCGTCCCCATCGAAGTCCAGCGCTCCGGCGCTGTGAATCCAATCGAGGCGGGAGCCCGGGTCATCAGTGGCGAGCGTGAGAAGCGAAGGGATGAACGTCCCGTTACCCTGGTTGAGCCAAACCCCGCCCTCGGTCGAGCCGCCGACGTTGAAGAGCAGCACATCGGGCCGTCCGTCGTTGTCGAAGTCGCCTATCACGGGCCGCTCCCGAGACGCCGGAAGGGTGCTGCTCATCGGCACCAGTTCCGTGCCCCGTTCATTTCGGAGCAGCGCGACCGGCAGCGGTTGTCCCTCCGGGGAACGACCGGTCATCACCAAGTCCTCGTCGCCGTCGCCATCGAAATCGCCCCACGCCGCGCCGGCGAAATACTGGAATGGCCAGGCGTTGGTGATTTCGATGAAACGATGATGGCCCCTGGCTTCCGTGCGGAACAGACTGGCTTGGTTAAATCCCACCGCCAGCACCTCCAGCGCACCATCGCCGTCGAAGTCGGTCCAGGCCACGGTGTGGACGGCGGTCGGGGCGTTAGGGGGCAACATGGGCAGAGAGGACAGTTCGCGGCCGGCGGAATTCTGTTGCGGGAATAAGGTGTTTCGTGTCCGGCTGTAGCTGAGGAGGTCCGGATAGCCATCGGAGGTGAAATCGGCCCAGGAAGCGGAATTCAGCGAAGGAAGCGTTGGTGAGGTGCTCGGGCCGAACTCCCTCGGTTGGATCGTCAGCACAAAGCTGGTGCGATTGGTGGCCTCCCGGTCGTAGGCCAGCAGAGTGAGAATGACGTTGCCGATCCTTCCCAGAGGCGGTGTCGGAATCCGCAGCCGGCGATCGGTGTCGGTGCCGAGGATTTCCACGGCGTAGGACAACTCGGGCGGGAAACCAGTAACACTGAACCAAACGCTCTGGGGCGTCGGGGTTGGCAGGGTAAAGGGCACGATCAGCGGCGGTGCGCCTTGGGTGATG
>CAYYSX010000497.1:0-2897 GCA_964474315.1 uncultured Verrucomicrobiota bacterium | reverse complement strand
GGGTCTGGAATGGTGACCTTCACGTTCGCCGGCAAGACTTTCTACGGGCACACGGGCGGGGCTGACAACTATGGAGCCTGGCTGGCTTACGAGCCGGAGGAAAAGCTGGCGATCGCCTACACCACGAACGCGAAGATTTACCCGGTAGCCGATATTGTGACCGGCGTGGTGGACATTTACTACCATAGGCCGTTTCAGATTCCCGCCTTGGAATCGATCGCGGTCAACCTGGACGTGCTGGACCAGTACGTCGGAGTTTATTCCAGCCCCGATGCACCCGCGAAAGCCAGGGTTACCAGAGACGGCTCGACGCTTTTCTTTCAACCGCCGGGCGCGTCATCCGGGGTCCCCCTCGAAGCGACGGCCGAGGATCAATTCCAGATCGAGGGTGTGGCCGTCTTTACCTTCGACGCCGCGAAAAACCAGATGACCGTAAAGCGGCGCGGCGGGGAGAGAGTTTTCACGAAGGAAAAATAACTGTCGTTGCGGCGATGATTTTCGTGGTCAAGCTGGAGTTTGATTTTGCAGTGGCTTGTGCTGACCGAATCGCTTTCACTGGCCGGAATGTCGGCAACTCCGATTGTTCACATTATCGCCGGCCCGAATGGCGCCGGAAAAACGACGTTTGCCCGCGAATTTTTGCCTCGGTTTGCGCGGTGCGACGAATTCGTGAACGCAGACCTGCTGGCACAGGGCCTTTCGCCGTTTGCTCCAGAACGGGCGGCCTTTCGCGCGGGACGGCTGATGCTGGATCGCATTGAAGAACTGTCCGGGCAAGGAGTCCACTTTGGGTTCGAAACCACGCTCGCCGGCAAGGGCCATCTGACGCTGCTTCGGAAGATCCGGTCCAAGGGCTATGCCATCTACCTCTACTTCCTATGGCTTCCCAACGCGGAGATGGTGGTCGCCAGAGTGGCGCAGCGGGTTCTGCACGGGAGCCCCATTCGGTGGAGGAAACCGTGATCCGGCGACGATACCGCGCCGGAATGCAAAATTGGTGGCGGGACTATCGTCCGCTGCTCGACCATTGGATTCTCTTTGACAACTCCGGAAGGGAACCGAGAGCGATCGCCCTCGAAGAGAAAGCAAACCTTCATCTTATGGACGGCAACCGGTACGCCGCGATCATCGGAAAGCTTGCCCAATGAACAAACCCATCGAAGAAATGACTTGGGCCGAAAAGGCCGAGGAAGCCCTGAAACAAGCTGTCGCAAAGGCCATCGACTATCATCGCCGGATGGGAGTGCCCATCGTGATTTGGAAGGATGGCAGGGTTCAGGTGATTCCACCGGATTCCATTCCCACCAAGGATTCGCAGGAAGAGAACAAGCCTTAACGTATTGTCCCGGTTTCGTAACGAAGGGTTGTCTCGCCAAGTTCTCCTGCCAACGCACCCCGCGCCGGTCGCGGCACTCCTTCTTGATGGACTCCGTCCAGCCGAACTGGCGCAGCGCGGCATAGCGGGCCCCCTCGGGACTCATGCCCGCCTCGATGTTCGCCTGCAGACGTTCGGCGCAGCCCAATCGCAAATCGCAAATCTGAAATCTCATCACTGACTACTGATCACTGTTTACTGTTTACTCCGCTCTCAGCGCCACCATCGGGTCCGCGCGCGCCGCGCGGCGGGCGGGCAGCCAGGACGCGACAACAGCCGCCCCGACCAAAGTTAACACGGCGACTCCGACGACCGTGGGATCACTCGGTGTCAACCCAAACAACAGGCTCGAAACGAACCGCGTCATCCCTAGCGATCCCACGAATCCGATCGTCGCGCCGATGGCCACCAGCAACATCGATTCGCTGAGAATCAGCCACCAGAGGTGTCCACGCGGTGCGCCATGAGCGGTTCGAATACCGAACTCCCTTATCCTTCGGGTGACTTCATACGCCAAAACGCCATAGAGACCCAAGAACGCCAACACCAGAGACAACCCGCTGAGCAAGCCGCCTAGCTCGACGATGAACCGTTCCTGACTGAGGGATTTCTCAAGGCGATGACGCAACGTCGTCACCTCGAAAAGGGTAGCATTCTTGTTGACCGCATTGGACGCCGGATTTGATCCGGCCTATTACATTTAACCAGCGCGATCCTGGGTCGGAGAAGATCGAATAGCCGGGACTCACTTCCGCCGGCGGCAAGAGTTGGCCATGCATCATGGCCGGAACCCACACGTCAGCGGCGCGTCCAACCTCGGCGCCCACGAATCGCGGCGCACTCACTCCCACAATGATGAAGGGCCAACCATTCAAACGAATCGTCGTTCCGATGACGCCCGGCTCCCCGCCAAACCGGCGCTGCCAGAAGCCGTGGCTGAGAATCGCGACCGCGTGAGCGCCGGGAATCCGGTCGTCTTCATCCGAGAAGCTCCGGCCCAGCCAGACTTGGATACCAAAGGTGGAGAAGAAGTTTCCCGAAACCAATTGACAGGTGATTCGCTCCGTCTGCTCGCCCAAATCGAGGTTCACGGCAACACCGGAATAGGCCAGCAACTCCGAGAAGCCTTCATTGCGCTTTCGCAGTTCAGCGAACATGGGATAAGAGAACGCTGTCCCAGGTCCGTCCGGCCATTCAGGCGAACGCACTGCCACGACGGCCAATTGTTCGGGATTGTTGACGGGCAAGGTCCGAAGAACCACCGCGTCCAGCACACTAAAAGTCGCCGTGTTGGCCCCGATGCCGAGGGCGAGCGTAAGGACGGCCATGCTGGTAAAACCGGGGTTCTTGCGCAGTTGCCGCGCCCCGTAGCGAAGGTCCTGGAGAAAATTCTCCAGCCAACGAACGCCCCGCTGGTCGCGGCATTCTTCCTTGATGGACTCCGTCCAGCCAAACTGGCGCAAGGCAGCGAAGCGAGCTTCCTCGGGATTCATGCCCGCCTCGATGTTCGCCTGCGTCCGCA
>CAYYSX010000496.1:0-2922 GCA_964474315.1 uncultured Verrucomicrobiota bacterium | reverse complement strand
TTCGGCTCGGAGGCGGTCAGGTCCGTCGGCGAAGATTCTTCATCCCACACGCGGATTGGTTCGTAGAAGGTGTTTCGTTGAACGGGAATCCGCCCGGCTTCACGAATGGCTTTCACCAGGTCCCGCTCCGTCTGCAACTGGGGCGACTTTGCCCCCGCCATGTGGAAGATGTGTTCCTCCACAATGGTCCCGTGAATATCATCGGCCCCGTAACTGAGCGCCACCTGGGCCATCTTGAGACCCATTCCCACCCAGTAGGCGGTGAGGTGATCGAAGTTGTCGAGGAACAGGCGGGCCACAGCAATCGTGCGCAACTGGTCGAATCCGGTGGGCGCGTGCTCGACCGGAATGCCGTTATTGTCGGGCTGGTACGGCAGTGGAATGAAGCCGGTGAACCCACCGGTTTCATCCTGCAGATGCCGCAGCAGGCCCAGATGCTGCACGCGGTCCGCCAGCGACTCGACATGGCCATAGAGCATCGTGCAAGTACTGCGCCCGCCCAATTGGTGCCAGGTGCGGTGGACGTCGAGGTATTCCTCTGCGGATTCCTTTCCCCGGGCGATCTGGGAGCGGACTTCGGGGCGAAAGATTTCGGCGCCCCCCCCGGTCAGCGACGCCAGCCCCGCCTCCTTCAATTCACGGAGCGTGTCGCGGACGGATTTCCGGGCGAGCCAAGCGAGATGAAGAATCTCGATGGCGGTGAAACACTTGAGCTGCAGGCGGGAATCGAGGTGGTGGAGCGCCTTCAGGAACCCGGTGTAGTAGCTGAAGGACAAGGAGGGGTGGAGTCCGCCCACGATGTGGAGCTCGGTCATGCCGAGAGCGAGTGCCTCCCGAGCCTTCCCGACCATTTGTTCCGCCGAAAGCTCGAAGCCATCCGCATCGCGGCGTTTCCGGCTGAAGGCGCAGAATTGGCAACTGAGAATACAATAGTTGGAGTAATTGAGGTAGCGGTTGATGATGTAGGAGACGCGGGGACCGTTGCGTCGTTGATTGGCGAAATCGGCCAGGGCCCCGAGGGCGTTGAGGTCGCGGGTCTCGAACAGGCGAAGGGCCTCGGCTTCGGTGAGGCGTTCACCGGCTTCGACCTTTCGCCCCAGGTCGGCCAGCTCGCTATGGCAAAGCGTCGCGTCCACGGAAGGAGCCTAGCGTCGAACGGCCCGAGTTGCACCCGTGTTTCCTGGAGGGCGACAGGGGACAGGGTCCAAAAGCTCCAAAAGCCAAGCCCCAAGCTCCAAAGAAGCTCCAAGCTTCAAGCTCCCGGTTCTCGTCACAGCACGTCCCTGAGGCGGAGCGTTGGGGGAAAGGGCTTCCGTGGCACCTTTCCTGGTCGAGCGATCTCTTCAGCTCCAGGCAAAAACCCGTTGACACTTGGAGGGCCTGCTCGTATCAATCCGCGCCTCAATTTTGAGTTGCAGGCGCCCGATTTCGGTTTCCTCGCTCCGGTGAGCGCGGAAACTGAATTTTTTGTCGCCGTAAGGCGGTAAACGGCCGAAGGCGATGCCCGCGTAGCTCAGTTGGCAGAGCACGTCCTTGGTAAGGACGAGGTCATCGGTTCAAACCCGATCGCGGGCTCCAGCCGGCAGCCGAAGTTGGGACAAGCGAAAACCAGAAAACGTTCGTCAGTCACATGGCTAAAGACAACTTCCAGCGCACCAAGCCGCATCTCAACGTGGGAACCATCGGCCACGTTGACCACGGCAAGTCCACTTTGACGGCCGCGATCGTCGCGGTCCAGAACCGCAAAGGGCTCGCCCCGCTGATCGAGTACAAAGACATCACCAAGGGCGGCACGGTTCGCGATGACACCAAGACCGTTACCATAGCGGTCTCCCACGTCGAATACGAAAGTCCGGCGCGTCATTACGCTCATGTGGACTGTCCCGGCCACGCCGATTACGTGAAGAACATGATCACGGGGGCGGCGCAGATGGATGGCGCCATCCTGGTGGTGAGTGCGGCGGACGGTCCGATGCCCCAGACCCGTGAACACATCCTGCTCGCCCGCCAAGTGGGGGTGCCCAGCATCGTCGTCTTCCTCAACAAAGTGGACCTGGCCGATGCTGACCTGCTGGAACTGATCGAGATGGAGATCCGGGAATTGCTGACCAAGTATGGTTTTCCGGGCGAGACCACCCCGATCATCCGCGGTTCCGCCACGGCGGCGATTGCCGGCACGCCGGAAGGCGAGGCGGCGATTGCCAGCCTGCTGGAGGCGTTGGATACCTTCGTTCCGGAACCGGTTCGCGAGGCGGACAAGCCGTTCCTGATGTGCATTGAAGACGTGTTCAACATTGAAGGCCGCGGCACTGTCGTTACCGGCCGTTGCGAGCGCGGTGTTCTGAAAAAGATGGAGGAAGTCGAGATTGTCGGGATCAAAGACACCCGCAAAACCACGGCGACCGACATGGAAATGTTCCGCAAGCTGCTGGAGGAGGTTCGTCCGGGCGACAATGCCGGCATCCTGTTGCGCGGCATCAAGAAGGAAGAAGTGGAGCGAGGAATGGTTCTGGCCAAGCCGGGTTCCATCAAGCCGCATACCCACTTCAAGGCCGAGGTGTATGTGTTGACCAAGGATGAGGGCGGCCGCCACACCCCGTTCTTCAACAACTACCGACCGCAGTTTTACTTCCGCACCTCGGACATTACCGGGTCCGTCACTCTTCCGGCTGGTGTCGAGATGGTGATGCCGGGTGACAACGTCAATGTGGACGTCAAGCTCGGCGCGCCAGTGGCGATGGAGAAGGGCCTTCGTTTCGCGATCCGCGAAGGCGGCCGGACCATTGGGGCAGGCCGGGTGACCGAAGTCATCGCTTAAGGATTTTACCGGAGTCCGGATTTGCCATCCGGATTCCGGTTCGCTTGATTGAGGGAGAATTCGTTACGGACAGGGCGTTAGCTCAATTGGTAGAGTAGCGGTCT
>CAYYSX010000495.1:0-2938 GCA_964474315.1 uncultured Verrucomicrobiota bacterium | reverse complement strand
CGGTCAGCGCGGCTCCCGCGTTCTCGATCTGTTCCGCCAGGGCCGCCAATTCGTTGTTGAGCCGGGTCAGCGCTCCATCCCGCCCTTCGAGGGCCATCAACCGATTCCGGGCTTCGGCTCCGAACGCGATCACTTCGTCCATCGTGTGGCCATACTTGCGCTTCAAGGTCAGCAACAGGCTGAGCCGGTCCTCCAACTGCGCCACACGGTCCGGGTCCACCTCCACGGAATCGGCGTACCGGGAGAGTCCGGCCACCAGCTCCCGCAGGGAATCGGCTGACTGTTCCTGCAGTTCCAGCAGCCGGCCGGCGGTAGGGTCGAGGTGTTTCAGTTCACGCAACGCGCGACCCACACCTCCCAGGCGGGCGAGGACGGCATCCTCCTGTTCCGATAACCCCGCCAACGCGCTCTGCGTGAGCTCCAGGAGCCGGGCGGAATGGGTGGCACGATGATGTTCGGCTTCGATCTCCGCCTCTTCACCCGGCCGCAGCCGCGCTTCGTCGATCTCCCGCACCTGGAAACGCAACAGGTCCAACTGCTGCGCATACGTCTGCTCATCGACCACCAGTGTCGCGCGCTCCGCTCGAAGCTGGTCGCGTTGATCCACTAACCGAGCCAACGCCGAACGGGTCGCCGTCAATCCGCCGAACGCATCCAGGATTGCCAACTGCCGCGCCGGTTGGAGCAGGGACTGGTGCTCGTGAGGACCGTGCAGATCCACCAGCCCGTCTCCCACCGCCGCCAGGGCCGCCAGGCTGGTGGGCGATCCATTGACAAACTGTCGATTGGTTCCGGCGGCGGTGAACGTCCGTTTGAGAAGCAATTGCCCGTTCTCGCACGGCTCCAGTCCGAGGCGGGCCAATTGCGTGTCGGGAGCGGCGGCCAGTTCCAAGACTGCCTCGACCGTGCAGGCATCGGCACCGCTGCGGATCAGGGTGCGGTCGGCGCGTTGGCCCAGGAGCAGGCCCAGCGCGCCGAGAATGACGGACTTGCCGGCCCCGGTTTCGCCGGTGAGCACGTTCAAGCCCGGAGCCAGCTCCAGGGTCAGGTCGGCCACCAGGGCCAGGTTCTTGATGCGCAGAGTCGTGAGCATCGGCGCCGCCCATTTCGGCCGGAACCCACCAAATGCCAACTGCATTCTGCGGCCTCCGACCGCAGGAGCGCGGGTGGCTCACCCGCCGCCGGTTCGGACACAAAGTGCCAGGTCACCCGTCTGATCGCCTTAAAAGCTCGTGGATCAGCTTTGGAAGAAAAACGGGTTCGCCCGTCGAGCCCGTTCGATCCTGCGGTCCGACGTGGACACTTTGGCCTTGGTGTATCCGAGCACGTATCTGACAGGCTTCTACGGCCTGAACTGCTTCCTTGCCTTGATCCTCGGGCGGGCGTGGGTGGAACGAGCGAATCGTATTCCCATGTGGAAAGTGCTCGGTGCGGGATGGCGCGCTCGCGACGGGCGGCGCATCACTACTTCCTCTGGCCGCCCCATGAAGGAAGTTGGCCACACCGATTCCGCGTGAACCGCCGGTGACAAGGGCGACCTTGCCTGCGAGTTTTTTCGTGAAATTTGTGCTCATACTGTTTGTTCCTTTTTGTTTTTGTTACTTAAACAGTAACAATAAAGGGTAAAATTTTTTACTTTTTCTTCACGTCGGTGACGATCTGCGCGAGGCTGATTTCAGCCAGATTCGCCTCCATTGCTTTCTGCGTTTTGGTCAGTGCCTTTTCCAATGCGGTCTTGATGTGGCAGCTTACAAAACACTCTTTCTGCTCGGGATAACTGTGGATAGCAAACGCCTTGGGCGCATCCACCGCCTTGTAAATGTCCAGCAGCGAAATGTCCTTCGCGTCCTTGGCAAGCCAGCACGCGCCCGCCTTGCCGGTGGCCGTCTCCACCAGACCCGCCTTGGACAGCTTGGCCAGCGTGCGTCGCACAAAGCTGGGGCTGGTGTTCACGCTCTGCGCCAGATGGCCGGACGTGACGCCCTCCTCGCCACACCCGCAGGCCAGCCCAGCCAGCAGATGCACCGCAATCGAGAATTGGAGGTTGTTCGCCATAACTGCGACTTCAATAGTAACAGAATAGGAATTATGCAAAAACTTTTTCGAAGTTTTTGTAAGCCGTCGAAACGGGCTGGCCGTCGAACCAAACGCCATTGACTCCCTTTGGCACGAGGACAAAGTCAACGGCCATGAAAAAGATCAACTCCAACCAATTGGCCGAGGAAACATGGGCATCGCCCAAAGGGAAGTTTGCCGGAGCGGGCAAGGAAATCTCGGAAGCCTTGGGGCGGAAGCCGCGTTCCACCGACCTGATGGAGCGTCATCCGTTCGACGTGGAGATGGTCCGCATCGCGCCCGGCAAGACGCCCTATCCGTTTCATCTGCATAGCCAGCAGTGGGAGTTCTATCACGTCATCTCCGGGACGGGTCAGGCGCGGGACAAGGACGGAACGACATCCATCGGGCCGGGTGATGCGTTTCTCTTCAAACCGAACGAACCCCACCAACTCATCAACGACGGCACCGAGGATTTGGTTCTCTACGTCGTGGCGGACAATCCGATGGGCGAATCGGCTTATTACCCCGACAGCAAAAAGTGGGGCGTGCATTCCCCGGAGCGCCGCGTGTTTCGCGGTGAAGCTCTGGACTACTATGACGGCGAGGAGTGAGTCTCACGCACTTCACGCCTTCGCGTAAAGCTCGCTGCCTTTCTCGGCGAGTGACTGCTACTGCCAGGAATATCCTTTTTCAACCTTCCGCACCCTTCCCGCCGGAAGGCCGCTGCCGGACCGCGCCTTGCTTGCCTTGGCCTTTTGTTCGTTCTCGTAGGCCTGCACGATGGCGGTGATCATGGGGGCGAAGCGGGTGTTTTTCAACTCGGGGCAGCGCGAGAAGTTGTGCAGTTCCACGCCCTTGCGCTCGCTGCGGATGAGGCCGG
>CAYYSX010000494.1:0-2944 GCA_964474315.1 uncultured Verrucomicrobiota bacterium | reverse complement strand
TACTATGAGGCGCGCGAGCTGGAGAAAGCCAAGATCGAGTATCTGAACGTGTTGAAGCAGCAGCCCACCAATGCGTTGGCGCTTACCCGGCTTGGCACAATCTATTTTCGCCAGGGGCAACTGCGGGAAGCGTATCCCCTGCTCGTGCAGGCGCGGACCCAACTTCCCGCCGACCTGGAAATCGCACAACAACTGGCCACGATTTATCTGGCGGGCGGGGACTTCGCCGCCGCCCGGTCCCATGCATTGGCTGTGCTCACCGTCCAACCCACCAACGCAGCCGCATCGAGCGTCTGGGCGGATGCGGTCCAGGATTCCACCGAAACGGCGGCCGCGCGGCAACAGATCGATCGGTGGCAACGGACGGCCGGAGAGCACGCCGTCTTTCACGTGGCCCGAGCTCAGTTGGCCCGAAAGGCCGGCGACACCAAGACGGTGGAAGACGAACTGCAGAAGGCTCTGGCGCTCGATCCCCGATCCATTCCCGCGCTCCTCGCGTTCGGAGCGTTCAGTTGGTCCCAAGGCGCCACCGATCAGGCGGAGCTGGCATTCCGAACCGCGGCCCAGCTTGCGGCTCCGGATGATGTGGCCCGCTTGCGACTCGCCACCTTCCTTCTGCGCACGGGCCGTCGGGAGGAAGCCAAGACGATTCTCGATGAAATTAACCGTCAGGCACCGGAACGCACCGCCGCCTGGGTCCTGCGAGCGGAGATCGCGCTCGCGGAGAAACAACTCGACGAATGCGGACAGCTTCTCGACCGGGCGCTAGGGCAGGCACCGGGTGATGCTGAAGCCCAGGCGGTCCTGGGCCAATTGAGGCTGGCTCAAAACAAGACGGGGGAGGCGGTCCAGATCTTTCGTTCACTCGCCGAAAGCCGGCCCCGTTCCGGTGAAGTCCATTACCAACTCGGCATTGCGCAACTGCTCAACCAACAGCTCCCAGAAGCGGTCGCCAGCTTTACCCGGGCCGCGACGCTCGATCCGGGCAATCCCAGCGCCGCACTGATGGCGGCGGAACTTAGCCTAACCCGCGGCCACACCGGCATCGCCATCGATCTACTCTCGGATCTGGTTCGGCGGATACCCACCCTGCCCCGCGCCCAATTCCTGCTGGCTCGGGCGTACGTGGCCGCGGGTCGGACGGACGATGCTCTCGCTCTGTTCCGAAGCATGCGCGCCCGTTTTCCAGAGAACGCTGCCGTGCCCTTCCAGTTGGGGTTGCTCCTTCGCCAGCGTCAGCAGCCGGACGAAGCCCGCAAAGCGTTTGAGGACGCCCGCCGCCTCGCTCCCGATGACCTGGCCCCTTTGGAACAGTTGGTCGATCTGGCGTTGAGCTCCCGTGCTCCGGTACAGGCCCTCGCCTTGTTACAACCTGAATTGGACCGCCATCCAACAACAGCATCGCTGTGGCTTCTGCGCGCCCGGATCGATGCACAGAACCAGGACAAAAAGGGCGCAGAAGCGGCTCTGGAAAAGGCGCTCGAACTCGACCCCGGGCTCCAGGCTGCTTATCTCATGCTCGCCGATCTTTATCTAAAAACCGGAGAGCCGAAAGAATCGCTGAGCCGCCTCAATGAATTGCTGAAGAAGAATCCCAGCAACATCAGCGCACTCATGCTGTCGGCGATGATTCAGTCCCAGTTGGGAGACATGGACGAGGCTCGTAAAGCTTATGAAACCGTGTTGAAGGCCGATCCCAATCAGATCCTGGCCTTGAACAATCTGGCCTATCTGCTCGCCGACCGGTTCAACCGCCTGGAGGACGCCTTCGCGTACGCCCGCAAGGCCCATCAGCTCGCCGCCGACCAGCCTTCGGTCGCGGACACGTTGGGGTGGATCGAATATCGCCGCGGCAACTATTCCGAAGCGCTGCGGCTCCTCACTGAGGCTCGCGAGAAGCTGGTCGGTCAACCGGAAGTGGAAGCTCACTTTGGGCTCACTGCTTACATGATGGGATTGGAAGAACCCGCGCGGAAGGCCCTGACCACGGCCCTCCAGTCCCCCGCCCCCTTCCCGGGTCGGGACCTGGCGGAACAACGCCTCGCCATCCTTAACCTGGAATCCGATGCCACAGCGGAAGCGGCGATTCGACCATTGGAGCAACGCCGAAAGGAAGACCCGAATGACGTGATCGCCGCTCTTCGTTTGGGAACGGCCTATGAGACCGCCGGACAGCCGGGCAAAGCGATCGAAGCATTCGAAGCCGTCCTGAAGCTGAACCCCAATGCCCCGGAGGCAATCCGTCGCCTCGCCGCTCTCGAAGTGGATCGGAACCCAACCCGGGCCACAGAGCTGGCACGACAGGTGCAAAAGACGTCGCCTAACGATCCCGACGCTGCTCGAACCTTGGGCCGGCTGGCCCTGCGCTCGGGCGACACTGCGACTGCATTCGGACTGCTGCAAAGCAGCGCCCGGCAACTGACGAATCAACCCGCCGTCTGGTACGATCTGGCCCAGGCGGCCTTCGGCTCTGGCCGGATGGCCGAGGCGGCCGAAGCCGCGCGCACGGCAATCCGCCTGGGTGGTTCTGCTTCGCTGACCAATTCGGCCCAGTGGTTCCTGGTCATGCTCGCGGCCGGGCAAAGTCCCGAAGCTGCAGCTCAGGCCCAAGCCCAGATCGACCGCGCTCTGAAGGCGGACCCCGAAAGTGGTCCGGCCATCTATGCGGCAGCGCTCGCCCTCGAGCAGCAGGGGAAATACGCCGCGGCGCGCGATCTCCATCAACGGTTACTGCAGCGGTATCCCACCTTCACCCCCTCGCTCCGGCAACTGGCGATTCTGTATGGGGAACATCTGAACGAGGCGGACAAGGCTTACGAATTTGCCACCAAGGCCCGCATTGCTCTGCCCAAGGACGATGGTCTCGCCACCACTCTTGGCCGTCTCGCCTTTCAGCGCGGAGACTATCGCTACGCGGCGCAGTTGTTTTCTGAAGTGACCCGCA
>CAYYSX010000493.1:0-2962 GCA_964474315.1 uncultured Verrucomicrobiota bacterium | reverse complement strand
GCCACCCGCGCCGCGGGCTACGACGAGGACATCGCCCTCGCCGTCACTCCCGCGCAGAACGGTCTCCCGGCCGGCGTGACGGCGGCCCTCAAGCCGATCGCCAAGTCGACGAACGAGATCGAGATCGTCTTCACCGCGACGAACGCCACCCCGCTGGGCGACTACACCGGCGTGCTCGTCGGCACGCTCAAGCACGGCAACGAGACCGTCACGCAGGCGCCGCCCGGCATCGGCCTGAAGATCCAGCCCCCCTACGCGATTACGCCGACCGTGGCCGACGCCAAGCTCCCCAAGGGAGGCAGCATCAAGTTGAAGGTCGCCGTCCAGCGCAACCCGGCCTTCAAAGGCCCGGTGACCCTGACGCTCCAGAACCTGCCGAAGGGTGTCACCGCGGCCCCCGCGCCGGCGATGCTCACCCCGGAACAGAACGAGATGGAGCTCACGCTCACCGCCGCCGCGGACGCCGCGGTCGGAGCGGCCGCCAACGTCACGATCAAAGCCGACGCCCAAGGCGTGGGCAACGCGGCTTTGACGGTCACGTCAACCCCGGTGGCGTTTACGGTGGAGTGACGCGACTCAAATGCCGGGCTGTTGAGTCGCGTCGCGAAGTTGTGATAGATTGGCACGACTGACCACGCGAAGCCACGCAACGATCAAGGAGCGATGCCCATGGTGCAGCAGCATCCCGCGGCGACCGCCCCGTTGCACGAAGTCGACGAAACGGCCTGGCTGGAAGCCACGGCGGACCTGATCCGGAACAACCGGCTGCAAGAGGTCGATCTCGACGCCCTGACGGCGGGGTGGCTGGGGCGCAGGAAAAGCGTTCAATCACGGTGATGGCGTCAACCGCAGAGCGGCGTGATAGACCAAGCGGGGCGCATGGCCCCAGCCGAACGCGCGATCGACACCTGTTGCGCGCTCGGCTGGGGCGATCGACGCGGACTGGAGGTTGGATGCCAATCGGCGGGAGAGATCGGTTCGGCCTTTGGATGCGTGTTGAGGCCCCAGCCACTTACTTATTCCTTTTCATGTTGAAGGCCAATCTGACTTTCGGCGACTGAAAACGCCCTACACATGTCACCCGTCGTCTCGTGAAGCACTGTGGAGAAAGCATCGTGCGAATCGTATTGTCTGCGGCCCTGGCGGCGAGCGTGGCGCTTTGTCTGGGGGGCTGCGGCGGCCAGTCCGTCAGCGGCCAGGCGGGCGCTGGGAACGCTACGGATGCGGAGAACGGGCCAGACACTCGGAGCGTCCCGCAAGGCGGTCCGCCAGGGACACAAACCGGCGACGGGGCAGGCCGCGCGGATCAGGGGAGTGCTGCGCCGCAACGGGTGACGGAACCGGTGCGTGAAGCGAACCGTATGCCCGAGGCGGCGAAGCAGCTTCTCGCCTTCAAGCATTCGGATCAGGATCACCATCGCCAAATGCCCTATATGACCTTCGGCAGATACGATTCGCGAGAGAAGCTTCTGGGGTGGGCGGCGGTCGGCTGGTGGGAGCAGGTGTTTGACGAAACCAACTCGCAGCATTGCCACGATCTGGCCCTGTCCAACCTGATCGTGGGGCGGTTCGATACGGCCATCGGCATTCTCGAGAAGCGTCTGGCAGCCGCACCGGAGCGCGATCCGCTGAAGCCGGAGTTGACCGCGTTGCTGGAAGAGTCCCGTCTCGTCAAGCAGGCGCTGACGCAGGCGCTCGACTCGCTTCGCCGGCAGAAGCCGGACCTGGAGTATCCGGACGAAACTGTCTTTCTGGCGGTCAAGCTCGCAAGCCCCAACGAGTTTCTCGCGCTGAATGTGGCCGATGCGCACCTGGCCGCCTTTCCGGAATCCAAAGTCGCGTTGCAGCGGGCCGGCGAGTTGAGCCTTCGCGTGGCCGAAGCCGACTACGTCGACGAACATCGAAAGTCGAACGTGCCGACGATGAGGAGGAAGAACGCGGCGTTCTGGGGGCAGACGGTTCTGGAGCGGCTGCGGGAGCTCGATCCCGACAGTTCGTATCCTGTCGTGCGGATGATGGCCTACGAGCTGAGGCGACCAGCGCCGCGCGGTCTGGACCAGCCTGTGTTCAAGGGGGCGTTTGAGGACTTCGACAAGCGAACGGACTTCACCCGGGCCGAGAAGGGCTTTCTGCAATTCGGCCGCGCGATCATTCTGCTGAAGCAGGAGAACGGCTGGGGCCAACCGGCGGCCGACGTGGTGATCGAGCGGCTGGCGGACGCGACCCGGTGGGATCCGGAAGTCAGGCAGTATGCCGCAGTGCTTCAGTGGGTTCGGTCCAACAAGGACCAGATCGACCGGAGGATGCTGGCCCAACGGGAACGTGACACTCGTGAAAGCGAGCGGCTCAACGCGGAGTTGCGGCGGGGAAGCAAGGTCAACGGCCGAGATGCGTTCGAGGATGCGCTCTGGGGCGCCATCCGCGGCCTCACCGCCCTGGAGCTCGAAGTGACGAAACGCGACGACCCCGACCGGGCGAAACTGCTGGAGAACGGACCTTGCACCTACTGTTTCGGCACGGGACGCCATCTGGCGTTCGAGGAGAAGTGCCCCGTGTGCAACGGTTCGGGAAAGTACCCGAGTTTGAAGAAGTGAACCGCCAGGCGTTCGTGCCACCTCTCCGCACGACCGACCGGCGGGCGCGTCGCCCTGGAGGTGCTTGGGCACCGGGTGGCGGGGACTCCGGATCGAGAGCAAGTGCAAGTAGAGCGGGAGAAACTCTTCCAGCTCGGCTGCCAGCTCCCGGATTCTCCCAACGGCCCGCTCGGGCGAGACCTCTACGCCGCCCAGGCCGATGGCGCTGCGCAGGATCTCGATAAAGGGTCGATAGGCGGCTGCGCCTCCGTACGATTGGCATCGGCCGGTCAGCACGGTCGCCTCCCGGTCGTCCAGCCGCTGGCGCAGCTCGTAGAGGAGCCGGCTCTTGCCCATGCCCGGCTCGCCCATGATGAGAACGATCTGAC
>CAYYSX010000492.1:0-2963 GCA_964474315.1 uncultured Verrucomicrobiota bacterium | reverse complement strand
CGTTGCTGGTCACGCATGATCCGGCGGATCAGGAAGGAACGGGCGGGCGGGTGATCTATTTCTAGTGTCAACCTCCACCACCAGGAGGGCTGCGCGGCTCCATCTGGACCGCGGCGCTTGGGCGAACCTGAAGGGAGGCGTGGGGGAAGGCGGGGACCTCAGCCTCCCCACCATCAACGGACGACCTGGTACTTTGCGTCTTGTTCTGCAGTCTTACCTTTCTGGATTGACCCGTTTCCGTTTCTCTCCGTAAACAAGACTATCCGGTTTGGTCAAAACATTTCCTGCTCTCCGACCAGGAGGAACATACCGTTCTCCTACCTGCCATTCTCCATCAGCGGCGTACTTGTGAATCGTCCAACGTCGCAGTTCTCCCGACGCTAAAAACTCGTAGTCTTTATCAACGTTATCGTCGGGCCTGTAAGTATGGTAAAAAATCTCTTTTAACTCACCATTTGTATCCAACGCAACGGTGAGAAGCAGTTTTCCGGATTCATCAAAAAATGACTTGCTACTAGCACTCGGGACTGAAGGCTGAGTCGCGGGCGGGGTCGGGTTACATCCGAGGAATACCGAAAGAGCCACCATGAGGCCTATTGCAATCTTCACTTTGATTTTTGAATTAATTAACATGGAAATGTTCCTTTCCAGGCATCCACTCCGGGCTCATTGTGGATGAGAAATCCTGCTTCAGTTTTTCGTTTTTTGATACAAAAAATCGAAAAATGTATGCGCGATTGTTGAAGGCGCCCGCCCGCGAGGCACCGGGAAGACCGCCTGGGTGAAGGCCGCCTTTCCCGAGACCCTGTATCCGGACCTTCCTTGGAGGCGGACACCTATCAGCCGTTCCTCGCGGCACCCCGGCGACTGGCCGGTCACATTCCGGAGAACCACCGCGGCTGGGTTGATCCTTGACGAGATCGAGCGCATACCGAATGACGCTCTTCCTCCAACAGGCGCCCCCAAGGGGAGGTTTGCTGGCTTGACGCTGGCCGACGGTAATGCGCCTATCCGTCAGACCCAAGACGATGAATCCGTCCGCGATTGTTCCGCCCTTGACCGGCTATCAAGACCGCAGCACCGGGCTGATGGTCTTGGGGATTTTCACCATTCTGTTCGGTGGATTGTGCGGGTTGATGGCGGCCACCCTGACCTTGGCTCCAGCGTCGATCGGACCCGGCAGCCGCTGGCAAAACATCCTTCCCGCCCTGCTGATGTACGGCGGTCTCGCCGTGGCGATGGTGTGGTTGGGCATCGGTTCGATTCTCGCCCGCCGCTGGGCTCGGGCGCTGTTGCTGATCTTTTCCTGGAGCATGCTGGTCATGGGATTGGTCGCAGTGGTGTTCACCATCGTGTGGTTTCCACAGATGCTTGCCGTCATCCAAACGGTGGAGCCGGCCGGCCAAGCGCCGCTTCCACCGGCGGTGACCCGCGTGTTGATCCTGATTCCGCTGATTCTCATCACGCTGTTCATGGTCCTGGTTCCCGCCGTCGGTGTGCTCTTTTATCGGAGCCCACACGTGAGGGCCACATGTGAGGCCCGTGATCCCGTCCCGCGCTGGACCGATGCGTGTCCCCTGCCGGTTTTGGCCGTGGCCTTGTGGCTGGCGGCGACCGTTCTCATGATGCTTATGATTCCCTTCGCCTACCGCGGCCTTTTTCCGCTGTTCGGTTCATTGGCGACGGGCGTGGTCGGATCGGTGGCGGCCTTGATTCTGGCCGCGATCTGGGGGTGGTGCGCTTGGGCGTTCTATCAGCTCGATGTCCGGGGCTGGTGGCTGCTCGTGGTGTCAGTGGTCGTGTTCACCCTCTCCGCGATCCTGACTTACTCACGTCATGACCTCATCGAGGTGTATGCTCTGATGGGGTATCCCGAGGAGCACCTGGCTCTGCTCCGACAGGTCAACTTCACGAGCGCCGCGGCGATTTGCTGGTCCACCGGAGGGTGGGCGCTGGCGGTGCTGGGTTACCTGCTGTTCATCCGCCGTTATTTCCGATCACCCGAACCAGCGGGAGTGGTGATAGCTAGTTGACTATTTGAAAGAACCCATGCGTCGGAGATCCGGCCGAATGAAAACACCTCTGAACCGCAGTCCCGCCATCCGGATTCGACCGGCGGCGTTTACCTTGATCGAGCTGCTGGTGGTGATCGCCATCATTGCGATTCTGGCTGGGATGCTCCTTCCCGCCCTGGCCCGGGCCAAGTATGCCGGCATGCGGAGCTACTGTTGGAACAACATCCGGCAGCAATACCTGTCGCAATTGCTCTATTCCTCGGATCATCGCGGCCGGTTTCCGACGCATGCCGATTCCAGCCCGGACTACCACCGCACGGGCGGGAGCAGGGACAGCATTGTCACGCTGATGCGCGGCAAATATGTGCCCAACACGGCGGTCCTGATTTGTCCGATCACCCGGAA
Organism: uncultured Verrucomicrobiota bacterium; assembly: GCA_964474315.1. Taxonomy (GTDB): domain Bacteria; phylum Verrucomicrobiota; class Verrucomicrobiia; order Limisphaerales; family UBA9464; genus UBA9464. The sequence goes on along the minus strand of CAYYSX010000492.1, from coordinate 543 downwards.
ATCGTTCGGGCGCACCTGGCTGAACTATGAGAGCATGGCCAACTTCGCCGATAGGAACACCCGGGACTACGGTGGCTGGGACACCACAGCGGCCAACGTGTACACGCCCTACATGTGGTTCGCGAACTTCACCGCGACACCAGTCATGAGGTTCGTGAACCAGGCCGGCCAGGTGAACACGAACGACGTGACCAGCGAGCCGCCCTGGCCGCGGACGGAGGAGGAATGCGAAAGCCGGCGGGCCTTCATCACCCACCGGGTCAGTGACACCCCGGGAACCAAGCTGTGGGATGTGGGACATCTCGGAAAGTTCGACGCGGGCAGCCAGACCAAACCGCTCTGGGCCTGGTCGTCCACCCCGGACCAGCCGGTCGGCCAGGCGGACGGCTCGGTCATCAACCGGCCCAAGGCCCAAATCCGGCCGCGGGCCAAGGGCGGGCCCTCCCCGGACACGACTTACTATTATTAAGAACCTGTTTTGAAATTCGAAGGGGTCCTGCGGCGAGGGATCGATCCCGGTGTACGGAGTCCCGCCTTGAGGCG
>CAYYSX010000491.1:0-2976 GCA_964474315.1 uncultured Verrucomicrobiota bacterium | reverse complement strand
TTAGACCACTCGCCCGCGTCATGCGAAAGATACTGCTCATTCTTGGTCTCACGCTGCTGGCGGTTCTGACCGTCTGGGAAACCTACGAGTTCTTCGTCACCAATGACGGTATTGGTTATTTCACTTCACAGCCACAGCGGCTGCTTTACATCATCGGCATTGGTGTTGTCGGTGGTGTTCTGGCTCTCGCTTTTAGTCGCCTTTCACCTGTTGCGCGTCGCACGCTTCGACTGACCGCACTCGGCGGGTTCGGCGTTTGTGTGACAGCATTTCTTGCCGTCTTCGCCACACGGCTCGCGTCGTTTGCTTCGATGATCACGGAGTCCGGCGTATGGGGTTGGGTGGTCGCCGCGCTGGTGTCGTTGTCGGTGATTGCAGTTCTTATCTGGCTGGCGTTTTATCTTGTGTGGAGACGACATGAGGACGTGGTCTAACCCGGCAGCGGAATAGGTCGGGCGCGGAGGGTGTGAGTTTGGAGCGGGCGTGGGACGCCCGACTTATTTCGCAGGTTGGACGGAGCCGCGGAGGAGGCCCTGGAGGTATAGGAAGACTACCTTGAGCCGGTGGACCGAAGGAGCCGCAACGGGGTAAGACGGTGGTGCCACCGTGTTGTCAACGCGTGGCGGCAGCGCGTGCGGATAGGAAACGGGATGTTCCTGAGGTGCTTGGCGTGGAGCGGAGAGCCGGAACGGCGGTTCGGAGCATGGAGAGTGCGTTGCACCGCGAGGCGCTGACGGGAACGGCGGACCGTGGGGTGCGTGGTCATGGGTCAGGAAGTGTCCCAGACCGGAGGCGGTTCTCCGGTCAGCAGACGCACGAGGCGTGCGCCACGGCGGAGGGAGTGGAAGCGTCCGCTGGCGTCGAGACGGCCGACGCAGTTGAGCGCGTCGCTCTGACAGTGCGGACAACTGGGCGGTTCAGCGTGGGGTGCCGGCGGCGTCTTCACCGGTGCCCGATCCACCCGCCCGCGGGAGGACTCCAGTGCGGCGCGGGCGGCGGGAACGTCCTGGGATCGGCGGTTGTTTCCCAGAGGTCCGTAGTGGCGGATCTTGGTGAAGCCGGGCGGGAGGATGTGGAGGGCGAAGCGGCGGACGAACTCGGCCCCGTCGAGGGTCATCTCGCGGAGGGTGTCGCCGTGGCGGTAGTCCTTGTACTGGAAGGTCACGGTCCGTTCGTCCATGCGGAGGAGGCGGCCGTTGCTGAGGGCCACCCGGTGGGTGTAGCGCCCAAGGTATTGGAGGACGGCGTCCGGGCCGGCGACGGAGCCTTTGGCGAAGACGATCCACCGGCTTCCCCGGAGCGCGTCCAGTGTCCGCTGCCACGCGGCCGGAGCGCGCCACGGGACCAGACGTCCCTCGAAGGTGAGATCGCCGCGGGAGCGCAGATCCTCCAGTCCGGCGAGGAACTTGCCGGCGAACATCGCGGCCACCGCCCGGACGGGGAACAGGTAGCGGCTTTGAGACGGCCCCTTCCACCGGAGGGGATCCTCGGCGGTGAGGCCACCACCGGTGACCAGGCAGTGGAGATGGGGATGATCCATCAGGTTCTGTCCCCAGGTGTGGAGCAGCGCGGTAATCCCGATACGGACGCCGGGTGGCTGCACCCGGCGGGCAGGCCGCTTGATGCCGGCGAAGTAGGGCTCGATGTCCCGACCCAGCAGTCCGTGGTAGAACGCGCGGAGCGCGTTGATGGCCAGGTTGATCGAGGAGGCCGAAAGGTTGCGCTCGGTGATGAGGTGGAGTATCCAAGCCCGAATATTCTCCGGCGACGCCGGATATACTCTCGAAGATATGTTGGCCGGTCACACCGACGGGGTAACGAACAATCCATCCCTTTCGCTGGAGACCATTAACAAGATCAGGGAGTTCGCAACGATGGAGCCAACGATCGTCCTGCCGGCACACGATCCTGATGCTCCCCGCAGACTGAAAGAGAATGAAATTGTGAGATGAATCCTTCGGGGATCGAAGCCAAAAAAGGGATGAAAGAAGAAGCCGAACAAGGCGCTGCACCAACGCCTACCCGCGTCACGCCTCGCGCTTGGTCGCGTCGCTCCCGGCACGAGTCGCGCCACGGGTAGGCGTAGCTGAGCTTGGGTCTAGGCGGCAGTCGTAGATCGAGCACCAACCAATCAAAAAAGGAAAAAACCATATGAAAGCCCAAAGGAAGCCGGGCGGAACAGTTCTGCTTGCGGCCGCGTTTCTCGCAGCAAGTCTTGCCGGGATAGTCGTATTCTTGGCGGCCTTGCCGAGGAACTCCAACACCTCTCCTCTTTTAGCACTGATCGCTTTGGTGTGGAGCTGCGCAAGCATCGTCACCGCCGTCCTCACGTGGCGTCGTTCTCGCTTCGCAGGTCCCGTCTTTATTGCGGCCATTGGATTGCTGTTGTTCCCGGCGAAGTTCATTGTTCCCGGGGGCCAGCTCTTTCTCCCTTCGTTCGTGGTGATCATTCCTATCGCTTTCCTCGGCTACTGGTATCTCCGCAGGGTGAGTCAAGCCGCCTAACAAGGTCGCTCCACCGGAACCGCCGCTCCCCGTGTCGAGTTCGAGCGCACCGGTTCTTCGGACGCTGGATTCGCTGCCAGTGCCCGCTTCCGGCGGCGGTCGGTGAGCTCTGGCGTTAGGCGGCATTCCACATCACACACATCATGCAACAAAACGAAATCGCAATTCCGATTCTGCCCAGCCGGTCCTTGAGTGACACGTTGGCTTTTTTCCAGCGTTTGGACTTCGAGGGGGAGATTCATAGTCACGGTGACTACGCTATCATTCGCCGGGGCGCAGTGGAGCTTCACTTCTTCACTCATCGTGAGCTTGTCCCCGCTGAATCGTCTGCGATGTGCTACATCAGGGTTTCAGACGCGGAGGGCATATACCGCGCCTTTGCACCGGCAGAGTTGCCCCGAAGAGGCATCCCGCGTATGGATGCCCTCGAAGACAAGCCGTGGGGGGATGAGAGAATTTGCCATCGTTGAT
>CAYYSX010000490.1:0-2991 GCA_964474315.1 uncultured Verrucomicrobiota bacterium | reverse complement strand
CGCGCCGAGCTGCGACCACGGGATGGCGGTGGTTGCCGGCGCGGTCTCCGCCGAATTCTCTGGCGCCGCGGCCAGACCGAAAAGCGATCCCAGTCCCAGCGCGACGGCGCAAACGATCCGTGTTGGAAGCCGGTTGAAGTTGGTTTTCATAGGTTTCATAGTTTTCATAGATTGGACTGACAGGGAATTGCGGCCACCAAGGCCACGTGTGATCCCGTCACTGCTTACAGGACGTTTTGTCGGCGAAAGGAGCGGGACTTTCGGAAGAATTTTAGAAGCGATGCGAACGATCAACTTCTCCCGCTGTCTCGAGGGGTGCCAAGGGACAGAGCATCAGTCGGCGCTTTATTAGACGCCGGTGCGGACCAGAAAACGGCGGGGGACCGCCGTACTCCATGACGCTGCGCGAAGGAATGGAACATCGCGGTGAACCAACGCGGAGCGTTTTGGAGTACGCCAGTCCCCTGGCGTTTTGGAACGTCGCCGCGGGTAACCTTCAGCCTTCGTCTTAAACGTCGGGGCGTGTCAAAACGGCGGGGGACCGCCGTACTCCACGACGCTGCGCGAGGAACTGGAACGCCGCGGCGTACCAACCCGGAACGTTGGGAGATCGCGATTCTCCCAGGACAGGGTCGAGATGCGTCCGTTGTTCATAGGTATATCAGTCCGGAATGGCCCTTGGATAAGGCCCAACAAAACGAAATCACGGCCAACGAGCGCGGTAGAATCGGTTGGAGAAGACGCCGCTCTGGGGATCGCTGAAACGGAGAGCGCCCTGGAAGGCGTTGGTCCAGAGGGGCAGCCAGTTTTTGTGATGAGTGTTTTCACGGGCTTTTCACCTAGCCGCAGGCAGTCGAGGGTCATTCCCCTCGATTGCTCACCGCCGGCCGCCGCCGTCACGGCTCCACCACTCGGTAGAAGCCGATCGGGTCATGAGTCTCCAGCGTCAAAGGGGATTGGGCGTTGGTCAGATAGTCTTGCCAGTCGGCCAGCGTCAAGTTCGTGGCCTTCTGAACTCGATAAGGCCCAGTGCCGCCAATCCACGACAGGGCGAGGCTTGATCCCTGACGATCGACGCGCACGGTGATCGGCAGCGATAGGACGGAAATCGTCCCCTCCAACGAGATGAGGGCGATTGAGGTGTCAGGACCGGTGAAGGTAGCCTGCGCCGTTATCGTCCCGCCGCCGGTGGCGCTTTCGAATCGACCCGTTCCTCCCACAACGACGTAATCGCCCGAGAAGGTCACCCCTTCCGCTGCCGGCAAGATCACGTAATCCACCTCGACTGCCAGCACGACCGTGTCGCCGTTGGCTGCCGTCAAGGTGTAAGTCGCCGTCGCGTGGAGGGTGATCAGGTTGAGCAGTTGGTTGGTCGTCACCATGGATGTCCAGCCCATGTGACTTGCGATGCCCTGTCCATGGATCGTAATCTCGACTAATGGGGGGGTCATGACCGCCGAACCCTCCGCGTCAAAGGTGGCCTTGAATGGCACCTGATGTTCTTGTGCTCGAGTTGAGGGCACCACGCCAGCTACGCAGCAAGCCAGGGCCGCTGCCGCCAACAGTACCGCGGCACACCGACTGCCCCGGGAATTCAGTGGATTGGATTCGATTGTGGTATTCATGTTCTTTTCTTTGGTTCTCGATGTGTTGTTGACTTCAATTCGCTCGTCGGCGGCACGGCGTAAAGCCGGGCTACGTAGCTGGTGACCGACCCGGACGCATTGCTGACCAGCACGTCGTAACCGCCTTCGTCCGGCGGTTGCGTGGGGCCAATCCTCAAGGTCCTGTTCGTCTGGCCCAACAACTCCGCCCCGTCCCGACGCCATTGATAGACGAGCGGGGTGTCGCTGGTCGCTGTGATCGTGAAGGTCGTGCTGGCGCCCACAAACACGGATTGGGAGTTGAAACTGGAGCTCGGATTGATGACTGGCGGTGAGGCGGCGGTTGGCGGGATGGCGGCGCAGGGCAACAGGATCGCCGCGAGCATGGCCGCGTCGCACCCTGGGAGTTTCAGCGGACTCGTGCGCCGCCGAACCGTGACCTTGGGCGGTGACTGACTGTAGCCCGTCATCGTGATGACGAACCCGGCGATGGAGGCGAGAAGGTGCGCCATGGAATTCGTTTTCATCGTGTTGGGGATTTTCATTTTCATGCCGTCTTCGTCTTTTGGGTTGCCGTCCGACGGAGCCTTCCAAGGCCGCGCGCAATCCCGTCATTGCCTACAGGACGTTTTCTTGGCGAAAGGAGCGGGAATCTTTCCGTTTCTTTTCCGCTGGAACACCAACACCACGTCCATGCCGCGAACCGACCCGTTTACGGCCTGCGGAGACGGAAGTACTGTGAGCCATTCGTGGCCGGCAGGGTCACCGACTTGTTGATGCCGTCATCGGTGACGGCGACGGAATTGGTGACCCAGCCCGCCGGAGCGGTGAGCGGGCCGGCTTGTTCCAACGCGAAACCGGCCGTGTCAACCGCTGGCCAGGAGACCGTTACTTGTTCACTGGAGCGAAGCACCGAAAGCGTGGGAAGCGCGGGCAGGTAGGCGCGGGCAATGTAGGCGGAGCCCGTTCCGCCCGCGGTCGTGAAAGCGCCCCCCGCATACAGGTCGCGGCCCGACACCGCCAGCGCTGACACACCCCCGTCAATTCCCGAGCCTAGCGCCGTCCAAGTGCTCCCGTCCCATTTGGCGATGTTGTTGGCCGCGCCGCTGCCCGCCGTCGTGAAAGGGCCCCCCGCATACAGGTCGCTACCCGACACCGCCAGCGCTGACACATAAGGATAATCGCCGCCAGTCAACCCCGAGCCCAGCGCCGACCAACTGCTCCCGTGCCATTTGGCGACGTTGTTCGCGACCACCTCTCCGGTGACGTTGAATGAACCCCCGATGTAGAGATTGCCCGAATCATCCACCACCGCCGCGGAAACCGGGCCGCTTGCGCCGGCAAAGCCGCCCATGCCGCTCCAGTTGGCATCGCTGAACGTCGGGTC
>CAYYSX010000489.1:0-3003 GCA_964474315.1 uncultured Verrucomicrobiota bacterium | reverse complement strand
CGCTTGGCCTCCAGCCGCCGGTGCTGTCGCCGCAACCGCCAGCGCATCGCGCCGCCCAGGCCACCGCACACGACCACACCGCAAGCCACTTGGAAGCCGCGGGTCTCCCAGAAGAAGGGCACGGCTTGAAAAGCGACCACGGCGTCGCGCTCGCTCCAGCGGCCCTGGTGATTACGCGCCTGCACCCGGAACACGTAGCGACCCGGAGGCAGATCATGGTAGTGGGCCTCCCGCCGATTTCCCCCGTCGCGCCAGTCGGCATCGTGCCCGTCCAGGCGATAACGGAAGCGGACCCGTTCCGGGGAATAAAGGCTGGTGGCGGTAAACTGGAAAACCAGCCGGCGACTGCCACCGGGAGGAAGCGGGTGGTGTACGAGAAGGTTCTGGGAGCCTTCCCGCGGTCCGCTGCCACTGAGGTGCTTTCGGGTCACGTCGGAATCGGAATGGAACCAACCGTCGGTCAGCAGCTCTTCCCCGCGGGCCACGACGCCTTCGAGGAACACCTGCGGAGCGGGAACGTCCCACACCTCGGTCGGATCCACCACCACCAGTCCCCCTCGCCGACCGAACCAAAGACGACCGTCCGGCCCCTTGGCACACGGATGTGGATCCCTGCTATTGTGCAGAGCTAGCAATCCATCCATGAGTCCGAGCTCGGTGACGACTGCCGGAAGGGAAGGCTCGTTCAACCATCGTTCGAGATCGGCCTTGGCCACACGCAGAATGCCGTCGGAATAACTCATCCACAAACGCCCGAAATCGTCCTCCAGAATGCTGCCGATGGGCTTCTGCGGAACCCCCGAACCGGGACCAAAGGGGATCCAACGTCCCTCCCGAATCCCATGCAATCCATCCAACGTCCCCACCCAAAGGCTGCCGTCTTCGTCGGCGTGAAGGGCCTGGATGGAAGAGGGGCCGGCCACGGGATCTTCGAACGGGTGCATCTGGCTTCCGTCCCAGCGAAACAAGCCGTCGGCCGCGGTGCCGATCCAGAGGTTGGTTTGGGCGTCCTCGTGGAGCACCTGGATCGCCGAACCAAACGACGTGGGGAACCACTCTACCTGGGTGGGACTCTCGATCCGACATAAGCCTTCGGTCGTCGCCAGCCACAAACGGCCATCCCGGGCGGGAGTCATGGCCGAGGGGACACGAATTGCCGCTCTCGCTTGGGAGGGATCGGTTCCCCCCGGACTGTTGATAATGAAGGGCCGCGTGAACCGGGACTCAGCCGAGGGATGGCCCAGGCCATCCTGACCCAGCTGCGCCGGGTCAACCAGAGGAAGGCTTAGTATATGGTCATTGCCCGCAGACTCCCCGGTACGCACGTGGCACAGCCACAAATCGCTTTTTGACCAACGTCCCCACTTATAATTATTGACCAACCATAAGGCGCCGTCTGCGCCGAGGCCGACCACGCGCGTGTCGTGGCCAATACCGGTGAAACCGATTGCCACCGTTGACAACGGCCGTTGCTTCAACCGGAAAAGTCCGTTTTGTCCCCCTGCCCAGATCACCCCTTCACGATCGGAAGCGATACAGACCAACCCGCCCGACGCTTTTTCGATCAGGATCGGTAGTAGCTGGTCCTCCCGGTCGTTCCGGACCAGGCCGCGAATATCGGCAACGATGCCACTATGCAAACTGATCCAAACAGCCCCGGCGGAATCTTCCGCAAATCGGATGTAAGGTGTACTGCGAAGCAGAGGGTTCTCACCACTACCACCCAGAATGACGGGCTCAGCCTCCTGCGAAAGATCCAGCCGCCGGAGCCCTCGCTCCGCGCCGATCCATAGTCACCGCTGACGGTCGAGCAGCAGGCCCGTGACCTTGTTGGGTATCCCCGCGAGTTGCGCCCGACTCAAGAACCGACGCGTCTCTATTCCCTGATGAGTGTCCAGCTCTCGGATCCCGTCTTCCGTGCCCACCCACAACCTGCCTGCTTCCGTCTCCAGCAGCGAAAGGGAAATTTGCGAGGGGAGTGCCGAAAGCGGGTGGAATCCCGTTCCCTCCGAGTAACCGACCCCCTCATCGGTGGCAATCCACACCCCGCCCTCCCGGCGACGGCCGAGACCGTTGACCTGAATACCGGTGAGGGCATCGCCGAGGGCGAGATCCAGGAACCGGCCCCTGAACCAGCAGAATAAACCGTCTCGCGTGCCCACCCACAGTCTCCCGTCGTCATCCTCAAAGAGACAGCGGATGCTCGGAGGACTGCCGGTTCCCGGCGGGGCTTGTCCAGGCAGTTCGACAGGGGTGAAGCGAACGCCATCAAACCGGGCCAAACCGCCCGCGGTGCCCACCCAGAGCCAGCCGTCGCGGGTCTGACAAATCGCCCAGACCTTGGTGGCGGGAAGACCCTGATCTTCCGTCCAGCGGTCCACATCATAGACGTGCGGCGGGGACGGGGGCGATTGGTCTCCACGGACTTCACCGGCGCCTCCGGAGTCCAGCGTTGCCAGGTAATCTTCGGCTGAAGTCTCCGGATCCGGCCGGAGCACGTTCAGGGGCAGGTCCTGGCCATAATGGAAGGCAACCAACTCCCGCCGCTGCGGTTCTGGAGCCAGCACCAACTGGCCCTGTGGATCATAGGTAAAAACCGTGATCCGAACGGGTGACACGATGGTCTCGTTCTGAGCCGACAACGGATTGCTGGCGGTCAGATTCAGCGGCGCAAGCAGCAGGAGCGAGCAGAGCACCCAGACCCGTCCAGGACGCGGTGGGCCGCAACAGCGCATCAGTCCGTTCATGGTTTGGTTTGGTTGGGATTGGTTGGGATTTGGGCTGGAAATCAGCCTAGGGATTTTCCGGCGAGTGAGTCAACGAACCATCATCTGGTGCGGGCGTTTCGGGTGTATCTTGGATTTGTCCTTACCGCAAACGGCGACGGGGGGAGGAGGAAAAAAGCTCCAAGTTCAAAGTTCCAAGCTCCAAAGAAGGCTGGACCTCCCAAATCCGGACGTGAATCGAGGCCCTGAACTCTCCCCTGTAGAGTCGTCTGTCCCC
>CAYYSX010000488.1:0-3004 GCA_964474315.1 uncultured Verrucomicrobiota bacterium | reverse complement strand
CGCCGACCGCACGGCTTCGGCCAGTTCAGTCAACGAACCCGGAGTCAGCACGGTGTTCATACCCGCGAGAGTACGCCGGCCTTTTCCAGCGGATGCAGCCCGTGTTGCCGCAACGCCGGTGCTTCCCCGACGGGAAACATTTTTCCCGGATTGGCCAGGCCCAGGGGATCGAATGCGGCGCGCACCCGCTGGAGGCAATCGAGTTCGTCGGCGTTGAACATCGCCGGTAGAAAGTCGCGTTTCTCCAGGCCGACACCGTGTTCTCCGGTGATCGAACCGCCCATTTCCACGCACAGGTTGAGGATGCGTCCGGCCAGATCCTCGGCCCGAGCCAGCGCGCCGGGTTCACGGCCGTCGAACAGGATGAGCGGATGCAGGTTTCCGTCGCCGGCATGGAACACATTGGCCACGCGAAGACCGGTTTCCTCCGACAACTCGGCAATGCGCCGGAGCGCTTCGCCCAGACGGCGTCGCGGCACCACACCGTCCTGCACGATGAAGTCCGGCGACAGGCGCCCCACCGCACTGAAGGCACTCTTCCTTCCCTTCCAGATCGCGTTGCGTTCGGACGCATCGCGGGCGGCCCGGAGTTCGACGGGCTGGCTCGCGGCCAGAATGCAGGCGAGTTGTTCCCGTTCCACCGCCACCGTTTCGCGCGGTCCCTCCAACTCCACGATCAAGATCGCGGCGCAGCCGGGCGGATATTCGGCATGCACCGCGGCCCGGGCTGCTTCCAGCGCGAGTGCATCCATGATCTCGAGCGCGCCCGGAAGAAGGCCGCTGGCAATCACGTCAGAAACCGCGTCGCCCGCCTGCTCCAGCGTGCGGTAACCCGCCAACACCGTGTGGTAACACTCCGGCCGCGGCAGCAATTGGAGCGTGATTTCCAAGGCGATGCCGAACAGCCCTTCGTGACCCGTAAACAACCCGCACCAATCCGGACCGATCCGTTCGCGTCCCGTCCCACCCCACTCCACCACTTCGCCGGAGGCCAACACCGCCTTCAACCCGAGCACGTGATTCGCCGTCATGCCGTACTTGAGGCAGTGCGCGCCGCCGGAATTGAAGGCCACGTTCCCGCCGATGGTGCAGATGCTCTGGCTGGATGGGTCGGGCGCGTAATGCAGTCCGTGCGCCGCCGCCGCCTGGGAGACCTGGGCATTGATGACCCCCGGCTCGACCACGGCGACGCGTTGATCCGGATCGAGTCGGAGAATCCGGTTGATCCGGTTCAAGGCGATCACCAGACCGCCGGCCACGGGCAGCGAACCGCCGGAAAGACTGGTGCCGCTGCCGCGCGCCACGAACGGAAGTCTGCACTCACGACACAAGCGAACCAGGGCGATCACTTCCTCGGTCGATTCCGGAACCGCCACGGCCAGCGGGCGCGTTCGGAACGCCGTGAGTCCGTCGCTCTCGTACGCCGCGAGTTCCACCGGGCGCGTCAGCAGCCGTCCGGCAGGCAACAGCCGGGCGAGACGGGACAGCGCGGCGGTGGACACGGCAGGACTACTTCAACACTTCGCGCAAGGCCGCCAGAACGAGATCGACGTTGCGCGTGGTCGAGCCGTGACCCATCAGGCCGATGCGCCAGGCCTTGCCTGCCATCACTCCCAGACCGGCTCCGATCTCGATCCCGTACTCTTCGAGCAACCGTTGGCGAACCGGCGCGTCCTCGACGCCTTCGGGAATGCCAATGCAATTCAACGTGTGAAGCGATCGTTTGGGGAGGTAGCTCAGCCCCATGGCGCTCAATCCGCTGCGCAGCCTCCGATGCATCTGGGTGTGGCGTTCGATCCGGGCTTCGAGCCCTTCCTCCAGAACGATGGCCAAGGCTTCCCGCAACGCATACGTCATGTTGATCGGTGCGGTGTGATGATACACCCGTCCGCCGCCGCCGGTTCCGCCGCCGGACAGGTAGTATTTCCGGAGCATGGACACGTCGAGGTACCAGGACTGCGCCTTCGACTTGCGGGCATCGATACGGGCCAAAGCGCGTTCGCCAAAACTGACCGGAGACAACCCGGGCGGACAACTCAGGCACTTCTGCGTCCCGCTGTAGATCGCGTCGATTCCCCAGTCATCCACCCGCAACTCGTGTCCAGCCAAACTGGTGACCGCATCGACCACGAACAAGGAGCCGCATGCATGCACTCGTTCGGCGACTCCCTCCAGTGGTTGGTGAGCGCCGGTGCTCGTCTCGGCATGGACCAGCGCGACGAGCCGGGTTTTGGGACGGCGCTCCAGGGCCTCGGCAATCTGGTCGAGCGTGAAGACCTCGCCCCACGGCGCCTCCAGGGCATGCACGGTGGCACCACACCGTTCCATCACGTCCTTCATCCGAGCCCCAAAGACGCCGTTGACGCCCACGATCACTTCGTCACCGGGTTCGAGCAGGTTCACGGCGAGACACTCCATGCCGGCCATGCCGGTGCCGCTGACCGGAAACGTCAGCGCATTCTGGGTCTGAAAGACCTGCCGCAACATCTCACACGTCTCGTCCATGATTGCCAGGTACTGCGGATCGAGATGGCCCAGGGTCGGGGCTCCCAGGGCGCGCAAGACACGAGCCGGGACGGGGCTGGGACCGGGTCCGAGGAGGATGCGTTCGGCGGGGAATTGGGTGGAGGACATGGGGGTGAAGCGTGAGGCGTGAGGCGTGGAGCGTGATGGGGATTAGTCGAGGCGGACGACGGAAAGGATTTCGCGGGGGAAGAATTGGCAGCGGTCGATCTGGAGTTTCAGTTTGAGGTCGCGGGTGGGATGGGAGAGGCAGAGTTCATCTTCAGCGATCCGCAGAACCCCTTCGAGGACCACGCCGCCCGCCAACTCGACCCGACAGGGATGCCCCAACGGCAAGCCGTTGGCCTGGGCGATGGCGGCCAGGCGTTCCTGGCGTTCCCGATGCCAGGCGGTCAGTCCGTCCGGGACCTGGCCTATGGTGTGGAAATCGAACTCCGATTGCATCGAAGGGGAATTGGATGCGGGAGGCTGAACGTCTGGC
>CAYYSX010000487.1:0-3004 GCA_964474315.1 uncultured Verrucomicrobiota bacterium | reverse complement strand
ACCCTCGGCAAGAGGCGCCGCTTCGCCAAGGGATTTCCGGGAACCCAACGCGACCCTCACGGTGACTGGGGGGCAGGTTAAAAACCTGCGAAACAGCAGGCCGGGAGGCCTGCGCTACGCGGTAGCGCAGACATTTCTGTCTGCTGTTTCGCAGGTTTTTAACCTGCCCGCAGCCGGCACGGCCCAACCAGCTCTTCGCCTTTGCCGCTACGCCCAAGGCTCCCCCCACTTCCCCCCATCTTACCACTGGCCGAACGCCCCGTCTTCCGCCCACAGATTCGAGGCCCGATATGCCTTCATGACCGAAATGCTCCGCCACGCCACCGAGCCGTCGAGGAGTCCCACGTTTCCTCCTTCCGCACCGGCATCCCGGGCCGTCTGGTCATAGGCCGCGTCATTCTCGGCAAAGTAATCTTCGTCGCGCACCACCGGTCCGCGGGCGCAGTGAGGGGCCAGAATCCGGCGAAAACTCGGGCAATAAACATTGAGGTCCGCCACTAGGACCAGCGTGGGATCGTCCGAGGCCTTTTGCGGCGAGATCCACGTGTTGGTGACGGAGGCCGCCGCGGCCCAGGGCGTCTCCGGATGCCCCCCCATATAGTGATACCCGATGGCAATGCCGTAGTCGTCGTGGATCCGCCACCCTTCCTTCTGAACCATCCACTTGGTGAGATTGGGACAGTCCAGCGACCGCAGCTCCGAAGCATAGCGAAGGATGTTAGTCTTGGAGGCGTTGGATAGAATGGGCGTGTGGGTGTCGCGCTTGTCGCTGTTGTCCGTATCGGGGCGCGGCAGGTATTGTTCATTGTCGTTGGCGTATAAGTGCGCGGCGAGAATGAACTGCCGGATGTTGTTGATACACGCCGAGCGTCGGGCCCGTTCCTGGGCCGAAGCCAACGCTGGTAACAGCAGGGCCGCCAGGACGGCAATGATGGCGATGACCACCAGCAGCTCGACCAGGGTGAACGCGTGACCGCGGGAGCCGCCGACGCGCATGACCCGACCGCAGCGGATTGACCGTTTATTTTTCACGGACTTGGAAGAACTCCTGTTCCGCTTGGACGGGGACCAAGGTTCGCAGCGTTCCATTGGGTTGGGCCTCGAAGACGATCGGGACGTTCAACCACGAAGCAGCCGCTACTAACGGCGAGGTCGCCGACCGCAGCTCAAGCTGCCCGGTCATTTCGGAATCTAAAACCGCGCCCTCCGCCGAGACGATCAACTCCAGCGTTTGCCCATCATTTCCCGGCGCTGCGGTCAATCGAAGCGGTGGCACTGGTGGCCGGGCCGCACTGACCTCCAGCGCCAGGGCAAACTCCGGATTCCGTAGATAGATCCGACCGTCCGTAATGGCAGCATTGTTCCAACAATAGCTGAGCTCCGTGGCAAAGACCCCCAGTTCGACGTAGGACTCGGGATCCGCCGCCACCAAGACAACCTGTCCGGATTCCGTGACCACCACCAGCACGGACCCGACCCGCTGCACGCTGCCATAGCCAGGTGATTGGCCACCCACTGTTCCTTGCGTCCAACGGCTCACACCGGTGGCTGCTTCGAGGCAGGCGAGGCGGACTCCCCGGGGTCCCGGGCCGGCCAAGCTATAGATGAATCCATTCAGGGCCACCGGCGTCGCCCAATGGTTTTGATATAAGTCACCCCGCTGTTGCCAGGCTTGGGTGGCGGCAAATCCAGAATCCGACGTTGTTACCTGGGCCACCCAGGCTCCCCGGGCATAGGCCGCCGAGGCATAGACAAAATCTCCCGCCACCACCGGCGTTGCTGCCGTCGAGGTCGGGGACGCTGAGAAGGCCAACCGCCAGCGTTCGGTGCCCGTGGCCGGGGAAACCGCCACCAAGCCGGCCAGGGTCAGGAAGATGACCTGTTCTTCGTCCTGGAATCGGGCATAAGCCGGCGTGGCATGGGTCATGGTCAGGTTATTCTCCCCGGTGCGCCACGCCGTGGTTCCGTCGGATTTCCGGATCGCCATCAGCTTTCCTCCCGGCGCATTGCCGTTGAGGAAGATCAACTCTCCCACCAGCAGCGGCGATTGGGCATTCTGCCAACTGATGTTGTTGCCGCCTAGTTCAGTTAGCAGGTCGCGTTGCCAGACGATCTCGCCGTCGTCCGCCGTTAGACAGGCCAGCTTGAGGTGGGAGGTGAACACATACACTCGGTCCCCCTCGACCGTCGGAGTCGATCGCGGTCCATCCAGATTGTCGTCGTAACCGGCGAGATCGGAATACGCCGCGCGGTCCAGATCCACCGACCAGAGTTCCTGTCCGGTGTTGGCATCGAGGGCTACGGTTACTTCTCTTTGGCTCCCGGAGACTGTCCGTCGAACTTGGGTGAAGAGCCGACCTCCGGAAACCGCTGGCGAACTCCAGCCGGGTCCGAGAGGGACTTTCCACAACACGGTTGGCGGCTCCTCCGTCCAGTTCGTTCGGATGACCGTACTGGCGCTGCCATCGTGGTTTGGTCCGCGGTATTGTGGCCAGTCGGCGCGTCCGGCCACAACGCCCGCCACCGCACACAGTCCGATCAATCCGGAACGGAACTGTTCGCGCATGACCAAACAGTAATATGAGCGTGGAGATTGACAAGCACGGCCCCGTCGCCGGGGGGCGTCTGGGCGCGTCTTGAATGGATCCTTACGGGGACCGCGATGGGGAACGGGGTGTGAAAGCTCCAAAGGCCAAGCTCCAAGCTCCAAAGAAGTTCCAAGTTCCAAGCGCTTGGTTCCCGTCTGGACCGCCCTGGAAGTGGGGCGTTGGGGAGCGGACGGCTCGTCCGCTCGTGGTCCCCAAGGATCGCGGGCTTGAATCCGCTTCACCGGCTGGAGTCGAGACGCCCAGGAACGCTGGGGCGACGAGAGTGGTCGCGGTGAAGCACCCTTCAGCAAGTAGTCCTTGGTCGGGTGGGGAATGCCGGGCATCTGCCGCGCCTAGTCGAGCAGCGTCACGAATCTATAAACTCGAGGTTTCTTTGAAGCTTGGATTCTGGAGCT
>CAYYSX010000486.1:0-3014 GCA_964474315.1 uncultured Verrucomicrobiota bacterium | reverse complement strand
CTCACATTGTCGGCTTCCCTTCAGAAGGGGTCTGCGTAGCTTCGGCCCGTGTCCAAAACTGCTGTGATAACTGGCGCCGGCAGCGGCGTCGGACGGGCGGCCGCCCGTCAGCTTCTCCAGAGCGGCTGGCAGGTGGCCTTGGTGGGGCGTCGTGAGGAAACGCTGCGCGAGACAGCCGGGTCCGCTTCCCCGGGGTCCGCGCTCATTCAACCTTGTGACATCGGCGATCCGGCTGCCGTCCAGCGGATGGCGGCGGATGTTTTGAAAGCGTTCGGAGAGGTCGAGGTGTTGGTGAACGCGGCCGGCACGAATGCTCCCCGCCGCGCGCTGGAGGTGCTCTCCCCGGCCGATTACGAAGAAATGATCAATACCAACCTCCATGGCGCCTATTATTGCGTGCAAGCCTTCCTGCCCGGTATGCGGTCCCGCGGCTCCGGTACCATCGTGAACGTCATCTCCGACGCCGGGAAACAAGCATCGCCGAAGGCGGGGCCGGGTTATGTCATGAGCAAGTTCGGTCTCGCCG
Organism: uncultured Verrucomicrobiota bacterium; assembly: GCA_964474315.1. GTDB lineage: Bacteria > Verrucomicrobiota > Verrucomicrobiia > Limisphaerales > UBA9464 > UBA9464. The sequence goes on along the minus strand of CAYYSX010000486.1, from coordinate 2,488 downwards.
GCCTGACCCAGGCCATCAACGCCGAGGAACGGACCCGGGGTATTCGCGCGATCGGACTCTTTCCGGGCGACATCGACACGCCGCTGCTCGACAAGCGTCCGGTGGTTCCCGATGCCGCGGCCCGGGCGCGGATGATGCAGCCGGAAGACATCGCGGAGTGCATCGTATTCTGCCTGGGGCTTCCGCCTCGGGTGATCGTGGAGGAGATGATCATTCGGCCCCGCTGACCCCAGGACGACGACTTACCGTGACTCTCCTCTCCTCCCCGGCTGTTCGTTGGCGGTCAAGCGTGGCTGGATGGCTGGCGTTCGGATCAAGTCTCGTGCCGACGGCGCAAGCGGCCTTGGTGGCTCATTTTGCGCTCGATGAAGGCGCGGACGACGCTTCTTCCACCGCGGTGGCTTCGTCCACGGGCGCTTGGACAGGGGCGATCTCGGGTTGGTACGCGTGGACGTTGGATACGCTGGCGGACGTCCCCATCGGTACGCGCGCCGCACTGATACTGAGGACGATTTCCAGTGACGGGCCGCCGTATGTGGCCACCACCTACCCCGGCTTGGTCGGCGGAAGCGCCCGGACCGTGACCGCCTGGATTCGCGGAACGCTCCCGCAACCTCGGCTGGCGACGATCGTGTCGTGGGGACGCAACGAACGGGCCGCGCGTTATACGTTTCGGGTGGAAACCGCCGCGGGCGCCGACGAGGGGCGTCTGCGCCTCGAAGCTTCCGGCCAGGCGATCATCGGGGACACGCCGGTCCTGGACGGCCGGTGGCATCATGTGGCGGTGGTGACCCCGCAAGGTGGATCGACGCATGACAGCGTCTTGTACGTGGACGGTATTCCGCAGGGGGCGACCACGGTGGGAACCGCGGCCTCCTTGAACACGTTGGTCGATCCGCTCGATTCTCGGGAATGGGTCCACTTGGGCAATGGAGGCTGGTCAGTGGGCTCCTATGGATTCGACGGAGGACTGGACGACATCCGAATCTATGACGAGGCCCTGCCCGAGGAGCAGATTCGCGAGCTCGCCAGCCGCGAGGAATCTCCGCCCGTTCTGCGGCGCGCCTTGGCCAACCAGACCCTCGTGCTGGGGGATCCGGACGCGGTGGTGGATCTTCGGGCGGCGGTTACCGGACGGGCTCCGCTTACTTACGAATGGCAGTTCAACGATCAAGTTATCCCTGATCAGACTGGTCCTAATCTCATCATTCAGCCGGCCCTTCCCGCTCATGCGGGAACCTATCGGGTCACCGTAACGAATCCCCAGGGATCGGTCACCGGCCTGGCCCAGGTGCGTCTCGGAACCGGACCGGTCGAGCCAACTTGGCAGACCGTCCTCGTGGGAGGGAGCGCTACGTTCACCGTGCGGATGCCCGAAGTGGCAGGCTATCGGTACCGGTGGGAGCATAACGGGGCGAACGAGGTCGGCATCAACGGCCCGCAACTGGTCCTGACCCATCTGAAGCCAGCCGATGCAGGATATTACCGAGTACAAGTTTTGCTGGGCAACCTGGCGGCCTGGAGTGAGGTCGTGGAGTTACAGGTGGTGGAGAACCTGTGGTCAGCGTACGCCGCGACGATCCTGGCGGATGCTCCGGAGGCTTACTGGCGGTTGGGTGAACCCGGCGGGGCGACCGTGGCGATCGATCTGGCAGGATCCCACCCGGCCAGGTTCGTGCGATTTTCCGGGACGGAACTGGGCCTGCCCGGAATGATCGCCGACGATCCTAGCACTGCGGCCCAGTTCGTGCCCTTCCGGGCCAATTTCGTGGAGCGAACGCAGGCTCCGGAGTTGAACGACCCCCGCCAGTTCACCGTGGAGGTATGGGTAAAACCGGCGGTGGCGGATGCCTTTGCACTGGCGACGGCGTTGTTCAACCTGCCGAGCGCGGGTTATCAGGTCTCGATCATTCCTTCGGGCCGACTTCGGTTCCGTACCGGCGCTTCCCTGGATCCTTCCATGCTGCGGTTCGATGATTTGTTGGGCGGGCAGGTGATTCTGGAAGACTGGAACCACGTCGTGGCGACCTATGATGGAACGACCAAGCGACTCTATCTGAACGGAGCGTTGGTGGGCGAACAGAGCGTTCCCGTCCTGGCCAGTCCGGCACTAAACTTCCGGTTGGGAGCCGGCAATGGTCCGGCGGTGAGTCCTGGCTCGGTTCTCAATGGGGTGTTGGATGAAGCGGCTTTCTATCGGAAAGCCCTCCCTCCAAGTCGTATCCTCACCCACTACATTATGGCCGGTCGCCCCCAACCCGGAGCGTTGGTGTTTTCCCGCTCGGGCCCGGACCTCACCCTGGTCTGGACCGACCCGGTGGCGAGGCTCGAGTCCGCCTCGTTGCCGCACGGTCCCTGGGTACCAGTGACGGGCGCGGTCAGCCCCCATCGGGTAGTCACCAAGGAAACGCGCGAGTGGTTTCGCCTGCGGCCGCCGGAATGACCTGGGGATTTGCGATTTTTGATTTTTGATGGGCGATGGGAAGGA
>CAYYSX010000485.1:0-3027 GCA_964474315.1 uncultured Verrucomicrobiota bacterium | reverse complement strand
GCCGCGCCTTGTTCCTGAGCCCATCGCCTCATGTCGTCGATCAAGACCCGCCTGACCAAGACCTTGGAGCTTTCCTGGCTCAGCGATGTCCGCGAGTCCGGCCAGCCGTTACCGCTGGAATCTCCCATCTGGGTGCGTCACGGTGTCGTCTCATCTGGTCCCACCATCCCACACCCGGAACGGCATCCGTTCTGCGAGTTCGGCATCATCTTCGAAGGAGCGGGCATCGAGTTTGTCGGACGCGAAGAAGGGGAACGACGGCCCCGGGATTTGTTCCTGGCGGGTCCGGGGGTGCCGCACTGGTTTCGGGTGACGCGGTACCCGATTCGGTTTGCCACGATTTATTTCACTCCGAGTCTGCTCATCGAATTGGGGCCGGAAAGTGACGGAATGGCGGTGCTTCGTCGTTGCACGGCCCGGCAATCGTTGTCGGCCCGGCTGATCCGCCCGCCGACCCAGCTCTATCAGAGCTTGCGGTGTGATTTTGAGGAAATCGTGGCCGAGTTTGGACAAAAGCAGTTCGGGCGGGAGATGCGCTTGCGAATCCTGTTGATGAAAATGTTGGTGGAATTACTGCGCTGGGAGAAAGCCACCGGCAAGGAAGTGGGTACTCAAGATTCCGCGGTCAACTGGAAGCAGGTGGATCAAGCGCTGCATTTTATCCGAGAGCATTTCGCGGAACCCATCTATGCCCGGCAACTGGCGGCGGCCGCCAAGGTCAGTGAAACCCGCCTCAAGGTGCTCTTTCGGGAGACCCTGGGTATGACGTGGGGAAAGTACTTGCAAGGTTACCGCATCCATCGGGCCGCCGCGTTACTGGGAGAATCGGGCTTGAACGTGACGGAAACCGCGCTCGCCGTGGGCTTTGAAAGCCTGAGTCATTTCAATGCCACGTTCCAATCCTTCATGGGGGTGTCCCCGCGTATTTACACCAAAAACCTCGGTCGAAAGGAATGACATGCTTACGATACTCCCTTGCCCTGGCCTCATTCTCGCCTCCCGAGCGTCGCTTATTGAGCGGATCGGGTTCGTGCTATTGGTCGCGCTGCTACCCCTCGCGTCGGGCTCCAGCCGGGCGGCCGAAACGCCGGCCCGTCCCCGGTTGTTGGTTGCCGAATATGGCAACACGGGCAACCGGATCCTGGAGATTTCCCGATCCGGCGAGATCACCTGGGAGCATCGGCCTCCCAGCATCGTGGTCATCTGTGAACCGCTGCCCAATGGCCATCTCCTCTATGCTTACGGCGGCCAACCGACCGGGGTCCGGGAAATCAGCCGCGACCAGAAAACGGTTTGGGATTGGCAGAGCCAGTGCCCGCAAGTGCTCGGCGCCACCCGCTTGGCCAATGGTCACATCCTGGTGGGGGAACAAGGACCGGCGCGGGCGGTGGAAATCACTTCGGCGGGAACCGTGATCCGCACCGTACCGCTGACGACTTCGGAGTCCCATTTCCACCGGCAGGTGCGCAACCTGCACGCGCTCCCCAACGGCCATATCCTGGCCGCGCATGAAGGAGAGGGCGCCGTGCGCGAAGTGAGACCAGACGGGCAACTGGTCTGGGAATACCCCGGAGTGGCGGATGTGTTCGAGGCGCTCCGATTAGACAATGGAAACACGCTCATCGCCTGCGGTACCCAGCGCCGGATCATCGAGGTTTCACCCGCCGGTGAGATCGTTTGGGAATTCCAGAGCAGCGACGCGCCGGAGTTGAATCTCAACTGGATCACCAGCCTGCAACGGCTCGAGAATGGCAATCTGGTGGTGGGCAATTTCCTGCGCGGCCAGGAGGGCAAAGGAGCCCACGCCTTCGAAGTCCGCCGCGACAAAACCATCGTCTGGCACTATGCGGATCACTCGTTAGTCAAATCCCTGACCACCGTGCGCGTTTTACCGGACTAATCCAAACCGGACGGCCGGCTTCCTTCTCTGCTTATGAAACTTCTCTGTCGTTCTCTCCTGGCGCTGTGCGGTATCGGTCTGCTGGCGATCGGATGCCATCGCGAGTCGCCTTCGACCGATCCGGGCACCGCGTCCAAAGTCAAAAAATTCTACTGGATCCAACCCTTGAAGGGAAACACCACCCACCAGATGACGCAGCTTGGCTTCAAAGCCGGATGTAAGAGGCTGGGTTACGAAGTTGAGGTCGTCGGCACCGACGGCTGGGACATCGGTGGAACCATCGCGCTGGCCGAACAGGTTCTCGGCCGGGGAGACGCGGCCGGCATCGCGCTGTGGACCGGCAACCCGGCCTATAACGCCTTCATCGAACGTGCGGCCAAAGCGGGCATTCCGGTCATTCTCCCTCACTTTCCCGTCGAGGAAGGAAGCGTGCCCGGCGCGACGGGCATCATTAGTTGCGATCCGGCGGAGTTTGCCCGCGAAGCCGCCCGGGAAATCGGCAAGGCCATTCAAGGCCAGGGCGCGGTGGCCATCACCCAGGGCAGCTTCAATACCACCGAGAACACCGCCGCGGCCGAATTCACCAAGACGCTGCGTGAACTGTATCCCGGCATCAAAGTGCTGAATCCCATCGAGGAGGGATTCGACGCTCCCGCGGCCATCGCCAAGGCCGCCTCCATCTTGCAAGGCAACTCGGATGTGGTGGCCGCCTTCTCGACCACCGGCAACGGTCCGATCACTTGGTCCGGCGCCCAAAAGGAAACCGGCCGGAAAGTTCTAAGCGTGGGGATGAACTACACCCGCGCCAACCTCGATCTGGTTCGGGACGGTGAGGTCTTCGCGGTCGTGGGCCAGCCGTTGTGGGAACAATCCGTGGGCGCCGCCGAGCTGCTCGATAAAGCGGTCCGCGGGGAGAAGATCCCCTGGTGGACCAAATTGCCGGCTCCCTTCATCACCAAGGACAAGCTGGAGCCGTACTACCAATTGTTGGACGAGGTCGAGGCGAACCTCTGAAGGTACGGAGGCCCGAGCGCATCTGGACACTGTCCTTCCGGCAGGAGCGCGGGCGGCTCGCCCGCAGGACCACTCCTGCGGTAAGCTCCAAGCTCCAAATCCCAAGCTCCAAA
>CAYYSX010000484.1:0-3030 GCA_964474315.1 uncultured Verrucomicrobiota bacterium | reverse complement strand
TCCGGGTCATGGGCTTCTCGCACCAGATGTCCTTGCCCGCCTTGGCGGCGGCCACGGCCATGATCGCATGCCAGTGCGGCGGGGTGGGGATGTGGACGATATCAATGTCCTTCCGGGCCAGCACCTCGCTGGGAGGGGTGAAGCCCGGTCCGCCCAGCACGTGCCGGGGAACGAGGCTGACGGTCGCCATCGCGGCGACCGACGTTTTCACAAAGGCGCGACGAGTGAGGGGATGGCGGGTGTTCATGGAGGAAGAGGCGAGGCCGGAAGGCCATCCCGTCGGACGTCTCGTCCGGAAGCCGAAATTCAGGGGAAGCGTGAGGAATTTCGGAGGCCCTCGGCGCGCTGTAGCGTCGCCTGTCCGCAGACGACGGTCGCCTCAGGAGAGACGACCCTACATCCGAAACCGTCCAGCCCGTGAATGTCGCGTGTATCCTGAAGTTATCAGTGACTTGCTCTGCTTAGGGACCGCGCCCGCCCTCGGGCACTGCGCTTCCGCTTGGGGAGCACGCCCGCCCCGGGCGCAGCCGTCGGGACAATGGAACTAAGGATCAACCGGATCGCTTCACGATCGGCCCCGCCGACAGCTCTTGGCGCCCCCGCCAAGTGTGGCTTCCTGGCGTGTCCCTACTCCCAGTCGCTTCAGTAGAACGCCGACCACTTCGGGACGCATCCCATCATGTCCGCTATACGAAACGTCAGTTGCCGTAGCGTCTCGTATGCCGCTCCCCACCTCCCTCCCGCTGCCCGCGGCGTATCTCCACTGCGGACATGGCCGCCCGCCTATTCATCAGCCGGGGGGACCCTCTGGCGGCTGGAGCGTGGGGATCCCACCGTCGCCCTCGGCACCCTGGCCACCGATGCCATCGTCCTCAGCCTGGATGAGCAGCGCCTCCCGGACATCACCGACGGGTTCACCGTAATTCGTTCAAGCCCCTTCCCGCAGTCCCGATAGCACGGTGGAGGACCTATCCCGACCAAGACCTGCCTGAGCCAGCACGAAGTTCACGGACGCCCTTCGTCGATGAGGTCCTTCACCCGCAAGCGGGATGTGTCGCGAGGGTTGAGCGTGCTACGCGCGGACTTCATCAGTGCGATGGTGGCCTGAATCTCCTCCAGGCTCGCCCGCTTGGCGGGAATCAGCTTGGCTCGTTCTTCGCCGTGCAGGGTGATGGAAAAGCTCTCGCCGCTCTGCACGCGTTCGAGCAGTTCCGAAAACTTGGCCTTGGCTTCCGAGGCGGGAATCAACGTGGTCATGGTCGCTTCTGATTTTGACCGGTCATTGACCAATCTACCATATTTCCGAGGCTTCCGGCAATTCCTCAAGCCGTGCCCACCTCAACCGTTTGAATCATAGGGGAGTTTTCAGGCTCTGGGTTCATGCCGTGGCCCGCCGCGACATCCCTCGTCAAGATATTCGTGAGGAGACACCTGGCCCCGTGAGAGCTTTACCCGGTACTGCCCCTCGATCGTTTGAACGCTTGCTGTTCATAGGTGAGGAAGAAAAAGGCCACTACGACAACCTTCCGTCGCAAGGGCCCCCCACTGTCTGCTCCGGCATGCTCTTTTCGAAGGAGCATCTCTTGGGGAATGGTCTGTTGGGAAGGATGCGCCGGTGGTTGGGTCGCGGCGGCGTCAGTTCTGGGGATTGCGGGATGATGATTCCGGTTCGCAGTCGCTCACGACGTCCGCTTTCTCCGCGTTCGCCACTTGACCCCTGGGTTGTTCGCACGGTCTGGTGCGGAATGATGTGGGCGGCACGTGGATGGCGATGGTGGCTGGGGTTCGGGCTAGGCTTGCTGGGTAGCTCCGCCGCGAACGCGGACTGGCCGCAATGGCGCGGTCCGAACCGCGACGGGCACGCCTCGGCCGCCTCGCCGCTCCGATCGTTGCCCGCGGAGCCGCGGATCATCTGGCGGCTCCCGGTGGGGGAAGGCTGGGCGTCGCCGGTGGTCGCCGGAGACCGGGTGTTTTACGCTGATAACCAGGGCGGACAGGAAACGCTGCACGCGGTCCGGGCCGCGGACGGACGGGAACTCTGGCGGGCGCCCGTGGATGTGGTGATGCACGACGAGCAGGGGCCGGACGGTCCCCGCGGCACGCCGCTGGTGCAGGGGGACCGAATCTTCGTGCAGTCGTGTCTCGGGGAACTACAGGCCCGGCGGGTAACGGACGGCGAGTTGATCTGGCGGGCGAATTTCCGGAAGGACTTCGGAGCTCCGTGGCTCGGGGAGGACAGCGTGATCCCCGGGGCTGCGGAACACGGTTATACGGCGCCGCCGGTGCTGGCCGACGGACGGCTCATCGCGTGCGTCGGCAGCACCAACGGCGCTGGCATTGTGGCCTTCGATCCGGCGGATGGGACGGTGCGGTGGCGTTCCCAGGATGATCTCGCGGCCTACGCGGCGCCGTTGGCCACGACGCTCGCGGGCGAGTCGCAGGTCATCGGCTTCACCGTTTCCGGACTGGTCAGCGTGTCGCCGCTCGATGGGCGCGTGCTTTGGCGGCTACCGCTGCGGACCCAATACGGACGCAACTGCCTCACGCCGGTCGTGGTCGGTGACCAGGTGATCACGGGCTCTTACCAGGCGGGTCTGATGGGGGTGCAGGTGACCCAGACCGGCACGGGCTGGAACGCGACGGCGATCTGGACCAACAAAAACGCGACGATGAACTTCGCGAGCCCGGTGGCGGCGGGAGGATTTGTATTCGGCGTGGGACCGGAGAAGAACCTGGTCTGCGTGGAGGCTGCTACCGGGCGGCTCGCCTGGTCCCAGGCCGGCTACTTCACCAGTGCCCCCGGGAACTCCTTCGCCGCCCTGATCGGGGTGGGAAACAACCTGTTGATTACGACCGACGGCGGCGAATTGCTGCTGGTCGCGACAGATTCTGCCACGTGCCGCGAACTCGGACGGACGCAGGTGTGCGGCAAGACTTGGGCGCATCCCGCCTACGTCGGCGGCCGCCTGTATGTGCGGGACGGCTTGAGCGGGAAGGGAACTTTGCGGTGCGTGGAACTGATCCCCTGAC
>CAYYSX010000483.1:0-3034 GCA_964474315.1 uncultured Verrucomicrobiota bacterium | reverse complement strand
AGGGGAAGGCTGGACCTCAGCCTTCCCCATGCTGCGGGTTTAGGTTCGCCCCGGCGCCGCGGTTTAGATGGGACCGCGCGGCAACGCGGCCCCGCGCGCTGAGAGAAGCCACCGCTCCGCCGCCTAAAGTCGGGATGCAGAAGTGGAAACCAGGAAAGGGGCTACGGCTTGGGACGATGGTCAGCCGTATCACGGACGAAGGACGAGGGAACCTTCCTCCCCCGTCCCCACCGCGGTCCCGCTCAGGACAAATTCAAGATGCGCCCAAACTTCCGTCCGCTCGAAAATAAGGTGGGACAAAACGACGCATGAGATGATAACCTCGCTCAGTTTTGCCCCCAGACTCCTTATGAATCCGGAGACTCAGGCCCAATCCGCGGCGTCCCGTTTCGCCGAAGCGCCCCTTTCCACCTCGGCCCGGTCCACCCGCCGTCCGCTTCCCGATCCGGCTCCCAGTCCACCGCCTCCCGCCGATTCATCGGAGACGCAGCCCCCCTCGATCGTCCCGTCCCGCCCAGAGGAGCCGCTGCCGGCACGCATGCTCAACGAGTTCATCTATTGTCCGCGCCTCTTCTATTACGAGCACGTGGAGGGGGTTTTCGTGGACAATGCCGACACCCGGCGTGGTGCCGCTTTGCATCAACGTGTTGATTCCGGTTCCGGCCAGCTTCCTGCGGCGAAGAAGGAGAGTCCGGCGAAAACACCGGATGACACGCCGTCCGACCCCGAGCCGACCGAAGGGCAAAAGCCGGAAACGGAGAGCGACGTGATTCATTGCCGATCAGTCACGCTTGGTTCGACGCGGCTCGGGGTGGTGGCCAAGATGGATCTGATCGAGGCTCGCCGCGAGTTTCTGCCCGGCGAACAGGCCGATCTGTTTGCCACCGTCGAGGTCATACCGGTGGATTACAAAGCCGGCTCACCCCGCGAGGGAGAAGATTCTGCGGAGCTCTGGCCGACCGACCGAATGCAACTCGGCGTGCAAATGCTGATTCTTCGGGACAACGGCTATGTTTGTCGTGAAGGCGTCATTTACTATCGCGGCACCAAACAGCGAGTCCGCCTCCGTCTTTCGCTGGAACTGGAAGACTGGGTGGAAAAGCAGATCATGGCCGCCCGCGCGTGTGCTTCTGGAACAATCCCGCCTCCGCTCGAAGGCTCGCCCAAATGTGTCCGCTGTTCCCTGGCCCCGGTCTGCCTGCCGGACGAGACTCGCCTGCTGGCGAATCCAGTTGTCGCCCTGGCCGCCCATTCCGAAGTGACCGCGCCGGCTGACGCTAACCCAGAATCGGAGCCTCCCGAGGGCGAGGCGGCCGATCTCTCCACCTCCTCGACCTCCGACCGGCGAAAATCGTCGATCTCCATTCGTCGCCTGATCGCGTCGCGTGACGAAAGTCGGGCCCTGTACCTCAACACACCTGGACTTCGGGTCGGCCGCAAGGACGAGATCTTGCAGGTCAAGAACCGCGACGAAACGGTAGGCGAAGCGCGGTTGGCTGACCTCCATCACGTAGCGCTGTTCGGCAACATCCAGCTTAGCACGCAGGCCATTCAAGCCCTCTGTCACGCCGACATTCCGATCACTTACTTCAGCGGAGGCGGCTGGTTCTACGGCATTACTCGCGGGCATGGACTCAAGAACATCTTCCTGCGGATGGAGCAGTTTCGCCTGGCGATGGATCCCGTCTTTGCCCGGCGGGTAAGTCGGGGATTTGTCGCCGGCAAGATTCGCAACCAGCGCACGATGCTCATGCGCGATCATAGCGAGCCGCCGGCTCCGGCGGTGGCCCGTCTCCGGGAAGCCGCGCGCGATGCAGTGGCGGCAGAAAATCTGGAGTCACTGCTGGGAATCGAAGGGGCGGCCGCGGCCCTGTACTTCGGACACTTCTCCGGCATGCTAAAGCACGAGTCTCTGGCGCCCGACGAATCACCCGTTTCGCCCTCTCCGGGCGACATCAAACTCACTTTCGACTTCACGCATCGGAACCGCCGGCCCCCGACCGATCCGGTCAACGCACTGCTGTCCCTTGCCTACAGCTTGCTCGCGAAGGATTGCCTCATTGCGACACTGGCGGTTGGATTCGATCCTTATCTGGGATTCTATCATCAGCCCCGCTTCGGCCGTCCCGCCTTGGCGCTGGACCTGATGGAAGAATTCCGGCCTTTGATCGCCGAAAGCGCGGTCATTAGGGCGATCAACAATCGCATCATCACTCCGGGGGACTTTGTGAAGGCGGGGGACGCGGTCAACCTGAGTCCAGCCGGTCGGAAGCGGTTTTTCCCGGTGTACGAGCAGCGGATTAGCGCGCTGCTGACCCATCCGGTGTTTGGCTACAAAGTCAGCTACCGACGCGCACTCGAGTTGCAAGCCCGCATCCTGGCGCGGGTCGTCACCGGTGAGATCCCCGAATATCAACCCCTGTTAACGCGATGACCACAGGAGGGTAGGCATCCTGCCTGCGGTACGTAGGACTGACCCAGCATTTGAGCACCACCATCTATCCAACCAACGACCCCCAATGCGTAGTACCTATCTGGTCTGTTACGACATCGCTGACGACAAGCGGTTGCGACGGGTATTCAAGACCTGCCGCAACTACGGGGAACACCTGCAATACAGCGTCTTCGAATGTGACCTTGATCCGGCGGAGAAGATCGGACTGGAGTCCGAACTCCGGGACTTGATCGACCACACCAAGGACCAGGTGCTGTTTGTGGCATTGGGTCCGACCGAGGGACGGGGCCAGCGGGTGATCACCTCTCTGGGCATTCCCTACGTGCGCATCGACGCACCCTGTTTCGTGTTCTGACCGGCCGCGGACGTCTCCGCCACCGGGGGTTCCTTGACATCACGCGATGAGCGAGCGGCGGGGTGGTGCGGGAAACCCGGCCTCTGCTCGCACCGCGGAATCTGTTGGGTGCAAGCAGGTTCCGCGGTCTCCCTTTTGGTACTTTCTTTCCAGCCGTCTGACATTTATCCCTCGCTCGCACTTGCGTTGGCAACCTCTTTGGGGGCAGACTGTTGCCGTTCAGC
>CAYYSX010000482.1:0-3055 GCA_964474315.1 uncultured Verrucomicrobiota bacterium | reverse complement strand
TGCCCCACTCGCCGTCCCGGCGTCCTCACTCTTTCCTCAGCTTATTACGAGGCTGGAGCGCGGCCGGAGCAGTTTCAGGGAAGAGCGGATTAATTACGGAATAGACGTCGGAGAACTCTGCATCTGGTCGCTCGTGAGTGTCCTGTGAACCCCATCTGGGAGGATGGTGAAGGTTCATAGGACGCTTACGCTCAACCGCCGCTCTACTTCCGCCACGCCGTTGGGCAAACCGCCATCGCGGAGGATGTTGCAGTCATTCCAAAGCTTTGGGACGAGGGCGGTGGGGTTGCTCATCTGCGGGAACGAAGAAGTTGACGCAGCCGTTTCGTCGTCTGCTCGCGGTCAATTCGGCTCGCCGCTAGGTCGAGCGTCAATGCTTCCCACGCTTCGACCTCGAGCTTTTCGTGCGGCAGCAACTCGTTCTCGCTCAAGAAGACCAGGCACGTCGCCAGCGCCGTCCGCTTGTTGCCGTCCACGAACGGATGGTTCCGGCCAAGGTAAAACAGATAAGCGGCGGCGATCTCCACCGGATCGGTGAACAACGGCTTGCCCATCATCGTGGCCTGCGGTGCGGCCACCGCCGATTCCAGCAGCGCCTGTTCCCGCAGCCCCGCGCCGCCGCCGTGCGCGGCCATCACCTCGGCGTGAATGGCCTTCACCGCCTCCACCGTGGGATGCGAGAACGGCCGCTTCATGACAGCCGCCGGAACAGCTCCGCATTCTTCTTGATCAAACGCTTTGCGGTCGCGGCCGCCGTTTCCGGAGTGATGACCGGGCGCACCGGCGTCAACACAATCGAGCCGCCTTCATGCACGCTGACCGTCACCTGATCGCCCACCTTGATGCGCGCCAGGTCCATCAGGGCGGAATCAAACATCAGACCCTGCGAGTTGCCAATCTTGGTGATCGTCTTGGTCATGAGATAAAACTATGTTTTACACGCGATTCTGTCAAGCCAGCTTCCCGAAGAAGGGTTTTTGGAGGAGAGACGGTGAGCCCAGGTAGAAGGATGAATGAAGAATTACTGAGAGGTGCGCGGGATCGGCGACAAGTGGCAGCGGCGGAGGGGCGCAGCGGCGGCGTTGCTCGCTTGGTCTGGAGCGCTTCCGGGTTAGACCCCATAAAGTCCGCACCCGCACCTGCCTCCCGGTTCAACCGCCCCGCGGCTTCTCCGCCCAGAGCGACACTCCCCGGTGCTGCCTGGCCAAGCTCTCGATGTCCCTCTTTTCAGATAAATGGGGATATTATAGCCACCATTTATGTCAGGCACGACTGCCACCGCGCGTGGACGACCGACTCAGCCCGGTGGATCACGACCGTCCAGCTCCTCCGATTCCCCTCCGCTGAATTAGTTTTCATTTAAGTCCTGGGGCTCCAACCGCGGCTCCGTCCAACCGCGAAGTAAGTCGGGCGTTTACCCGCTCATTCCAACCTCACCCCCCCGCTCGACCTATTCCGCTGGGGTGTTCGGCGGCCCTGCCAGGTGAGTGGGAACGAAGATCATCATGCGAGACTTGCGAAATCGCGAACGTCGCGAAGGCGGGAATGGTAACCGCTTGAGCCGATTTCTGGCTGACGGGTCTTTGCCTCTGCGAAGTGCCTGAGCTGATCGCCGAGCAAGATGCGAACGCTCAAGTCCGGGTTTGCGCCCGGGACAATGTCCGTGACTGCATCAGGCGGCAGTGGCAGCAGCCCCACCCTATCGTCCACTCCAGGTGCGTATCTTCGAAGTCAGACGCGTGCCGCAGCCTGCGAACCTCACGCTCGCAGGCCCAATCGATGTGCTTCCGTCCGAGAGCATAGTGGACGAGATCCTCGGGGCACTCGAAGCGAAACTAAAACGGGTGATGCTAGTATTCCACGGTAAGCATGCAGCGCATGGTTGAACTTATTGCTCATTCGGTGCAAATAGCTAGCCGCCCAAATACCGCTCCACGACGTGATCGACCACCCGGGTGTTGAGCTTCCAACCATTGTCTCCATTCGTCATGATGATTACGCCAGACTTTCGTTCAATGGAGGCGACGGCAAACGCATGGAAGCCTTTTTGATTCCCGCCATGCATGATCAGGTCTCCCTTTGGTCCGTGATAAATCTCCCAGCCCAGCGCCCATGAGTGCGAATCATCCACTTTTACCTGCGGACGCACCATTTCCTTGAGGCTTTCCACGTTGAGCCGGAACGCATCGCTCCTCTTTGGGTTGATGACTTCGATCAGAAATCTCGCGTAATCCGTCGGCGTCGTGTGCAACCCGCCCGCCGCCGCATACCTCGCCGCATCGGTTGACGTCGGCTTCGCTTTGGTCAACGGCTTTCCCTCGGAATCGTGCGGCCTTGCGGCGTGCTTCTCGAATGTGTCATTCCACACATATCCGCTGGAACTCATGCCGAACGGCTCCAGCAGATTCGCCTTCAGGTAAGCGTCGATGTCCGTAGCGAAAACCTCGAGATCGGCTTCGTATCTCGCCGAGTCCGTTGCGCTGACGTGGCCGGTCAATTGCGTCATCACCGACTGCAAATAGAAGTAGCCCTCCCCGGAGTAGGCATACCGCTCGCCCGGCGTGAAGTGAATCTTCAGAGGCTCTGCGCCCGACCGCCAGTCTTGAAAACCCGTGGCATGAGACAGCACCTGGCGGGCAGTGATAAGTTCCAGCCGCGCATCCCCCTCCAGAAACAGGTTGACAGCATAGTTCATCAGCGGCGTGTCGAGACCAATCACACCCCGCTCGCACAGCTTCAACGCGGCATAGGCAAACACTGTTTTGCTCACCGACGCTGCTTCAAATATCGTATCATTGTTCACCGGTTCTGGTGACTCGTAATCCTTGACGCCAAACCCTCTTCGCCAAAACAAATTCCCATCCTTGATGAGTGCAATGGAAACCCCAGGCACACGATTTTCTTCCATCAGCTTCGGGATCCATTTTTCAAGATCGGCAATCGAAGTCTCACCAAGGGCGCTATCCTTTGATCCGACAGGCTGCCGGACGCCTTGCACGCAACCCGCAAGCGGGAGAAGGCAAAAACCCCATACGGCCCTGCTGTTGTTTATCAA